>JAJZSR010000019.1 GCA_021849595.1 Pseudomonadota bacterium | reverse complement strand
CCCGTCATTGGCCTAGTATTGCGCGCCCCCTGGCTCATGGTGCTGCTGGGCGGGCTGCTTACCGCCAGCCTGTACTTTCCGTGGCAGCGCCTGGGCTCGGAATTCATGCCGCCGCTCAACGAAGGCACGCTGCTGTACATGCCCATCACCCAGGATCCTTCGGTCTCTATCGGCCAGGCCGGCGCGCTGCTGCAGTTGACCGACCGCATCCTCAAGCAGTTTCCCGAAGTGGAAACGGTGTTCGGCAAGGCCGGGCGGGCGCAGACCGCGACCGACCCGGCGCCCATCTCCATGTTCGAGACTGCGGTCACGCTCTCGAACCCGGATCACTGGCCCGCCGGCACGACGCTCCACGGCCTGCAGGAGAAGATGAACCGCGCCCTGCAGGTGCCCGGCCTGTCCAATACCTGGACCCAGCCCATCAAGGGGCGCGTGGACATGCTTACCACCGGCCTGCAGACACCGCTGGGCATCAAGGTGGCCGGCCCCGATCTGGCCGTCCTGAACCGGCTGGGGCAGGACATCCAGCGCGTGCTGCAGGGCATACCCGGTACGCAGAATGCCTATGCCGCCAGGGTCACCGGCGGGCGCTATATCGTGGTGGACACCGACCGCGCCGCCGCTGCCCGTTACGGGCTTTCGGTGGCGGACGTGAACCGCTTCGTGGAGACGGCCTTAGGCGGTGAAGTACTCACGACCGCGGTGAATGGCGTCGAGCGCTTTCCCGTCAACCTGCGCTATCCGCGCGATCTGCGCCAGTCGCTGCCCAGCCTGATGGCAGGGCGCATCGCCACACCGCAAGGCAGCCAGATACCGCTCGCCCAGGTCGCGCAACTGCGCATCGAGAACGGCCCGTCCATGCTTACCAGCGACAACACGCAGCTCAGCAACTGGATCTACGTCGACCTCAAGCCCGGCGTCAGCATCGGAGCCTATGTGGGCGACGCCAAAGCGGCCATCGCCAAAGCCGTGGCGCTGCCCTCGGGCTACACCCTCTCCTGGGTCGGCCAGTATCAGGTCATGGAGCACGCCGCCAAGCGCCTGGAACTGGTGATCCCGGCTGTGATTGCCCTAATCGGCCTGCTGCTTTATTTCAACTTCAAGAACTGGATGGAAGTGGCCATCATCCTGCTCACGCTGCCGCTCTCGCTGGTGGGCGGTCTGTGGCTGGTTTATGCGCTGGGCTATAAGCTCTCCGTGGCGGTGGCGGTGGGCTTCATCGCGCTCGCCGGCGTGGCGGTGGAGTTCGGCGTGGTCATGCTGCTGTACCTGGACCAGGCAGTGCATCGGCGCCAGCAGCGCGGCGAACTGCGCGACTGGCGCGAGCTGAAACTGGCCATCACCGAAGGCACTTTGCTGCGCCTGCGTCCCATGAACATGACCTTTGCCATCGTCATCGGCGGCTTGCTGCCTATCATGGTCAGCCATGGCACGGGCGCCGACGTGATGAAGCGCATCGCCGCGCCCATGGTGGGCGGCATGATCACCGCCGGCGCCCTCGCCCTGTTGGTGCTCCCCGCCGTGTACGCGTTGTGGCAGAAGCGGCGGCTGGGCCTGCGCTGACGGGCCAAAGTTGCACAAAAGGTGAACTATGTTGGTTACAGGATTGCCCTGTGAAAATTATTGGAAGAGTTGTCGCAGCCGGCGGCAGGTTTCGCGGCCCCGGCGGGAAACCGCCGATGGCTGCGCCGCCATTTTTGTCAAACCCGAACAGGAAAGGAAGAACCAAATGAATGCCGACCTCAAACCCCTCGCCGCCGTGTTGACCCTCGCGGCATTCCTGGGCATGACCCCCGCTCATGCCCAACAGGCGCCACAGCCTGAAGCGGCCCCCGGCCAGGCCCAGGGCACGCCCGCTGTTCCCCCGGGGATAGGAGGAATGATAGGGCCGGACATGATGGGCAGGCCTGGGGCAGGCGCCCCCAGGATGTCCGGCAATATGGGCATGATGGGAATGATGCAGATGTGCCCCATGATGCACGGCATGATGGGTATGCGCGGCCCGGGAATGGCATTCGGGTCGGGGATGATGATGGGTTACGGCGGCTTGGCGCTCAGCGATGCGCAAGTCGCCAAGCTCACCGGCATCCAGAAGGCGCTGTTCCGCAAGGAAACCGAACTGATGCGGCAGATGTACGACGCCCGGCTGGATGCGCGGCGGGATGCCTATGCCGTACTCACCAAGGCACAGCGGCAGCGGCTTGGGGGTGACGGGGGCCTGGGCCAGTGATTGCCTGAGCGCTGCGCGTTTGTGACGGTGCGGGAATCCGGAAGCCGGACAAGATGGCTGGATCGTTGGGTGGTGGATGCCCCTGCGGCTGGCGCCGACATCGTGGACGTCATGGCCCGCGTGTGCGTTGGCTTACCTGTGCGGACGAGGAAAGCAGATATTCACTTCATGAGTGATCAGAAATCCCTTGACTGGAGGAGCTGAAAACATGTCGCGTCGTAGCTGGTTGAAAAATATTGCCGTGGTGGCGGTAGCGGCCGCCTTGCCTGCCGGCGCGGCATCCGCCGCTGCCGAGGGCGGCAAGGAAAAAAAGCTGGCCAAATCGGCCGTCCATTATCAGGATCGCCCCAATGCCGGAAAAATGTGCGGGATGTGCCGTTACTTCTTACCTGCGGGTGGCATGGTCGGCCACGGCATGATGGGGCCTCAGATGATGGCGGAGGGGAGCTGCCAAGTGGTGGAAGGGCGCATCAGCTCCATGGGCTATTGTGATCTGTATACGCCTATATGAATGAGGCTGGCTCCACCGGCAGTTCGACAAGCTGGCGAACTGCCATTGCCGGTCGATAGCCTTCCGGGAGTAGAGCCCTGCGTGAGGGTGCAACTTGGTGCCACGTGGGGCCCTCACTGAGCTGGCCCGGAGTTTCCATACGGCCGGTTACTTCAGGTAGTTGCCGCTCATGCGTGGGTGACATCGTCACCGCTAATGCGCGTCTTGTCTTGCCGCCTCCCATGCGTGGATTGCATGCTTGCGTATTTCCCCCCAGTGGTAGCTGCCCAGGTCTCCGCTTTGGCGGATGACACGGTGGCAAGGGATCACAAATGCAACCGGGTTGTCGCCCACGGCCCGTCCCACTGCACGCGCCGCGCAGGGCCGGCCGATGGCTGTCGCTATCTCGGCATAGCTTGCAACGTGCCCGCTAGGTATTTGCAGGAGCGCCTTCCACACGTTGATCTGGAAATTCGTGCCGGAAACATGGAGCGACAATGGGCGATCAGGCGTGATATTCCTACTGAATATGGTACCGGCTATCGCGCGTGTCCGCGTCGGGTTTTCACGGACTTGGGCGTGCGGCCACTTTTGTGCCAGGCGGGCGCGGGCACTCTCGATGACACCGCTTTCCACAAATTCGAGACTGCAGATACCCCTCGCGGTGACCGCGATGAATACAGGGCCGAATGGCGTGTCATGCATGCCGAACTCTATTGTCATGCCTTCGCCCGCCAACTTGAATTCCCCCGGCGTCACGGCCTCAAGATGAACGAAATGGTCATACAGGCGGGATCCGCTGCTGAGACCAACAGCGTCGGTGACATCCAGCAGTGGACGCGACTCGGCCAGAAGCCGCTTAGCACGCTCCACTGTCAAGACCTGCAAATAGCGCTTGGGCGTGACTCCCGCCCAGCGGCAAAACAATCGCTGGAAGTGAAAAGGGCTCAGGCGCAGATGTGCCGCTACATCATTTAGCGTGGGCTGGCTGCTTGCGTAGCGGGTAATGTATGCAATTGCCTGGGCAATGCGGTCATAATCTGACATGGAATCCGGTCGGCGAGTACCGAACCCTACGAGCGAACGGCCCGCGCTCGGTCGATGTCGGAGGTATAGTAAGCCCCCTCCGGAATCGTCGCCAGCGTGGACGTGTGCAGCTCCGGCCCTAGCCCGTAAAATTTTTGAAAGCTCATGATCAGCGGCCGCCACTTATCCGGGTCAACCCGGTTCGCCTCTCCGCTCACGAGCAGCATTCCATCGGCATGCACCCTCAGGATGCGCGTTTCGAAACACACAACAAAGCCGCGTAGGTCGTCGGTATTCTTCGCAACTTCATGTGTTCCTTCTACCACCCCCTCAAGCTGGATGGGGCACTCCTTGACTCTGGGCGGCGCGACAACCTCGGAAGGCGCTTGCGTCAGCCCCGCCACCGCAAACTTGTCGGGCTCATACCGATAGCCGCGGTCCAGTTTGCGCTCCGGTATGGGGTTAGCGCCCGTCGTGAGCGCGAGACGGTCAACCGCCGCGACCTCGGCTGCGGACGGCAGATTGATGACGCATTCCTTGGTGCGCATCAAATTCCGGTACGTCTTGGAGGATGCCGCGATGCCGAGTACGCATCGCCAACCCAGCCAGAATGCGGAAGAAATAGGCGCAAGGTTGGCCGTGTAATCTTCATTTTGGGTGCTGATTAGGACCACAGGTGTCCCAAAATACAGGATCGCTGGTTCGATAATCTTGTGCATGCGCTGGTCCGGTTCCATATAGCGAGAACCGATTATGGATGCCGCCCGCCATGCTTGCGACCCGAATCTTGCTATTTCACTTTCCTTTGTGGCATGTGCCCATCCCAGTGTTGGCAACCCCCGCGACACCGGCCATTCGAGCCAGTCACCGCTGCGGCTGCAAAGGCCGCGACCTTGCGACGACCAGGTTAACGGCTGTCAGACCGCAGTCCGGCTAACACTGCTACATGGATTTCCTGTACCCGTCTTGTAAGGAGGCCATCCGGTGCTAAATTAACCAACAAACAACCCACTACCTCTTGGGGGGGTGGTTGGTGAAGCCGGGAGGCCTACAAACAAAATGAAGGAAATTGTCATTCCGGGCCTGTATTTGATGGCCGGAATCTGTGCCTACGCGGCAGTGGTCCACTTGGGCGCCGGCGTGCGGCGGCTGTTCGACTCCGTGCAGATCACCTTCGCCGGCACGACTGCCTTGATGTTGCCGTTCACGTTTTTTCTGGCTCGTGGCCTTGCCGCCACCGATGTCGGCGATTATGTGCAGTCCCTCAAGTGGAGTCTGGCTGTCGCTTTTTTCACGCTGGCACTGTTTGCTTGGTTTATCTCGTTTTACACGGCAAGGCGCCCCCAACCGTCGCTCCTTACCCTGACATCTGTTTTTGCGACGCTCGCCGCGGTGAATTTTGTGCAACCGTACAGCCTGCAATATGCCGAGATCCACGGCCTGGCGGGTATGCGATTGCCTTGGGGGGAAACGATCACGGTCGCCCAGGGGCGCTCAATTACCGGGGCTATGCCGGAGTTGTCGCTGTCCTGACTTGCTTTGCCTACGGGTTGCATGCGCTTGCAAGACATTATCGACAAACGGGCAGCCGCACTACCCTGGTGCTAATCGTTGCCGTTGTGCTGTTCCTGGCTTCCGTGACAGAAGGCATTCTAGTTCGGCTCGCGCTGATCGATTTTCTTCCGCTAGGCGCATTTGGTTACCTCGCGATGGTCATTACCATGAGCGTGGCACTGAGTCGCGAATCAAGGTTGCGGCTGCGTGCTTCTGAAACACGCTTCCAGCATCTGGTAGAGCAGTCGCCGCTCAGCATCCGGATACTTGCGCCCGATGGTCATACTTTGCAGGTCAACTCAGCCTGGGAAAAGCTATGGGGGTGCCCGCCGGAGCGATCGCCGATTACAACATCCTCAAGGATCAGCAGTTGGTAAGCCATGGGGTGATGCCGCTCATCGAACAAGGATTCGCGGGTACCGCCACCGGGATTCCTCCCATCGTGTACACCCGGCCGGTAACCCGCTGCCGCGCGGCCCCGTTCGCGACCGTTGGGTGCGCGGCTTTATCTATCCGATCAATCATGGAACAGGTGCCGTCCGCGAAGTGGTACTGATGCAGGAGGACGTCACCGAAAGAAAGCGCGTCGACGATGCCATCCGCCTTATCGCCGCGGGCGTTTCGGCTACCACCGGAAAAGACTTCTTCCAGCATCTGGCCCGCAGTTTGGCCGGTTTGTTTGGCGCCGATTTTTTTCATTGGGCTGATCGATGAGCGCGATGCGCAGCGAATCAACACGCTTGCCGTTTGCAGCCGAGGGCAGATCACCGCAGACATCAGCTATTCGCTTCCCGGCACGCCGTGCGCCAACGTGGTTGGGCAGCGCACCTGCGTCTATCCCCGCGATGTACAGCAACTGTTTCCCCAGGACATGGTGCTGATTGAGAAGGGCGCGGAGAGCTACATCGGTGCACCGCTGTTCGATTCGCAGGGCAAGGCGCTGAGTCTAATTGTGATCGTGGACAACAAACCGCTTGAGCACGTCGAGCAGGTGCGGGAAATCCTTGAAATATTCGCTGCCCGGGCTGGCGCAGAAGTCCAGCGCTTGCGTGCCGAGGAGCATGTCCAACGCCTGGCATACCGGGATGAGCTTACCGGTCTGGCCAGCCGCGCACGCCTTCACGAAGACCTGTTCGACGCATTGGCCCATATGCGGAGCAAGGGGGATGGCGGTGCTGCTTCTGATCGATCTTGATCATTTCAAGACCATCAACGATGCCTTGGGGCATCAGGTAGGGGACATGGTGTTCCAGGCGGTCGCGCAACGCCTCAGGGAAGCGGTGGGCGAGCGGTCATTGTTTGCTCGCTTGGGGAGCGATGAATTTGGCCTGTTGCTGACCAATGAGGCGAGCCAATCGCATGGTATGGCGGAGCTCGCGGAAGAGTTGGCGCAGCGAATTCTTGCGGCGATTTCAAGACCGGTTTTTGTCGAAGAGCGCGCCTTCAATGTCGGGGCCAGCATAGGCATGGCGTTGTTCCCGGAAAACGGCGATACCGAACTGGATGTCATGCGTCATGCCGACATGGCTTTGCACCAGGCAAAAGTTCGCAAACGGGGATCTCTTCAGCTTTATCAAGTCAGCTTCCAGGACCAGGCGGCCAAGCGGTTGCGCCTTGGGGACGGGCTGCGTAAGGCCATCAGCCATGATGAACTGGAGTTGTATTTCTAGCCTCAAGTCGACGGCAAGGGACGCTTGGTAGGGGCTGAGTCCCTGTTACGTTGGCATTACCCCGAACTGGGTGATGTCGCGCCCGCTGATTTCATTCCTGTCACAGAGGAAACCGGGCTCACCCACGGCATCGGCCAATGGGTGTTCGAGCGCGCCTGCGCCAGCCTTGCGCGCTGGCTTTATACCGGTGTGCCGTTCCGCGGCCACCTTTCGGTCAACGTAAGTCCGTGGCAATTTGCCCGCCATGATTTTGCCGATCGCGTGCATCAATCGCTGCTGGCGCACGAACTCGACCCGAGATATATGGTATTGGAGCTTACGGAATCGGCCCTGCTCTATGATCCCGAAGGATCAATCAACAAGCTGCTGGCATTACGAGCCTACGGTTTCAAAGTGTCGCTTGATGATTTCGGGACGGGCTATTCATCCTTCGCCTATTTGAAAGATCTTCCGCTGGATATCATCAAGATCGACAAGGCCTTTGTGGACGAACTCAGTACGGCGCATGAGCATCCTCTGGCGGAATCGCTGATTGCGATCGGCCGGTACAGGCAGCTCGACATTATCGCGGAGGGCGTTGAACTGCCGCCGCAACGCGAAATGCTTATCGGGCTCGGCTGCGACAAGTTTCAAGGCCATCTGTTCAGCCGCCCGCTGCCCGAGAAGGATTTTCTGGAATGGGTGGCTCAGAATGCGGACAAACAGGTTCAGATGTAATGACCGCTGACGATAGCCGTAGTGTCTTGGCGCGGGCGTAGTGTTCGATAGTCCTCTCCGCGGTTGGAAGAGAACTGCGGATTAGGGGTTGGTGGTCGCCGTGGCCACATTACAAATTCATTCGACTGGCAGCTCGCGGCCGAGCCCTCCTACTGAAGCCCGGCAGCTCCATGTCATGGACTATTGCTCCTCGGGTCACTTCCGATTGAGGCCAGCCGCCTCATCGCATAAAATCGCGTAACGATATCTGTATACGATACATGAATCCAATCCTCAAGAGCCTCTACCCGGCCTTTCTGCGCGCCCACATTCTTCATCACGCTGCCGAAGGCCCCATCTATGGTGTCGAGATGATCGAGGAACTCGGCCGCCACGGCTACCGCTTGAGTCCGGGTACGCTTTACCCCATTCTCCACACGCTGGAGCGGGGCGGCTACCTCAAGCAGCGCAGCATGGTGGTCGGCGGCCGGGCCCGCAAATACTATGCAATCACGGCACTCGGAAGGAAGACGCTCAGGGAGATCAAAATCAAGGTCTGGGAACTGGCGCGCGAGGTGTTGGACGATACGCCCCGCTCAAGTTCGTCGCGCCCGGCGCGTCCCGGCCGCGCCGTGGGTCGTTGAGCGCGACATGGCGCGCGACGACCCGGAACACCCTCAGCCCTGCTTCCCTACTAGAGGGAGAGGGGTTGTTGTCCAGCCTGCTGGTTCCGGCCCGGCGCAACCCGCCGCACCGTCCTGGCTGCGCGTGTTCCTGATTTTTCTCAAGCTAGGCCTGACTTCCTTCGGCGGGCCTATCGCTCACCTGGGCTATTTGCGCAGCGAATTCGTCGAACGGCGCAAGTGGCTAGAGGCGGGCGCCTATGCCGATCTGGTGGCCCTGTGCCAGTTTTTGCCCGGCCCGGCGAGCAGCCAGGTCGGCATCGCCTTGGGCGCGCTGCGCGCCGGCCTGCGGGGGGCATTCGCGGCCTGGCTGGGCTTCACGCTGCCGTCGGCGGCCATTATGATAGCCTTCGCCTACGGCTTGCATCTGCTGCCGGACGCTTCCGCCGCCGGCTGGCTGCACGGCCTCAAGCTCGCCGCCGTCGCGGTGGTCGCCCAGGCGGTGTGGAGCATGGGACGCCAGTTCTGCGGCGACCGGCTGCGGGCATCCTTCGCCGTGCTCGCGGCTGTCACAGTGTTGCTGTGGACGTCGGCCTGGGCGCAGATGGCGGTCATCGCCCTGGGCGCGCTGGGGGGTTGGCGTTGGCTCTCGGCTGCGCAGACCCATGCCGTGGCCCACGCGGATTTCCGCATCAGGCGCTGGATTTCCGCCCTGGCGTGGGTCTTGTTCTTTGCGCTCTTGGGTGCGCTGCCTGTCGCGGCGGCCGTCACCGGCAGCATGGGCCTGGCGATGTTCGACGCTTTTTATCGCGCCGGCGCGCTAGTGTTCGGCGGCGGCCATGTGGTGCTGCCGCTGCTGCGCGCCACAGTCGTGCCCGCGGGCTGGATGTCCGACAACGACTTTCTCGCCGGCTACGGCATGGCCCAGGCCTTGCCCGGTCCCTTGTTCAGCTTCGCCGCCTATCTGGGCGCCGCGAGCCATGGCGGCGCCCAGGGCTGGGCAGGGGGCTTGATGGCGCTGGCGGCCATATTCCTTCCGGCCTTCCTGCTGGTGCTGGGCGCCTTGCCGCATTGGAACCAATGGCGCTCCCGGCCGCTCCTACGCGCGGCGCTGGACGGCGTGAATGCCGTCGTCGTGGGCATTCTGCTCGCCGCCTTGTACAACCCGATTTTCCTGAGCGCGGTGCGCGGTCCCATCGACCTTGTTCTGGCGCTGGGCGCCTTCGCCCTGCTCCAGTTCTGGAAGGTTTCGCCCTTGTGGGTGGTGGCGCTCGCAGCACTGGGTGGCTTATGGGCATGAGCAAAGTTTTCCCGAAGGTGACGTGTCACGCTGTCTTCTCCCCAAGGCTGAAATCCTGGCTCATCATCGCAGGCCTGACGGGCGCGATTGCCTATGCGGGCCTGGCCGCTGCGGGGCCGCCGTTTCGCACCGACGATCCCGAGCCCGTGCCCTACGGCCATTACGAGGCCTATCTTTTCAGCAGCGGCACGCAAGGCGCCGGCGGCTGGAACGGGGTGGGCCCGGCCATCGAATTCAACGACGGCTTTCACCGCAACATGATGGTGCACATGGTGCTGCCGCTCGCCTACAACACGCTGGACGGTGGCCCGCGGACCCAAGGGATGGGCGATATCGAACTGGGGCTCAAGGCACGCCTCGTTCATCAGGTGCAGACGGGACCCGATATCGGCGTCTTCCCGCTCATCGAAGTGCCCACCGGCAGCGCGGCACGCGGCCTGGGCAACGGGCGTGCGCAATTTTTCCTGCCGGTATGGGCGCAGGAAGATTTCGATGAGGGGCGCTGGACTACCTACGGCGGCGGCGGGTATTGGATACGCCGCGGTGGCCAGCTCCGCAACGGCTGGTTCGAGGGCGTGCTGCTGCAGCGCAATTTCGGTGCGACGAGTTTTCTCGGCGCAGAGCTGTATCACCAGGACGCGGATCACGTTGGCGGCGGCGCCAGCAGTGGCTTCGACGTCGGCGGCAGCCTGCTCTGCCGGCGGGCAGCCAGTTGCTGTGGTCTCTGGGGCGCAATCTCACGGACGTCGCCGCCAACCGCTTGTCCTACTACGTCGCGCTTTATCGGCTGTTTTGAAGCCGGTTCCAGCGGCGCTTGGGCCGTTTTGCCCATAGGCTGAGGGCGGCTGCGTCCGTAAACTGGCGCTCTGCCTTACGGACACGCTCATGGAACAACAGCCCCGCATCCTCGAACTGCGCCGCGCCCTGGAAAGCGTCATCGTCGGCCAGGGCGCGTTGCTCGACCGGCTGGTGATCGGCCTCTTGTGCGGCGGACACATCCTGGTCGAAGGCCTGCCGGGCTTGGCCAAGACCACTGCCATCAAGGCGCTTGCCGCCGGCATACACGCCAGCTTTGCCCGCATCCAGTTCACGCCCGATCTGCTGCCGGGCGATCTCACCGGCACCGAGGTGTATCACGAAGGCGATTTCCGCTTCGTGGAAGGGCCGATGTTCCATGAGATCGTGCTGGCCGACGAAATCAACCGCGCGCCGGCCAAGGTGCAGTCGGCTCTCTTGGAAGCCATGCAGGAACATCAGATCAGCATGGGCGGGCAGACCCGCAAGCTGCCGCCGCTGTTCATGGTCATGGCTACGCAGAACCCCTTGGAACAAGCCGGCACCTATCCGCTGCCGGAGGCCCAGCTTGACCGCTTCCTGCTGCACGTGGCGATGGATTACCCGAGCGCCGACGAAGAACTGGAAATCCTGCGCCGCAGCCGCAGCGCCGCCTGGAACGGCCACGACTTGCCCAGCGCAACCCGCCTGGACGTCGCCACGGCCCTGCAGGCGCGCGAGGAGGTGAAGCAAATTCACATCGCCGAGGCGGTGGAAGCCTACATCGTCGAACTGGTGCGCGCTACCCGTCGCCCCGGCGACTTGGAGCCAGACTGGGCTCAGGCCGTGGCGGTGGGCGCAAGCCCACGCGCGGCGCTGGCGCTGGCGCAGACCGCCGCCGCGCTGGCCTATCTGCGCGGGCGCGACTACGTGACCCCCGACGATGTGCGCGAGATGGCCCCGGACTGCCTGCGCCATCGCATCATCCTCAGCCTGGATGCGCGCCTTGAGCAGCTGACCCGCGACGCGCTGATCGCCCGCTTGCTGGAGGCTGTCCCCGCGCCATGATGTCCTGGCTGTACTGCCGCCTGCGGGCACCATTCCGCAGGGACGCGAGCGTCCATGCACCCCTGCTGACGACGGCGGAAATCGCACAACTGGCCGCCCAGGGGCGCGAGCTGGCGCGGCGTCAGCACCGCTTGGTGGGCAGCCGCCGAGTCGGAGATTGGCCCGCGGCGCGCTTAGGAACCGGTCTGGATTTCGAGGCCTTGCGCCCTTATGCGGCGGGCGACGACATCCGCCGCATGGACTGGCGCAGCACCGCGCGCGGCGGACGCGCCTATGTGCGCCTGTACCGGGAGGAGCGCCAGATCGCCCTGCACCTGGTGATCGACCGCGGCCCGGCCATGCGCTTCGGCACCCGCCGCCGCTTGAAGGTGGTCCAGGGCGCGCGCGTGGTCGTGCTGCTGGCTTTTGCCGCCGTCGCAGCGCGCCAGGGCGTGGGCGCCACGCTGTGGGATGAAGCCGACGCGCAGTTGCCGACGCAGGATGGCGCTCACGCCGCGCACGCCCTTGCCATGGCCGCCGCGCGCCCCTGTCCGCCGGTCGATGCGACAGATGGGGCCGAGCGCTATGCTGTGCGTCTTGCCCGCCTGGCGGCGCATCTGCCCGGCGGCAGCCGTTTGGCCCTGGTGAGTGATTTCACCTGGCTGGAACCCGCCCACTGGAAGCCGCTGGCACGCTTGGCCGAGCAATGCGAGCTCTGCTGCGTGGGCGTCGCCGACCCGGCGGAGCGGCGTCTGCCCGACATGGGCATGGCCTTGTTCCACGATCTGCACAGCGGCCGCCTTTCCTGGCTGGACACGCGGCGCGCTGCGGCGCCGCTTGCCGAGGCTTACGCGCAGCGCGAAGCCGAGCTGTCCGCGCGCCTGCAAAGCCTGGGGGCCCGTTATCTGCGCATCGGCAGCGAGGAAGACGACTTGCTGCCGCAGTTCGCCCGCCATGCCCAATCCGCATACTGATCTTGCGCCCATCATCGGGCCCGCCCCTGGGCCGCCCATGGCGGCGGCCCCGCCCGTGCCTTGGGTCGCAGGGTTTGCGGTTTTTGTCCTGGCGCTTGCTCTGGCCTGGCTGATCTTGCGTCTGAGCGCGCCGCGCCGTCAGTTGGCGCGCCTGCGACGCGCCGCGGCCAGCGACGATCCGCAGTTGGTGGCTGCGCGACTGGCCAAGCTCATGGCAACCCGGCATAAGCTGTCCTATCTCTCGCCCCTGCAGTGTCCCGCCGGCCTGAATGTTTCGGCCTGGCGCGAGTGGGTCGTCGCGCTGGATGCCGTGCGCTACGCCGCGCCCCCAGGTGATCGCGCGCTGCTCGCGCGCTTGTGCCGGGAAGCGGAAGATTTGTTGCGGCGCGCCGCGCGTGTTTGATACGCCATGCTGAGCTTTGCCCATCCCGCGTGGTTCGCCGCCCTCCCTCTCGTGGCCCTGTGGGGCATGGCGGCTGGGCGTCGTACCGCGACGGGCGCGACGCCGGCCGAGATCTACCGCCATCCCGCGCTTCAGGGGTCATCCCCAGTGTCGCCCTCCCTGCCGCGCAGCCCCTGGCCGCCGGCCCTAAACGCCCTGGCCTTTGTCCTCATGGTGCTGGCTCTGGCCCAGCCGCGCCAGCCCGGCCCCTGGATACAACCATCGCCCTTGGGGCGCGACCTCATGCTGGTGATCGACACCTCGGAGACCATGAGCACGGATGATTTCCGTCTCGGCCATCGAGCCGTGGATCGCATCACCATGCTCAAGGCGGTGATGGATCGCTTCATAGAAAAACGCGTAGGCGACCGCATGGGCGTCATCGCCTTCGGCAGCCAAACCGCCACCCTGGCGCCGCCCACCCAGGACCGCCGCTATCTCATCGCGCAGCTCAATCGCCTGCAGGTCGGATTCCTGGGACCCAACACTGCCCTGGGCGACGCCCTAGGCCTGGCGCTCAAGCAGGTGCGCGAACGCGAACTGCGCCCAGCGCTCATCCTGGTGAGTGACGGCGGCGACAGCAATGCCGGCCAGATCACGCCGGCCGAGGCCGTGGCCGTGGCGCGGCGCATGGGCGTGGCGATCTACACCGTGCAGGTCGGCAGCGACCTCTTCGCCTCGGTCCGCGCGCCTACGGCGCAGGCGCCCAGCCAGCCCGGCCTTGCCGACATCGCACGCCTGACCGGCGGCAAATACTATTTCGTGCGCACTACGGCGGACGTTGACGCGGCCATTTCGGACATCGGCCAGCTCGAAAAAACCATTTCGCCGCCGCCCCGGCAGCGCGAGGTGCGCGAGTGGTATTGGCTGCCGCTCCTACTTGCAGCAATCTGCCTGAGCGCGGCGCGCTGTTTCTCCTGGCGGGGCAGAGCGGTATGAGCTGGCTTGCGCAACTCGACTGGCGTGCTCCGGCCTGGGGGTTGCTGGCCCTGCAGCCGCTCGTGCTGGAAGGTTGGGCGCGCTGGCGCAGCCGAACCCGCGAGGCCTATGCCGACGCGGCCCTGCGGCCCTGGGCGGTGCAGAACACTAGGGCCGATGGCCGCGGCATCGCGCGGCGCCTATTGCGGCTACTTGCTTGGGCGCTGTTTGCCGGCGCCCTGGCGGGACCGCGCCTGCCGCTGCCGGCGGGCGCGGGCGGGGCGTTGCCGGATCGGCCTCTACATGATCTCACCATCTATGCCGTGCTGGGTATTTCCCCCGCCATGCGGGGCAGCGACATCGCCCCCAATCGCCTGGCCCGCGCGCGCCTGAAGCTGCTGGATTTGATCCAGCGCCTGCACGGCGAACGCCTAGGCTTGATCGTGTACAGCGGTGCCGCAGGATTATTGAGCCCGCCCAGCGACGACCCTCGCGTCCTGCGCGATGCGCTCGATCTGGCCCAGCCCGACCTCGTCACCCAGGCAGGCGACGATCCCGCCGCCGCCCTGACGCTGGCCTTGCAGGAAGCGCAGCGGCACGAGCCCAGCGCCGTGCTCCTGGTGAGCGATGCCGCGGCCCAGAGCTTGGAGGGCAAATCCGGCGAGGCGCTGCGCCAGGCCGTTGCCGCGCTGGCCCGCGCGCACGTGCCGCTTTATGTGCTGGGCGTGGCCACACCGGGCGGCGCCGTGCTGAGTACTGCGGAAGGCGGCACGTCCGTGAGCCGGCCGGATGGCGCAGCTTACGCGGCCCTGGCCGCTTCCACGGGGGGCCGCTACGAGTCGGTGACGGACGATGATGCGGATTTGCGCGCGCTGTACGGCCGCGGCCTGGCGCGACTGCCCGCGCCCACTCTGCCGGTGCACGGGCCGCATGCCTGGCGCGAGCTCTATCCCTGGCTGTTGGCGCCGGCGCTGGCGCTGATGCTGCTGCTGTATCTGCCCGCCGGCAGCGGGCGTTTTGCCGCCGTGCTGCTGGCTGCAGGCTTGCTGGCGCCGCTACCGCGTGCGCATGCCGACCCGGCATCCGATGCCCAAGCCTGCTATGCCCAACTGGGCGGCTATGAGGGTCAACTGGGCGCGGGCGCGGCCGCCTGGCAGATGAGCAACTATGGCGATGCGGCGCGCTATTTCAGTGAAGCGCTGATGCTCGCTCCCACGTCGGCCCAGCGCCTGGATGCGCTCTACGATCTCGGCAACGCGCTCTATGGGTTGGGCAACTGGGCAGCGGCGGCGCAGGCCTTCGGGGCCGTGCTGCGGCAAAGGCCTCTGGATGCGCGCGCGCGGCACAACCTGGCCGTGGCGCTGCGACGTCTCAAAGACCTTCCTCCCCATGCGCCGGCGCAGACCGATTTGCGCGCGCGACGCGGCACCGCCGTGGCCGGGCAGGTGGATCTGGATTGGGACAGCAACGCCGCCATCCCGCATCTCAAGCCCACTCCGCTCGGGCCGCTCATCGATCGCGGCGCGATCCCCGGCGCCGGCGCCCGGCTGCAAGGAACGCAGACCGCCGCGGCGAGCGGCACGCTGGACATTGCCGGCTGGGAATCCGGCTTCAAGAAGATGCAATGGCTGCGCGACCGCCGTACTACGCTCGCGCGCGGCCTGCTCGGACAAGACTCTCCGGAGGCGCCGCAGTGAGGGCAGGCGCGCTTCTGCTGATTCTGCTGGGCTGGGCGCTGTGCGTCCGCGCCGCCAGCCTCAGCGTGCAGGTCGGTCATGCCGTATCGCCGCTGGGTGCGCCTATCAACCTGACTTTCAGCGCCCAGGAACTGCCGCTCGAGCAACTGGACTTGCAGCCGCTGGCGCGCGACTTCGATCTGGGGCCATCGACGTCCAGCCAGTCGGGCGACCAACAGACGCTGAGCCTCAACCTCTATCCACTGCATACCGGCAGGATCGTCCTGCCTGCTTTCAGATTGGGCACGGCCGTCAGCCGCCCTCTGATTCTGCACATCACCGCCGGCTCCGATCTCGTGCCGGACGTGACTTCCCATCTGAGCATAGAGCCCGCACAACTCATGGTGCGTCAGCCGGGGCGATTGATGCTGGACATTTGCGACGATGGCAGCCTGCTCTGGAAGCGCCCGGTGTTGCCTACCGGCGACGGGCTGTATCAAAGGCCCATGGGCGAGACGCAAACGCAGGTGATGCGCAACGGTGTGCCTTGCACCCTGCATCGCTATGTATGGGACATCATGCCCACGCGCGCGGGGCCGCTGTCCGTGCGCCTGCCTATGCTCGCGGCGAGCAAGTTCGGCACTGCCTTGCGCTTTCCGCCGCCGACATTGCAGTTCAACGCGCAAGCCGTGCCCGATTGGCTGCCTCTGGTCGTACCGGTCGGCCGCCTGCGGATTACTGCCGAGCCCTTGCCCGCGCGCTGGCCGCTGCGTCGGCCGCTGGCCTGGACCCTCACCGTGCAGGGCGGCCTTGGGGCCGACGAATTGCGCCACTTGCTGATGATGCAGCTTGCCGCCCATCCGCAACTCACGGCCTATCCTCCTGTGGTGAAACAGCTCGCGCGCGCAAACGACCCTGCTGCTGGCTTCGCTTTGCGCGCCGTGATTTATTTGCGTCCAGGCCGCGACGGCGTGCTGCACCTTCCGCGCCTGGTCTTTCCCTGGTTCGATCCCGCGACGGGCGAACTGCAGGCAGCGACCCTAACAGATGCGGACATCGCAGTGTTCAACCCGCTCTATCGGCAACTGGAACGCGCCGCCGCCCTGCTTGGCGCGGCCGTCGCGCCTATTCTGGCGGGCTGGTGGCTTCGCCGCTACGCGCGCCGGGTGCTCGCGAGGCGGCGCTGCCGGCAGGCCATCCGAACGGCCCCCGACGCCGTGGCCTTGAGCCGCGCGCTGCGGGCATGCGCCGGCGCATCCTGCGTGTCGCCGGCGCTTACCCTGGGCCGGTGGTGGGAGCGTCTCCCTCGCAAAGCAAAAACGCCTGACCTGGCGGGGCGCGTGCGCCTGCTCGAAGTGGCCTGCTACGGCCGGGGCGACGCCGGTTTGGAAGAACTCAGGCAGGGCCTGCTCAGGGACGTGGGCAGGCTCTGAGCTGAGGGTCGTCGCGCACGCTGCCGGCATGACGGCCATTGTTGCTTTCGGCAGGCCGTCAGGCTATAAAGCCGCAACCCGTCCCAGAACCGACAATCATGCTTGCAAATAGCGATGGGCGGAGCCTGCAGCCGAACGCTCTGCGTGGCGTTGCGCGTGCTCCCGGCCTGGACGGGGCCGGATTCATGCGCCGCTTTCGCTGGCTGATTTTTTATACCTGGAGCGTTCCGCCGGTTTTCGGCCTGAGTTTCATCCTGCTCGTGGGCGTGCTCACGCCGCGCGAGATTCTGGACATCCTGCTCACGCCCCTGGAACCCTTGTATATCCTGGGTTGGCTCGCGTTCGCGCTTTGGTATCTCCCGCGCTCCATGCGCCCCCTGGCCGCCTGGCTGGACCGCACGCCCGGTGCCGATGCAATGTCCGCGCTGCGTGCCATGCAGACCTTCGCGCTGCGCTTCTGGGCGGTGTTCCTGATCTATCTGGTGTTGGCGCCGGTGTTCGTGATGGTCGCCGCCAGCCTTTATACCGCGTATGCCGCAGAGCCCATCGATCTGTTCCGCATCGAGTTGATCGCGCTCATCGTTTCCATCGTCGTCGGCTTGCCGATATTTTTTCTCATCCTGAATCTCTTCGGCCGCGCCGCCGCCGATCTCGCATTCGACCGGCCTTTCGTGACTTTGCGCACCAAGGTATTTCTCATCGGCGCCCTGGTGCCTTTGCTCATCGACACCATGCTGGTGCAGTACTACTGGGCGCGCACCGCCTATTTTTCCCTGGAAACCGTGGTGGTCTGGCTGGGGCTGGAGTTGCTGGCCATCGGCGGCAGCCTGATATTCGCGCGCAGTTTTGCCCTGGCGCTGGGGCCGCTCGGGTCGCTCATCTCTGCGGCGGAGCCGATGAGCGAGGCCAATCTGGCGGCGCTGGTGCCCAGCTCCACCGACGAGCTGGGCATCGTCACCCGACGTTATCGCACCCTGCTGGAGGACTTGCGCGCGTACACTGAAACGCTGGAGCTGACCAACCGCATTTTGCAAAGCTCGCGCAGCTTCACCACGGTGGCCGAGGTCGTCAACGAACTCATACGCATAGGCGACGCGGCCGACTTCGGCGAGCAGATCTTCCTTTTCCTGGCCGATCCGGCCGCGCAGGAACTGGTGTGCGTGGCCCATAGCCGCGCGCCCTACGATCCGGGCGGGCATTTCCGCCTCGGCTTTCAGGACCAATCAGTAGCCGTTTTCGCCTTCAACCGGCGGGAAACGGTAGTGGTGGAAAATGCCGTCAGCGACCCGCGTGTGAGTCCGGCCATGCGCGAGAAATTTGGCGTGCGCTCCTCCTTGGCTGTGCCGCTGCAGGCGCAAGAGGAGGTGATCGGTGTGTTCATGGCCATTTCCTGCCAGGAAGCGCGTGCCTACACGCCGGCGCAAACGCAGATGCTGGAGCATTTGGCGCATGAGGCGGCCGTGACCCTCCAGGCCCAGCGCCTGCGCGAGGCCCGCGCCCAAGCCGATGCCGACCGGCGCAAGCGCGACCGCTTGGTGCGCTTGCTGCTGACGTCCACCGCGGAGGCCATTTATGGTGCCGATATGAACGGCAAGTGCACTTTCGCCAATCCGGCGTGCGTACGCATGCTGGGCTACCAGAGCGAAAACGACCTGGTGGGCAAGGTGATCCATGATCTGATCCACCACACCCGCCCCGATGGCAGCCCCTACTCCAAGCAAGATTGCCGCGTCTGGTTGGCCACGGTCGCGGGGAAACCCAGCCATGTGGACGACGAAGTCCATTGGCGTGCCGATGGCAGCAGCTTCCCGGTCGAGTATTGGTCGCACCCCATGATCGAGGACGGCAGACTGGTCGGTGCGGTGGTGACCTTCATAGACATCAGCGAGCGCAAGCGCGCGGAACGCGCCCTGGTCAACCACAACCGGCTGCTGCGCACGATCGCGGCCCTCAACGCGGCGCTGGTGCATGGCGGCAACGAGGCGGAACTCATGACCGGCGTCTGCCGCATCCTGGCGGAGGAGGGGCGCTTCCGCATGGCGTGGATCGGCCTGGTCGAGGCGGATGGTGTGCATGTGCGTCCGGCGGCGCAGGCCGGGAACGGCACCGCCTATTTGGCGCAGGTGGACATACGCTGCGACGATACGCCCCAGGGCCAAGGGCCCAGCGGCACGGCGATCCGGCAGGGCAGCACCCTGGTCAACGACGATGTCGAAAGCAACCCGCGGTTCCTGCCCTGGCGCGAACAGGCCCGCGCTCAGGGCTATCGCTCCTCGGCTGCCACGCCGCTGAGGAAGAACGGCCGCATCATCGGCGCGCTCATGGTGTACAGCGCCGAGCCCAATGCCTTCGGCGCGGACGAGGTGATACTGCTGGAGCGGTTGGCGGCGGATCTGGGCTCGACGCTGGAGCGTCGCGCGGCCGAGGTCGCCTTGCAGGAAAGCGAGGCGAAAGCCCGCCTGCTGCTGAATTCCGCGGCCGAGGGCATTTATGGCATCGACATGCAGGGCCTGTGCACCTTTGCCAACCCCGCGGCGCTGAGCATGCTCGGCTACGAGAAGGAAGATGACCTGGTGGGGCGCAACATGCACGAGCTGATCCATCACGCCTATCCGGACGGGACGCCTTATCCCAAGGATCGCTGCCACGTCCGGCTGTCCACCCTGCAGGGGCGGCCTACCCATGTCGACGACGAGGTGCACTGGCGCGCGGACGGGAGCTCATTCGAAGTGGAGTACTGGTCCCACCCCCTGTACCGCAACAAAGAGCTGGTAGGCGCGGTCGTCACTTTCGTGGACATCAGCAAGCGCCGGCAGACGGAAAGGGAGCTGCAGCACTATCGGGAAAATCTCGAGCGGCGGGTGGCTGAGCGCACGGCCGAGCTCACCGCCATCAATCGCGAGCTGGAGGCCTTTTCCTATTCGGTTTCGCATGACTTGCGCGCACCTTTGCGCGGCATCGACGGATTCAGCCAGGCGTTGCTGGAGGATTACAGCGCCAGCCTGGACGGGCGGGGGAAGGATTACCTCGAGCGTGTGCGTCGGGGTGCCCAGCGCATGGGGGCGTTGATAGACGACCTGCTCGCCCTGTCGCGCATGACGCGGATGCCGATGAAATTTGCGCCACTCGACCTGGTCGGCCCGGCGCGCGAGGTGGTCGCCGAGCTGCGCGAGCAATATCCGGAGCGCAAAGTGGATGTCGTGCTGCCCGCCAGGCTCGAAGCCGTGGGAGATCGCGGCCTGTTGAAGATAGTTCTGCAAAATCTCATCGGCAACGCCTGGAAATATACGGCGCCGCGCGCCGAGGCGCATATCGAGCTCGGCGGCAGGGCGGGCGAGGGCGAAACCATATACTTCGTGCGCGACAATGGGGTGGGCTTCGACATGGCCTACAGTCACAAGCTGTTTACCCCGTTCCAGCGCCTGCATTCGGACGCCGAGTTCGAAGGCAGCGGCATAGGCCTGGCGACGGTGCAGCGCATCATTCTGCGCCACGGCGGCCGGGTATGGGCGGAGGCCGCTGTGCCGCAGGGTGCCGTTTTTTATTTCTCCCTGCCCCATCGGCAGGCTTCCTGAGCTTGTACGCAGCTTCGCCACTCCGGCGCGGCCCGCTATACAATGGAATAGGCAAGAGAGGGGATAGGCTGTGCGGGCAGACAAAGCGATACTTCTGGTCGAGGACAATCCGGATGACGAGGCGCTCACGCTGCGCGCCCTGCGGCGCAACGACATCCGCAACGAGGTCGTGATCGCGCGTGACGGCGTAGAGGCCCTCGATTACCTGTTCGGCACCGGCGCGCATGCCGGGCGCGACACCCGAGTCCAGCCGCAGGTGGTGCTGCTCGATCTCAAATTGCCGCGCCTGGGCGGCCTGGAAGTGCTGGAACGGCTGCGCGGCGATGCCCGCACCAGCCTGTTGCCGGTGGTTATCCTGACCACTTCCAACGAAGCCAGCGACGTGCTCTCCGGCTATCGGCTGGGTGCCAACAGCTATATCCGCAAGCCGGTGGACTACAAGCAATTTACCGACACGGTGCGCCAACTGGGCTCATATTGGCTGGGCCTGAATCTGCCCCCTTCGGAACCCTTGCCGCAAGGCTGAGCGTGGACGGAAAGACTTTGCGCGTCCTCCTGGTGGAGGATATGGAAGACGACGCGGCCCTGATCGAACGACAAATCGTGCGTGGTGGCTATCAGGTCGAACTGCGGCGGGTGGATACGGCGCAGGCCTTCAAAGCGGCCCTCGCGCAGCCCCCGTGGGATGTAATCATCACCGATCACAATCTGCCCGCCTTCAGCTCCACGGCGGCGCTTGCGTTGGTGCGCGAGACCGGGCTGGACGTGCCGGTCATCATCGTCTCCGGCAGCATAGGCGAGGAAATCGCGGTCGCCGCCATGAAGGCCGGGGCCAGCGACTACGTCATGAAGGACAATTTGGCGCGTCTGCTCCCGGCCATGGAACGCGAGCTGCGCGAGGTGGCCGTGCGGCGCGACCATCAGAAGGCCGAGGCGACCATCCGTCACATGGCCTTTCACGACCATCTCACCGGACTGGCGAACCGCACGCATTTCGAGGAACGCCTGGCCGGCTTGCTGGAGGACGCGCGCGAATGGCAGTCCCATCACGCGCTGCTGTATCTGGATCTCGACCAATTCAAGGTCGTGAACGACACCTGCGGCCACCTGGCCGGCGACCAGATGCTCAAGCAACTGGCGCTCCTGCTGCGCGAGCACGTGCGCGAAAGCGACACCCTGGCGCGCCTGGGCGGAGACGAGTTCGGCATCCTGCTGGAAGGCTGTTCCATCGAACGGGCGCAGCAGATAGCCCAGCAATGCCTGAAAGCACTGAACGACTTCCGCTTTTCCTGGGCCGGGAAATCCTTCGCCATCGGCGGCAGCATCGGCCTGGTGGCGATCACCGATGCCAGCCCCTCGGCGCAGGATCTCATGCGCAATGCGGACATGGCCTGTTATGCGGCGAAGGATCTGGGGCGCAATCGCGTCCAGACATATTCCGACGAGGATCATGAACTCCTGCGGCGCCGGCATGAGATGCAGTGGGTGGCGCGCATCAACTGGGCCCTGGAGCACGAGCGCTTCGTTCTCTTCCGGCAGCGTATCGAGGCCCTCGGGCAAGCGGAGGGCGACAGTTGCAGCGAAATCCTCATCCGCCTGCGCGACGAGAACGGCGCGCTGGTGGCCCCCGGCGCCTTCCTGCCGGCGGCCGAGCGCTACAACCTGGCGCCGGCCATAGACCGCTGGGTGGTGCGCAACCTGCTACGCCTGCTCAAGGGCGGCGTTGCTGCGCCAGCCAGCGTGTTCTTCGTCAACATTTCCGGGGCGACCCTCAACGACGAGGGCTTCTTCGACTTCCTGCGCACGGAACTGCGCGACGCCGGCCTGCCGCCTTCCATGCTCTGCCTGGAGATCACGGAAACCGCGGCGATCGCCAATCTGAGCCGCGCCGTGCAGTTCATCGAAAGCATACGGGCGGAAGGCTGCCACTTTGCCCTGGACGATTTTGGCGCGGGGCTCAGTTCCTTCTCTTATCTCAAATCCATACCCGTCGATTATCTGAAGATAGACGGCGCATTCGTGCGCGATATCCTCGACGATCCCATGGACTACGCCATCGTCGAATCCATCAATCGCATCGGCCACGTGGTCGGTATCAAGACCATCGCCGAATTCGTCGAAACCCAGGCCGTGCGCGAAAAGCTCACAGCCCTGGGGCTGGATTACGCCCAGGGCTTCGGCATCCATCGGCCGGAGCCTCTCGTCGGCGTTCAGGCAACGGCGACCACCCTGGCATGACGCGCAGCCGGCCGGGGGCGAGGCGGTGATATCACTGCCCTTGACCTATCATCCCGACAGCGCTGCGTTGTTCCAGGCCATCGCCCACGAACCCTGGGCGGTTTTTCTCGACAGCGGTCATCCGCATGCCGATGCCGGCGTCGACATTCTTGCCGCGCGGCCCTGGCGCACGCTGGTGACGCGCGGCAGTATCACAGAAATAACGGATGCCCACGGTGCTCGGCAGATCGAAGGCGATCCGCTGGAACTTTTGCGGCGCTACTTGCCAACTGCGCCGCAGCCGGCTCCCTCAGGCTTCATCGGCGGCGCCATAGGCTATTTCGCTTACGACCTTGATTTGAACGCGCGGCGCGGCGGGAGACGCGACGGCCTGCTTCCCGAAATGGCCGTCGGCTTGTACGACTGGGCGGTGCTCGTGGATCATGGACGGCGCGAGACGCGGCTGCTTATCGGCGCGGCGGTACCGGATACCGCCGCGCAGGCGCAAGCGCTTGCTGGGCTGTTTGAGCGAGCGGACGGTAGCATGGGGCAGCGCGCCGTCTTCCGGGTGACCGAGCCGCCGCAAGGCGATTTCACGCCGGCGTCTTACTATCAAGCGTTTGCGCGCATCCAGGACTACATTCGGGCCGGCGACTGCTATCAAGTCAATCTGGCGCAGCACTACAGCGCGCCGGCCGCGGGCGATCCCTGGTCGGCCTACCTGGGCATGCGCCGCCTCAATCCGGCGCCTTATGCGGCCTATCTCAATTATCCCTTCGGGCAGGTACTGTCCTACTCGCCGGAGAGTTTTCTGCGCGTGCGGGGGCGCAGCGTGGAAACCCGCCCCATCAAGGGCACGCGCCCGCGCGATCCCGATCCCGCGCGCGATGCCGAACTGGCGCGCGAATTGCAGTACAGCGCCAAGGATCGCGCCGAAAATCTCATGATCGTGGATCTGCTGCGCAACGACTTGGGCAAAGTCTGCGCGCCGGGCTCGGTGGCCGTCCCGGAGCTTTTCAAATTGGAAAGCTATGCCAAGGTCCATCATCTCGTGAGCCGCGTCACCGGTCGCCTGGCACCGGGGCATCACGCCATCGATCTGCTGCGTGCGGCCTTTCCCGGAGGGTCCATCACCGGCGCGCCCAAGCTCAGGGCAATGGACATCATTGCCGAACTGGAGCCCACCGCGCGCAGCGTCTACTGCGGGGCCATCGGCTGGCTGAGCAGCAACGGCGACATGGATCTGAACATCGCCATCCGCACCGCGGCGATCGCGCAAAGCCGGCTGCATTACTGGGCCGGGGGCGGCATCGTGGCCGATTCGCGCGCAGAAGAGGAATACCGGGAATGCCTGGACAAAGCGGCGGCCTTTCTACAGTTCGCCGCGGCGCATCAGTCGGCTGTGCCGGATGGTGGTGGGTAGAGGAGAGGACAGCGTAAAGACTCGTCGTGACGGGACGCGGGCCGTTGCGACCGCCGCAATGGTGAGCGGGGTAGGGGACTGTCAGCGCCCGCCCACCAACACTTCGAACAAGTGGTTGAAATCGGCCTTGCGGGTTTCAATGAACACGCCGAGATGGCCTTGGTCGCCGACCGCGACCGACAGTTGTTCGCTGGTATAGGCCCAGCCGCCTTGGGGTGTCCAGCGCTGGCCGCTCAGCTTGGTGAAGGTATGGGCGAGCACGTTGAAACTCATCGTGACGCTGGCGCAGAATTCTGCGATCAGTTCCGCCTCCTCCTGCGATAGGGAATTTTTCGCCCGGTAGCCTTTCAGCTTCCCTCCCGATGTCAATTCGAAAGCGACCGTGACGCCGTCGATGTCGAGCAATGCATCAAGTTTCGATGTCATGATTCCCTCTCTGCTTGCATGATAGGCGGCAGCGACGGAAAGAAAAGGACGGGGACGGTGCGCCGGGCCGCGGCGTAAGATGGGCTTCTGCCGGGCTTGGGTGATAGCGATGGCCCCTCGCCCCACTGCGCGGGGGGCGCAATCTTTTTGCGCGCGCGCCGCGGCAACGTCACCGGCCCGCTCTCAGGAATGGAGGCGTCAATGGCTGAACCAAAGCGCAGGCGCTGGTCGCAGCAGGTCACCGAGCGCAGCGATGCCTTGGATCTGGAGCCCGGTGTCTTCACCCTGGACGATCCGCGCGAGATCGCGCTGTCGCTGCAGCGGTCCGCCGAGCGCAGCGAGCGCAGGAAAGCGGGGCCGTTCCACTCCGCCATGTCCATGCTCCAGTTCTACATCAATCGCGCCGGCGCCAATCTGCCGGTAAAGGATCGCGAACGGCTGGAGATGGCCAAGGACGAGTTGCGCGAGCTTTACGGCAAGCCAAGGCGGCGGCCGCGGACGTGAGGGGGCTTTGGGGAACACGGCGTCCCACCAGGGGATGATCGCCACCCTCACCGGCTCCGGCGCCCCGCAGGCAGCCGGCTGGCGCTTTTGCCTCGCCGCGCCAAAACCCTGTCGAGGGCGATAAAAGCGAGGCCGGCGACAAGGAATAGGAGAGCCAATGGCACGAGATTGAGCAGCACGCGGGCATAGCCTAGCGCGGCGGCATCGAGAAAAGGATAGGGGTAACGACCGGTTATGGCGCCGCGCACTGCGACGAAGGCGCCGTAGGCTGCGGGATAGAGCAGCCAGGCGTAAGCGTGCTGCCAGCGCAGCCGGCCTTTGGGCACGTAAGCCAGCCAATACGCCAGGTAGAGGGGCGGGATGACATAGTGCTCTATCACTTCGGCCAGCAACAGCAGTCCGGTGGGTTCCCAAAGATCGCGCAGGAGGGCGGCGTAGACCGCGCTCATGACGGCGAGATATGCCAGGAGTGCGGTTGCCCCAGAGGGCCGCGTTAGCCGGCAGATTTCTTCTCTGCCGAGGGTCCATAGGGTCAGAGAAATCGCTACGAGCAGATTGGTGAGATTGGTAAAAAAACTCAGGAAAGCCAGAGCGGCCTGCGCGATGCCCGCCGGCGTGGACGGTGCGGCGTGCAGGGCGAGGCCCAACTGGGCCGCGAGGGCAAACCAGCAAACGGCTGCCGCGACGGTGGCGAGGGTGGGCTTGGGGGACACGAAGAGGCGGCGGGCTGGACTTCGTATAGTTTAGCCCGGCTTGCCTCCGGCGCCGGCTACCAGATGGCGGGCGACCAGTCCTGCGATCCGCCGTCTTTGAGTTCGCCGATGCGCACGATTTTCTCCGATTTGAACCAATAAGGCGGGATGGGGATGTTGAGCGGGGCCGGCGAACCGTCGAAAACACGCGCCGAAAGATCGTAGCGCGAACCGTGGCAGGGGCACAGGAATCCGCCCTGCCAATCGGGTCCGAGCGAGCCGGGTTCGGGCTCGAAATTGGGCAGGCAGCCCAGGTGGGTGCAAATGGCCACCGCGATGAAGATGTGCGGCTCCAGGGCGCGGTAATCGCCGTTGACGAACTCGGGCAGTTGCTGCCTTTGCCGCGAATCGGGATCCCTCAGCATGGGGTTGTTCTTGGGCAGCGCGGCGAGCTGGGCGTCGGTGCGGTGCAGTATCCAGATGGGGCGGGAACGCCATACGGCGAGGATCAACTGCCCCGGTTCGAGCTTGCTGATGTCCACGTCGATGGGCGCGCCTGCGCCGATGGCGGCCTGGCTGGGTTCCATCGAATCCAGGAAGGGCCAGGCCGCCAGAGCGATGCCGAGGCCACCGACCGCGCCCGTGGTGGCCACCAGAAAACGGCGCCGCTTGTGATCGATGTCCTGGTCAACAATTGATTCCATTCCTTGCTCCTTTCGTCAAAAGCGAACAAAGGCTGGGCTAGTGTCCTGTCCCGCAAGTTCGTTGTAAAACCCGAGGGTGGCCGGACATCGCCCGGATGGGAAGAAAAGCGGCGACATCGGTGCGAGACGCGAAGCAAACCGTAGCCAGGTTGATGCCTGGCGGGGGTTTGCGACAAAGTATCGCGCCGAAGCTCGTCCGCTTTTATTCAGCGAACTTGCGGAACAGGACACTAACAACCATACAGGGTGGATGGCTTTTGCCAAGAAGAGTTCCATGGGCGTAGCTTGCCCGCCTTTGCGCCTGTTTATTGTTCCGAAACGGAGGAACTTGAACAGAACGGAAAGTGGCGGATTCTTCTGAGGGGCTCGAAAGCCGCGCTGCCACTCAGATCAATAAAAATTAAGCCTCGGGGGTTATTGATGGGAGTCCTTATTTCCCATCAATAACCAGGCGTTCAATCCTGCAGAATCAGGGCCGCGGCGACGCGGCGGCCTTCGCCGGCGAGGATGTTGTAGGTGCGGCAGGCCGCCCCTAAGTCCATGACCTCCAGGCCGATGCGGCCTTCGGCCAGGCAGCGCGTGAGTGTGGGTGCAGGGAAGCGCAACCGGCTGCCCGTGCCCAGGAGCACGATGTCCGGCGTGAATTCCAACAGTCGCCGGAAATCCTCGGCGGTCAGGGCGGCGACGCTCGCCACGCCCCATTGTTCGAGCACGCGGTCCGGACACACCACTACGCTGGGGCCGGGCAGGCGGCGCTCGCCGACCTGTACGAATCCCGCGTCGTAGCGGGTGATGAGATTCTGGGAACCTGGGCTGGCGAGGTGCAGTTTCACGGGCTTCGGTTTGCCGCTAGGGATGGCGTCAAGTAGAATCCAGAGCTTTCGAACGTCCTGATTTTACGGCCTTTCAGACCTGACGGCGATTGCCATGCCCGATACCCCCAACCTGCGCCCGGTGCGCAAATCCGCCAAGCTCGACAACGTCTGCTATGACATCCGCGGGCCGGTATTGGCGCGCGCGCGCCAAATGGAGGAGGAGGGCGGGCGCATCATCAAGCTGAATATCGGCAACCCCGCGCCCTTCGGTTTCGACGCGCCCGAAGAAATCATCCAGGACGTCATCCTGAACCT
>JAJZSR010000161.1 GCA_021849595.1 Pseudomonadota bacterium | reverse complement strand
CCTCCACTAAATCCTGGGAACTCCAGGTTGCTGACCACCCGGCAGCCATTTTCGGCCACGAAGTCGACGTTTGTATGCGTATGTCCGTGGCACCACACGTCGATGTCGTGCTTCTTCATCAGCCAGGCGAGATCGGAGACGAGGTAGGGCGTCAGGGCTCCACCCAGGAACTGCGGTGCAATACAACCGCGATGCGGGGCGAAGTGCGTGACCACCACGGTACCGCCCTCGAATGCACGCCCCAGCTCGTTATCCAGGAAGGCCACGGTTTCGGCGTGTCGGCGCAGGGTTTCGCCGGGTTCGAGGGGATACCCCTCCGCGCTTCGGATTGCCCTATAGTCCGCGATGCTTGCCTGCGCCTCCCGCATGGCCCGGTTCTGTGTTTTCTCCTCGCCGTATAAGCTGAAGTCGCTCCATAGTGTTGCGCCCAGGAATCGGACATTGCTGATCGTCGTGCGGCTATTCTCCAGGAAATCGACCTTGTGGCGGGCGGCGAATGTGCGCATCACCGACAGGTCGAGCAGGCTCCCGCCATAAAGTTCGTGGTTGCCCGAGACAACAATCACGCGCTTGCCCGCAAAACTGCGGCTGGCCCATTCAATGCCCTGGGTTATTGAGGCGGCACCTATAAACTTGAAACGTGAAACGACTCCAGTGTGACAGAGGCGTTGGATGCGGCCACTGGGCCGCCTCAATAACCAGCCGAGGTTGAATGTTATTGATCCGGCATTCCCTTGCCGAAAATCGAGACACGTATGCTTTTGTGCCGCCGTATATTTTCAAGTCCAATAATGCCGGATCAATAAGTTGCCGATGTCTCCCGCCAGGATGATGGCGTCTACATCGAGCGGCGGCGGCTGCCAGTAGTCGAGAAACATGCGTTCCAGGTGAAGATCGGAATAAAGTGCGAATCTCATGATTGGCTCGGAGATTTGTTGCGGGCGAGGTCGGCGAACGCCCCCGGCCGCCGGATTATTCCGGAAAGCGGTCCTTGCCAAACGGGTTCACGATCCGCATGCCGTCGATGTCCAGGCCGTCCTGCAAGTCTTCGGACAGCAGCATGGCGCACTGGGCCCGCTTCGCCGCGGCAACGATTTGCGCGTCCCACCAAGAAAAGCCGAAGCGGTCGGCCAGCGTCCAGGCCGATTCGAGCAGCGAGGCATCGACCCGCTCGGGTTGCCACTGCAAAAGATTGCGGACGTCCTGCCGGGCTTTTTCGACGGCAAGGCCGGGCTTGAGCTTTTGCGTGACATTGACGTAATACTCTTGCAGGACTTGGTAGCTCAGCGTGCCGCCGCGGTTGCGCCACAGCGCCTCCATCCATTGCCGGGCGCGCGCCTGTTTCTTGGGCAAGGCGGAATCTCGGGCGTAGATAAGGATGTTCGTGTCTACGAAAACCTTAGCGTTCATGGGCTGCGTCGCGCCGAGGATAGGCATGCCCCCGCATGCCGGCACTTATCGGTTCCGGTGCGGCGGCTAGATAATCGTTCATTGCCGCCGCATACCGCTCGTCCTGCGCCATTTTTTCCGCGAGGAGATTGCCCAGCATGCGCGACACGCTCGTCCGGTGCTGTGCCGCCCATACTCTCGCCCAGTCGGCGACTTGGTCGTCCAGAGTGATGGTCACGTTTTTCATTTAATCGGCCCTAAGCAAAACCACGAAAACAGTGTAACACTGTTTTCGTGTTATAAGGTTGCTGTTGGCAATCCGCGTCCGGCCGCGCTTCCTCACCGGGCCGGTGCGTCAGGCCGGGAGAGCGGCGGAAATCGTCGTCCGCAGAATAAATGCCTTGGCGGATTGCGCGGGAAGGCCCCATGCCCGCGTCCGGTGCCATGGGATCACTGCGCTGCTCCAGTTTGCCGCACAGGGCGATGTCTCCCTGCTTGCCGCAGCAGCCATGCCGGGCGTGCGCCCAAACAAAAACGCCCCGAAGCAGGCTTCGGGGCGTTGGAGGCAGCGCTTGCGACTGGCCGCATGGGCCAGCCGCGACGCTTACAGCGGGCGGATATTGGACGCCTGCTTGCCCTTGGGGCCGGTCGTTATATCAAACTCGACCTTCTGGTTTTCGGTCAGGGTTTTGAAACCCGAGCCCTGGATTGCGGAGAAGTGGGCGAAAAGATCTTCGCCGCCGCCATCGGGCTTGATGAAGCCGAAGCCTTTAGCCTCGTTGAACCACTTGACGGTACCTGTAGCCATTTTTACATCCTTACATTGAAAAGTTGAAAACGCAGCGCAAAGGCTGCACGAGGATCAAGATAGGGGAGCAAAACAGCAAAGATACCAACCCTGAAACGACATATAGGGAAAGCCACGCTAGCACTACTTGAAAACCTACGGAGTGCAATATAAGTCAAGCGCCGCGGGAGGGCAAGGGGATTTTGCGGGCGCCCCGCTCAGGGCGCCGCCCGCAGCAGGACGCGGTAAAGCACGGGCATCACCAGCAGCACCAGCGGCAACTGCACCACCAGGCCGGAGATGATGGCGATGGCCAGCGGCTGCTGCATGCCCGAGCCCTGGCCGATGGCGAAAGCCAACGGCAGCAGGGTGAGAATGGCCGCGATGGTGGTCATGGCGATGGGGCGCAGGCGGTTGCGCCCGGCGGCGACCAGATTGGCATGCAGGTCGCCGCCCTCGCGCGAGAGGGTCTGGAACTCGGAGAAATAGAAAATCGCCACTTCGGTGACGATGCCGACGATCATGGTCATGCCCATCATGGCCGTGATGTTGAGTTCCACGCCGGTGGCCCACAGGCCGATGAACACGGCGGACACGGCCATGAGCGGGATGGCGAGGATGGCCAGCGCCACGGTGAAGCGCTCGTAGAGAAACAGCAGCAGCAGGAACACCAGGGCCACGGCGGCGGCGAACACCGCCATGAGGCCGGCGAAGGCGATCTGCTGTTGCTTGTACAGCCCGCCCAGCTCGTAATACACGCCGTGCGGCAGGAAGCCCGGCGCGTTCATGGCTTTTTTCACTTGCGCGAGCACGCTGCCCATGTCGGCGCCGGAGATGCGCGCGGTGACGGCGACCATGCGCTTCAAGTTCTCGCGCGTGATCTGCGGCTGGCCGGACACGGTGGTGAACGTGGCGATGCGCGAGAGCGGGAAGACATGGCCGTCGGGCGCGCGGATGAGCAGTTGGCCCAGGCGGTGGGCGGTGTCGCGCACGTTCTGCGGCGTCCACACGCGCACGCCCACCATCTTCACGCCCTTTTGCACCTGGGTGGTGACATTGCCTGCTATGGCGTCGCTGAGAAAGCGCGTCACGGCCTCGGGGTCCACGCCCTCCAGGGCCGCCTTGGTGCGGCTCACATGGATGTCCAGCGCATCGCCCGCCGGGTTGATGCCGTCGCGCACATCCACCACGCCGGAAATCTTCCCGATGCGCGCGGCGGCGGCGTGCGCCAGCTGCATGAGGGTGGCTTCGTTGTCGCTGAAGATTTTTATTTCTATGGGCTGCGGCACGGCGGTGAGGTCGCCGATCAAGTCCTCCATGAGCTGGGCCAGTTCGATGTGCAGGCCGGGCACCTGGCTTTCCACCTGGGTGCGTACCTCGTCCATGACTTTTTCGATGGGTTCGCGCGGGCCGTTCTTCAGGCGCACGAAGAAATCGCCTTCGTTGGCCTCGGTGACGCCGCCGCCCAGTTGCGTGCCGGTGCGGCGCGAGTAGGTGGCGACGTTGGGATTGGCGCGCAGGATGGCCTCGACCTGATCGAGCAGGCGGTTGGTTTCCGTCAGCGAAGTGCCGGGCGCGGCGCGGTAGTCGAGCACGAAGCCGCCCTCATCCATGGACGGCATGAAGCCGGTGCCGACATGCTGGTAGGCCAGCCAGCCGGCCAGGAGCAGCGGCAGTACTCCCAGGAGGGCCAGCCAGGGACGCGCGAGCAGCCGGCCGAGCAGCTTGGCATAGGCGTTCTGCAAGGCCTCGGCGAGATGGCCGCCTTCCTTCTGGTTGGCGTCTTTTTCGTTGAGCAGATGGTCGGCCAGGAGCGGCACCGCCAGCCAGGTGATGAAAAAGGAGATGATGAGGCTCGACGCCATGGTGAGCGACAACGCCTTGAAAAAGGCGCCGGTCACGCCGGAGAGGAAGGCCAGCGGCACGAAGATGATGATGGTGGACGCCGACGATCCCGCTAGCGGGCGGATGAACTCGCCCGCGGCGACGAGCACGCGGCCGTGATGTTCGCCGGGCGGGGCGCCGCGCAGGCGGCGCACGATGTGCTCCACCATGACGATGGCGTCGTCGATGATGAGGCCCACGGCCGCAGCCATGCCGCCCAGGGTCATGATGTTGAAGCTCATGTTGAGCACATAGAGCAGCAGCACCGCGGCGGCCAGCACCGAGGGCACCACCAGCAGGGAAATGAACGTGACCTTGAGGTTGCGCAAGAACAGCAGCAGCACCAGGGCGGCGAGCACCAGGCCGATGAGAATGGCGTCGCGCACGCTGGCCGCGGATTCGATCACCAGCGTGCTCTGGTCGTACCAGTTGGCCAGTTTTACCCCGGGCGGCATCTGCGCCTGGTATTTGGCCAGCGCCGCCTTCACCTGGCGCGCGATCTGCACCGAATTGCTGCCGGGCTGCTGGTAGATGTTGAGCAGCACGGCGTCGCGCCCGTCGGCGGTCACGCGTATCCATTGCGGCACGGCGGCGTCTTTTACCTGCGCCACGTCTTCCAGGCGCACCAGGCCGTTGGCGCCGGTCTTGAGCACGGTGTTGCGGATGTCGGCGAGATTCTTGAAGCGGGTGTCGGAAATCACCAGATAAAGCTTGTAGTGATCCTCCAGCCGTCCTACCGCGGTGACCACGTTGGCGGCAGCCAGGGCGCGCGCGACGTCCTGCAGGGTGAGGCCGTAGGCCAAGAGGCGCGCGGGATCGACGATGACCTGGTATTCCTCCGGCGCGCCGCCGGTGACCTGCACGCGCGCCACGCCGTTGACGCCGGAGAGCAAGGGTTTCAACTGGTACTGCGCGAGGTCATAGAGCTGGGTGAGATTCTGCGTCTTCGAGGTCAGGCTGTAGGCCAGGATGGGAAAGACCGTGGGGTCCATGCGCTTGACCGAGAAGGTCGTGCCCGGCGGCAGATTGGGCAGGGCGCCGGCCACCGCCTCGTTGATCTGCGTGGCGGCGAGCGGCATGTTCGTGCCCCAGGCGAAATTCACCGAGATTTCCGCGGAACCGCGGCTGGTGCGCGAGCGCACCACCTCGACTCCGGGCACGCGGCGGATGGCTTCCTCCACCGGCATGGTGACTTGTACTTCCATCTGGTCGGCGGGGCGGTCGCCGGCGTCGAGGTTGACTTCGACGCGCGGGAAGCTGACGTTGGGGAACAGCGTCACCGGCAGTTTGAAGGCGGCCAGCAAGCCGGCGGCGGCGAGGGCGAAAAGCAGGAACAGGATGGATCGGCGATGCGCCTGCATCCAGGCGGAGAAGTTCATTGCTCGTGCACCGCCATGCCGTTCTTGAGTTCGTAGTTGCCCAGCACCACCACCGGCAGGCGCGCATCCAGCGGGCCGCGCACGATCATCT
>JAJZSR010000018.1 GCA_021849595.1 Pseudomonadota bacterium | reverse complement strand
ACAGCGGGTTGAGAGGCAGCAATTCCTTGATGGTGTTGATGACGGCCACGGCATAGGCGCGTATCTCCTCGGAATCGGGGCGGCCCGGCTCGTTGGGATATTCGACGCGGACCTTGTACGGCGGCCGCTCGGAGAGCCATTCGACGATGCGGAAGCGGCGGATGCCCTCCGCGATGAACTGTATCTTGCCGTCGCTGGCCACCGGATGATGCATGCGCACCACCGTGCCCAGGGGATGAAAATCGTTGCGCCCGGCGTTGTCGGAATCTTCCGGCTTGACCAGCACCAGGCCCACCATGTGTTGCGGCGTATCGCCGATGGCCTTGATCGTCTCCAGCCACGGCTCCATGTTCATGAGCAAGGGCAAGGTCTGGGCCGGAAAAAAAGGCTTCTCCGACAGCGGTAGCAGGTAGAGCTCCTCCGGCCAAAGGGCCGGGCCGGGCAGTAACGCGGCCTCCGCGCCTTCCGCGCGCTCGGACTCGATGATTTCGCCTTCCATGGGAAATTCAGAATTCATGTGGCGCTCCGTGGATCTGCCGAAAAGATAGGGCCGCCGCCCGAGGATTCAACCCGCGCAGCAGTAGGCCTTTTGCTGCCGGCCCGCTCAGTAGCCCAGCCCCATGGCCTCGCGCACGTCGCGCATGGTTTCGCGCGCCAGTTCCTGGGCCTTCTCGCAGCCGTCGGCGATGATGTTGCGCACCAGGTCGAGGTTGGCTTCGTAATGCGCGGCCCGTTCCGCGATGGGCGCCAATTCCTTGAGTACGGCGTCGATCACCGGCTGCTTGCATTCCAGGCAGCCGATGCCCGCGCTGGTGCAGCCGTTCACCACCCAGTGGCGCACGTCGGCATCGGAATAGACCAGATGAAACTGCCACACCGGGCATTTTTCCGGATTGCCGGGATCGCTGCGGCGCACGCGCGCGGGGTCGGTGGGCATGGTGCGGATTTTCTTCGCCACGCTCTCGGCGTCTTCGCGCAGCGAGATGGTGTTGTTATAGGACTTGGACATCTTCTGCCCATCCAAGCCGGGCATTTTCGAAGCGGCCGTCAGCAAGGACTCGGGTTCGACCAGGATCATCTTGCTGGAGCCTTCCAGATAGCCGAACAGGCGTTCCTTGTCGCCCAACGATAGGTTCTGCGCATCGGACAACAGGGCGCGCGCCGTGTCGAGTGCTTCCTCGTCGCCCTGTTCCTGGTACGCGGTGCGGCATTCCTCATACACCTTGGCCTTTTTGGAGCCCAGTTTCTTCACCGCTTGGCGCGCCTTGTCTTCGAAACCCGGCTCGCGCCCAAACAAGTGATTGAAACGGCGGCAGATTTCGCGCGTGAACTCGATGTGCGGAACCTGATCCTCCCCCACCGGCACGCGATTGGCGCGATAGATGAGGATATCGGCGCTTTGCAGCAGCGGGTAGCCCAGAAAGCCGTAGGTGGACAAATCCTTGTCGGTGAGCTTCTCCTGCTGATCCTTGTAGGTGGGCACCCGTTCCAGCCAGCCCAGCGGCGTAATCATGGACAGCAGCAAATGCAGCTCGGCATGCTCGATCACGCGCGATTGCAGAAAAAGGGTCGCCTGGGAAGGATCCACCCCTGCCGCCAGCCAGTCCACCACCATGTCCCAGGTGTTGTCGTGGATCAGTTGCGGCGTGTCGTAATGGGTGGTCAGCGCATGCCAGTCGGCGACGAAGAACAGGCACTGGTATTCGTTTTGCAGGGTAAGCCAGTTCTTCAGCACGCCGTGGTAATGGCCCAGGTGCAGGCGCCCCGTTGGGCGCATGCCGGAAAGAACGCGATCGGCATACATATCGTCAGCTTAAAAGTACAAGAATGAGGGCCTGCACCTGCGCCGGATTGAGTCCGGTGACAAGCGCGGTGAAATTGAGGAACAGACTCATGATGGGACTCATGAGCGAGCCCAGGATGCCCGTGAACATGAGCGCAATGAGGATGAACAGGCCATAGGGTTCCAGGCGCGCCAGCGCCATGGACGGCCCCGCCGGCAGCAGGCTTACGGCAATGCGGCCGCCGTCCAGGGGCGGCAGCGGGATGAGATTGAGCGAAGCCAGAATAATGTTGATGAATATGCCCGCTGCGCCCATCAGCACGAGCGGCGCACTGGCAAAGCCGCTATGCAGCCAGAGGCCGAGCTGGATGACGAGGCCCCAGAAGATGGCCATGAGCACATTGGCGCCCGGCCCTGCCGCAGCCACCCAGAGCATATCGCGCTTGGGATGGCGCAGGCCGTTGAAATTGACCGGCACAGGCTTGGCCCAGCCGAACAGGAAAGCCGGCCCCCCGGCCAGTTTGCTCAGCAGTAGCATCAGAGTGGGCAGAATCACGGTGCCGAAGGGATCGATGTGCTTGATGGGATTGGCGGTCACGCGTCCCAGCATCCACGCCGTCTTGTCGCCGAACTTCATGGCCATGAAGCCGTGTGCGGCTTCGTGCAGGGTGATGGCAAAGATCACCGGGATGGCGAACACGGCGATTTTCTGAATGATGTTGAGTTCCATGATGCCTCAGCTGACAAAGGGCTCCACCGGGCCCTTGCCGCGGCGTACGATGTTGGGAATATCGGCAGTGAGATCCACCACCGTCGTAGGCGTGAGGCCGCAGCTTCCGCCGTCGATCACCAGATCCACCGCATGCTCCAGGCGCTCGCGAATCTCCCAGGCCTCGCTCAGGGGCACGTCCTCCCCCGGCAGCATGAGTGTGGAGGACAGGATGGGCTCATCCAATTCCGCCAGCAGGGCGGCCACGATGGCATGCTCGGGCACCCGCAGGCCGATGGTGTCGTGGCGCTTGTGCAGGAGCCGGCGCGGCACCTCCCGCGTGCCCTGCAGGATGAAGGTGTAGGGGCCCGGCGTATGGGCCTTGAGCAGGCGGAACTGGCTATTGTCGACCTGCGCGTAGCGGCCCAGTTCCGAGAGGTCGCGGCACACGAGAGTAAGGTCGTGCCCGGCATCCAGGCCCCGGATGCGCAATAGCCGCAGGGCCGCCTCTTTGTCGCCGATGCGGCAGCCCAGGGCGTAGCAGGAATCCGTGGGATAAACGATCACCCCGCCGCCCCGCAGAATTGCCGCGGACTGCTGTATCAGTCGATGTTGGGGATTGTCTGGATGGATGTTGAAATATTGCGCCATGCGTGCGGCCGGGTTGTCATTATGGAAATCGCTCATCAGGCCTCGCGCCACAATCGCCAGACGGGTTCGCAACCGGGAGGCAGCGCCGCCAGCCGGCCGACCTCCCGGCCACCCTCGCCCGGCGCATGAAAATCCGAACCACAGGAGGCCAGCAAGCCCCATTCCGCGGCAAGCCGGGCGAAGCGCGCAGACTGCTCGGCCGTGTGGCTGCCTGCCACCACCTCCAGCGCAGCTCCGCCCAGCGCTTTGAATTCCTGCAGCAGAGACCGCATGGCGGGTCGGGAAAGCTCATAGCGCGCGGGATGGGCCAGTACGGCACAGCCGCCGGCAGCGCGTATCCAGCCCGCCGCCTGCGCCAGGGATGCCCACTCGTGGTTCACATAGCCGGGCTTGCCTTTGACCAGATAATGCCTGAATACCGACGGGATGTCTTTGGCCCGGCCGCTCGCGACGATATGGCGCGCGAAATGGGTACGTCCCACCAGTTCCGGATTGTGCGCGTGCGACATGGCACCTTGCAGGGCCCCGGCAATCCCCACATCGTGCAACGCGGCGGCGATCCGGCGCGCCCGTTCGCCGCGCCCGGCGCGAATCTGCGCCAGCCCGGCCTGCAATTCGGCATGCTCCGGGTCTATGCCCAGGCCGACGACATGGACCGTGGCGCCGCGCCAAGTGACCGATATCTCCACGCCATCGAGGAAGTCCATGCCCGCGGCAGCGGCGGTACGACGCGCAGCGGCAAGGCCTGCGACATCATCGTGGTCGGTCAGGGCAAAAAGCTCGACGCCGTTGGCATGCGCGCGCGCCGCGACCTCGGCGGGGCTCAGCAGGCCATCGGAAACATGGGAATGGCAATGCAAATCGGCTTTAAACATGACTGGGCGGACAACGCCCTTGGAAGGGTCTGAAAATCATAGCAAAATATGGCCGGTATTCACCAATGCGGCAAACCTCGGCGCAGGTCTGCGGCACCACCGCCTCGATGAAATTCATCTTCGACCTGTTTCCCGTCATCGTCTTCTTCATCGCCTACAAGCTGGGCGATGCAGCCCCTGCGGCCACACATGCGCTGCTCGCGCACTTGGGGCTGCCCGGCATTCCGGCCGACAAGCCCGGTATTTACCTGGCGACGCTGGTAGCCATCGTGGCCACCTTCCTGCAGGTGGCATGGGTCAGATTCAAGGGGCGCAAAGTCGAACCCATGTTGTGGATCAGCCTGGCCATCATCGTCGTTATGGGTGGGGCAACCTTATGGCTGCATGATGAGGCCTTCATCAAATGGAAACCCACGGTGCTGTACTGGGTATTCTCCGGCGCGATTTTCGGCGCGGCCGCAGGCGGCAAAAACCTCATTCGTTCTCTCATGAATGCCGAAGTGGAACTTCCCGGCAGCGCTTGGAATCTCCTGAACCTGAGCTGGGGCGCTTTTTTTGCCCTGATGGGCGTGCTGAACCTGCTGGTGGCGTTCAACTTCTCGACGGACGTCTGGGTGGATTTCAAGCTCTTCGGCAGCCTGGGTCTGATGCTGGTGTTCGTATTGGCACAGACCATTTTCATTTCGCGCCACCTCGACAAGCAGAACGACTGACCATGTGGTATGCCATCATTGCGGAAGACCTGCCCGATACGCTCGGCAAACGTCTCGCCGCCCGCCCCGCCCATCTGGAGCGCCTGCACGCCCTGACCGAGGCGGGTCGGCTGCTGTTGGCCGGGCCTCTGCCCGCCATCGACAGCCCCGATCCCGGCCCGGCGGGCTTTGCCGGCAGCCTCATCGTCGCCGAGTTCGAGTCGCTCGCGGACGCCGAAGCCTGGGCCGCGGCCGATCCCTACACGGCGGCCGGTGTTTACGCGCGCGTGAACGTGAGGCCTTTCCGCAAGACCCTGCCATGACCGATACCACACGGCTCATACGCGAGCGCCTGCAGGCTCTGCAACCCGAAAATGTGGAAGTTTTCGACGAAAGCGCGCAACATGCCGGCCATGCAGGCGCGGCAGGCGGTGGCGGACACTACCGCCTCGTCATCGTCGCGCAGCAATTTTCCGGCCTCAATGCCGTTGCCCGGCATCGGCTGGTTTATCAAGCCCTGGGCGATCTTATGCACGGGCGGGTGCACGCTCTGGCCATTACCGCTCTAACCCCCAAAGAACTCTGAGAGGAGCTTATGCCCATCCCCCATCGATTCCAACAAACCCTGCTCGCCGCTCTGCTCGTTTTGAGCCCGCTGGCCCAGGCCGCCGAACCCGCGGCACCGGCCGCCGAGAAGCCCATCGCCGTGGTCAACGGCCAGAGCATCCCGGCCCTGTGGGCCACACTGGGACGCGAGGATCTGCTGCGCCAGGGCGCGCCCAATACCCCGCAGCTCCAGGAACAGGTCAAGCAAAGCCTCATCAATCTGGTGCTGCTGAGCGATGCCGCCCTCAAGGAAGGCCTGGACAAGAACGCCACCGTCGCGGCGGCGCTGGAGATGGGCCGGCGCGACACCTTGGCCAAGGCCTATCTGCAGAACTACATCCAGACCCACCCCATCACCGAAGCCCAGATCAAGCAGGCCTACGAACAGGCCAAGGCGGCCAACGCAGGCGATGAATACAAGGTGCGCCACATCCTGGTGAAAACCAAAGCCGAGGCCGACGCCGTCATCGCCCAATTGGAGAAAGGCGCGAGCTTCTCCAAGCTGGCCAAGGAAAAATCCGTCGATCCGGGCTCCGCCAAGAACGGCGGTGAACTGGGCTGGGTGCTACCGGCCAATCTGGTGCCGCAGTTCAGCGAGGCCATGGCCAAGCTGCAGAAGGGCCAGTACACCAAGACCCCGGTGCAAACCCAGTTCGGCTGGCACGTCATCGAACTGCAGGACAAGCGGCCCGTCAAGGTGCCCCCGCTCGCCGACGTCAAGGAGCAGATCGTCCAGCAGCTTCAGCAGCGGGAATTGCAGCAGGCCGTCCAGGCCCTGCGCGCCAAGGCCAGCATCCAATAATCGATGATCCCGCCCCGCACGGGGCGGCCTTTTGAGGAGGCCCCATGGCCGAAACCGAACATCGTCATCTGCAGGACGCGTTCCTCAACGCCCTGCGCAAGGAAAGAGTCCCCGTGTCCGTATTCCTGGTCAACGGCATCAAGCTGGTGGGGCGCGTGGAGTCCTTCGATCAGTACGTGGTCGTGCTCAAGGGCCACGACCAGGGCGGACAGATGGTCTTCAAGCATGCCATCTCCACCGTGGTCCCCTCGCGCGAGATCAGCCTGCCGGGGACCAAACCGGCGGCGCAATAATTCTTCAGTCCGCCTCTTTGAGGCGGGTAGCGAAGGCCTTGCGCGCCTTCGCTACCTTGGGAGCCACCACGAACTGGCAATAGGGTTGCTGGGGATGGGAGGCGTAATAGTTATGGTGATAAGCCTCTGCCGGGTAGAAAGTGCCGGCTGGCGCCACTTCGGTGACGATGGGGTCCGGCCACGCCCCTTGCTCCCCCAGCCGGGCAATCATGGCCAGCGCCTCCTGTTGCTGCGCCTCGTCATGGTAGAAGATGGCGGAGCGATATTGCGTGCCGCGATCGTTGCCCTGCCGGTTCAGGGTGGTGGGATCGTGGATGGCGAAGAACACTTCCAGCAAATCGCCGTAGGAAATCCGCGCGGGATCGAAATCCAGTTGCACCACCTCAGCGTGCCCCGTGGCGCCGCCGCACACGGCCTCGTAAGTGGGTTCGGCCAGGTGCCCGCCCATGTAACCCGAAACTACCCGCTCTACCCCCTTGAGTTCCCGAAACACCGCTTCCAGGCACCAGAAGCAGCCTCCGGCCAGCGTGGCTTGCTGCAGGGGCACGGCGGGCGCGCTCATGAGGCCACCGGAACGGTTTCCTGGAAAGATGTCCTGGCGTTGAGCTTTTCGGCCAGCTTCGCCAGATTGGGATGCGCTTCGCGCCAGTTGATTGCAGGGAAGCGAAAATCCAGATAGCCCAGCATGCAGCCGACCGCGATGTCGGGCAAGCTCAAGCGATTTTCGATGAAATTGGCATTTTCCCCCAGCTCTTCCGCCAGTGCCTCCAGGCCGCGGAAAATCTTGCCCTGCTGGCGGGCGATCCAATCCGGGTCCTGGCGCTCCATGCTGCGCAGTTTTTCCAGATAGACGGCGGCGGCGGCATCGGTGATGCCATCCGCCAGCGCCTCGATCTTGCGCGCATAGATCTTCCATGCCGGGTCTTGGGGAATCAGTTGGGATACCGGGCTCACGTGATCAAGGTATTCGACGATGACGCGTGAGTCGAAGAGAGTTTGCCCGTCCTTCAGTACCAGCACGGGCACCTTGCCCAGCGGGTTGTATTCCGGCACCGTGGTATCGGCCTTCCAGGGGATGTCCACTTCCAGGGTATGAGGGATTTTCTTTTCCAGCAGAACGATTCTTACCTTGCGGCCGAAAGGAGTGGTGAGCGAGGAGATCAGTTTCATAGGCAGAGAGGGAAAATTTGAAATCCATTATAGGGCGGCGCGCGAAGCCGTCACGCCGGCCGGCCCCGGCACAGGCAAGAGGGGCTCAGTTGCGTTTGTAGATATCCTCGAAGCGCACGATATCGTCTTCGCCGAGGTAGGCCCCGGACTGGACTTCGATCATGTGCAAGGGAATCCTGCCGGGGTTCTCCAGGCGGTGGCTCGCGCCCAAGGGGATATAGGTGGACTGGTTTTCGGTCAGCAGCACCTCCTCGCCGTTGCGCGTCACCTTGGCCGTACCGGTAACCACGATCCAATGCTCGGCGCGGTGGTGGTGCATCTGCAGGGAAAGCTTCTCCCCAGGCTTGACCATGATGCGCTTGACCTGGAAGCGGTCGCCCGCATCTATGCCCTCATACCATCCCCAGGGACGATGCACCCGGGTATGGTAGACATGCTCGTCGCGGCCGCGGGCCTTGAGTTTTTCCACCATGATCTTGACGTCCTGCGCCCGGTCGCGCCTGGCGACGAGGACCGCGTCAGAGGTTTCGACCACTACCAGGTCGTCCACGCCCAGCGCCGCCAGCAGGCGCGACTCCGCGCGTAGATAGTTGTTGCGTCCCCCCTCGACCATGACATCGCCGCGCACCACGTTGCCGGCGGTATCCTTGGCGCCGACCTCCCACAAGGCCGACCAGGCCCCGATGTCGTTCCAGCCCATGTCGACCGGCACCAGCGCCGCCTTGCCGGTGCGCTCCATGACGGCGTAGTCGATCGAATCCGAAGGGCAGGCCGCAAAAGCCGCCTTGTCCAGGCGGACGAAATCCAGGTCCTCCTGGGCGGCCGCCAGCGCCGCTTGGCAGGCGGCGAGGATGTCCGGGCGCAGGCGGGCAAGTTCGTCCAGGTAATCCCGGGCGCGGAACAGAAACATGCCGCTGTTCCAGAAATATTCCCGGCTGTCCACATAGGCCTGTGCCGTGGCAGCGTCTGGTTTCTCGACGAAGGCGGCGACTTCCCGGACGCCGCTGCCGAGATCCTTGCCCTGGCGTATATAGCCATAGCCGGTTTCGGCATGGTGGGGCAGGATGCCGAAGGTCACCAGCCTGCCCTCTTGGGCGGCCGCCAGGCCGCTTGCCACGCCCCGAGCAAACGCCGCCGCATCGGCGACGAGGTGATCGGCCGGCAGCACGAGCATGCAGGCGTCCTGATCCTGGGCACTCAGGCGCAGCGCCGCCACGGCGATGGCAGGCGCCGTATTGCGGCCCACCGGCTCCAGCAATATCCCCTGGTGGGCGGCACCGATCTCCCTCGCCTGCTCGGCGATCAGAAAGCGGTGGTCTTCGTTGCACACGACCAGGGGCGGCGCAGCGTCATCGAGGGCCTCCAGCCTTTGTACCGTGTCCTGGAAAAGGCTGCGCGCGGATGCCAAAGGCAGCAGTTGCTTGGGCAGGGCGGCGCGCGAGAGCGGCCAGAGACGGGTGCCCGAGCCGCCGGACAGGATCACGGGATACAGAGCGAAACTCATGAGTATTACCTCATATATTGCTTCATATTTAATAAATAATCATTTGTTTTATATATTATTTTATTTTGTCTGCAAAAACATGCACCTACACATAGCCAGCAATTCCTATGCCTCCACGCATAGATCGAGGCCTGTCTGCCAGTCCGGCAGGGCGAGCCCGAATGCATCGCGCAACTTGCCGCAATCCAGGCGCGAGTTGGCCGGACGTTTGGCGGGGGTGGGGTAATCCGCGCTGCCAATGGCCTTCAGACGGGCTGAGCGCCCTTCCGTGCGCTGCAGATGAGCGAAGATGGCCGCGGTAAAACCGTGCCAGGAGGTCTGCCCGCCGGCACTCAGATGATATATCCCCCAGGACTGCTCCATGCGCGCGCGTACCGCCTCCCCTCCCGCCAGCCAGGTCCCTGCCAACTGGGCGCTGGCCTCGGCGATCATTCGGCTCCAGGTGGGCGCGCCGATCTGGTCGTCCACCACGCCGACTTCTTCGCGCTCGCGCCCCAGCCGCAGCATGGTCAGGAGGAAATTCTTGCCGCGCAGGCCATAAACCCATGAGGTGCGCAGGATGAGGAAGCGGCCGCCCGTCGCCAGGATGGCCTCTTCGCCCGCCCGCTTGGTGGCGCCGTACACGCTTTGCGGATTGGGTTCGTCCGTTTCGCGATAGGCGCGGTCGAGGCGACCGTCGAAGACATAGTCGGTCGAATAATGAACGAGTGGTATGCCCAGCTTGCGGGCTGTCTCCGCCAATACTCCGGGCGCGACGCCATTGATCAGGCGCGCCGTGTCCGGCTCCGACTCCGCTTTGTCCACCGCCGTATAAGCCGCCGGATTGACGATGAGATCGGGTTTGAATTGCGCCACCGCCGCCGCCAGGGTCTGCGGGCGCGCCAAATCCAGTAGTTCGCGCCCGGGTGCGAACACGTCTCCCAGCGGGGCCAGGGCGCGGCGCAATTCCCACCCCACCTGCCCGCTGCCGCCGGTGACGAGGATGCGTCTCACGGAAAGCTCTCCGCCTGGGCGAAGGGCAGCGCGGCGCCGTCCTTGGCCGAAAGCAGAGGCGCCGTGCCTCCCAGGGGCCAGGCGATCCCAAGCGCAGGATCGTTCCACAGCAGGGAGCGCTCATGCTCGGGAGCATAATAATCGGTGGTCTTGTAGAGGAATTCGGCGTAGTCGGACAGCACCAGGAAACCGTGGGCAAAGCCGGGCGGAATCCAGGCCATGAGCTTGTTTTCCGCGGACAACTCGAAGCCGGCCCAGCGCCCGAAGGTGGGCGAACTCTTGCGCATATCGACCGCCACGTCGTACACCGCCCCGGCCACCACCCGCACCAGCTTGCCCTGCGGCTGGCGGATCTGATAATGCAGGCCGCGCAGCACACCGCGCGCCGAACGGGAGTGGTTGTCCTGCACGAACTCGCCGTCCACGCCCAGTTCGGCCATGGCGCGGCGATTGTAGCTTTCCATGAAAAAGCCGCGCGCATCGCCGAACACCTTGGGTTCGATGAGGAACACGTCCGGCAAGTCGGTGTCGATGCGCCGCATCAGAAGATTCGCTCGTTCAACAAGGCCAAAAGATACTGGCCGTAGCCGTTCTTCTTGAGCGGCTCGGCCAAGCGCTCCAATTGCGCGGCGTCGATGAAGCCCTGGCGATAGGCGATCTCCTCCGGGCAGGCCACCTTGAGCCCTTGGCGCTTCTCCAGGGTTTCGATGAAGAGGGACGCCTCCAGCAGGGATTCATGCGTGCCCGTATCCAACCAGGCATGGCCGCGGCCCATGACCTGCACGTCCAGGTCACCCCAGGCCAGATACTGGCGGTTGAGGTCGGTGATTTCCAGCTCGCCGCGCGGCGAGGGCTTGAGGTTCTTGGCTATCCGGGGGGCGCGTTCGTCATAGAAATACAGGCCGGTCACGGCATAGCGCGACTTGGGCTGCGCCGGTTTCTCCTCCAGGCTCACCGCATGGCCGGTGGCATCGAACTCGACCACCCCGTAGCGCTCCGGATCCTGGACGGGATAAGCGAACACGGTGGCACCGGCCGCCTTGCTCTGGGCTGCCTTCAGCGCCTGGGCCAAGTCGTGGCCGTGGAAGATGTTGTCCCCCAGCACCAGCGCCGAAGGCGCCCCCGCGAGGAAAGGCTCGCCGATAATGAGCGCCTGGGCCAGGCCGTCCGGCGAGGGCTGCACTGCGTAACTCAGGCTCAGCCCCCATTGGCTGCCGTCGCCCAGCAACTGCTCGAAGCGCGGCGTATCCTGCGGGGTGGAGATGACCAAGATGTCGCGTATGCCCGCCAGCATGAGGGTGGCCAGCGGGTAATAGATCATCGGCTTGTCGTACACCGGCAGGAGTTGCTTGGACACCGCCTGGGTGACCGGATAGAGCCGGGTGCCGGATCCCCCGGCCAGGATGATGCCTTTGCGGACCGCCGTCATGCGCGCGCCTCCCCATAATTGGTAGCCAGCCATTGCCGGTATTCGCCCGAGACGACCTGCGCCACCCAGTCCTGATGCTCCAGATACCACGCGACCGTCTTGCGCATGCCGGTTTCGAAAGTCTCCGCCGGGCGCCAGCCCAGTTCCGTCATGATCTTGCTTGCATCGATGGCGTAGCGGCGGTCATGGCCGGGGCGGTCGCTGACATAGGTGATCAGCTTGGCATAAGGTTGAGTGCCCGGCGCCAGCTCGTCCAGCAGCGTGCAGAGGGTGTGTACGACTTCCAGATTGGTCTTTTCGTTGCAGCCGCCGATGTTGTAGGTCTCCCCCACCCGTCCCCGGGCCAATACTGCCCGGATGGCGCTGCAATGATCCCCCACGTACAACCAGTCGCGCACGTTCTTGCCATCGCCATAAATGGGCAGCGGCTTGCCCGCCAGGGCATTGTGGATCATGAGAGGGATGAGCTTCTCGGGGAAGTGATAGGGGCCGTAATTGTTGGAGCAGTTGGTGGTGAGCACCGGTAGGCCATAAGTGTGGTGGTAGGCCCGTACCAAATGGTCGGAGGCCGCCTTGGAAGCGGAATACGGGCTGTTGGGCGCGTAGGGCGTGGTTTCCGAGAAGGCGGGATCGCTGTTCCCGAGCGAGCCGAACACTTCGTCGGTGGATACATGCAGGAAGCGGAAGGCCTGTTTCTCCGTCTGGGCCAGCCCGCCCCAATAACCGCGCACGCTCTCCAGCAGGTTGAAGGTGCCGACGATGTTGGTCTGCACGAACTCGGCGGGGCCGTGGATGGAGCGATCGACATGGCTTTCCGCGGCAAAGTTGACCACAGCACGCGGACGATGGCGCGCAAGCAGCGCGCCCACCTGCGCCGCATCGCCGATGTCGCCCTGCACGAAGACATGGCGCGCATCGCCTGAGAGTGCTGCCAGACTGGCCAGATTGCCCGCATAGGTGAGCTTGTCCAGGTTGAGCACCGGTTCGCCTTCCAAGCGCAGCCAGTCCAGCACGAAGTTCGCGCCGATAAAGCCGGCGCCGCCTGTCACCAATATCATTACCCAGCCTTTCGTTCGAAAACCGCCATCTTTCAGCCAACGAGATCGGATTAGAACACAAAAGCCCCCCGCCGCCGGTGACACGGTGCGGCCTAAAGTTTCTGGCCCGGCCGCCGAAAAAAGCAATACTCCGGTTGAAAACGGCCTTGCCTTGGCAAGCCGATTTTGCCGGAAGGGTTGGCTCGAGGTTCCTGGTCTTAGACCGATGGCTCTCCTCCTTACTCGAGCATTTTGCGACGGCGCCTGCGGGCGCCGTTTTTTTCATGCCCTTGCCACATCGGCACGTTAATATCTCAAGTTTGCCCCCGACCCCCATCGGCCCATGAGGCATCGCCGCCGCATCAACCGTCCTTCGGCGCCATGACATTGTTGCCGCGCATCGCCTTTCCTCTGCCGAACCGGCGCGATCTGGTGGCCCTGCCCCTGGTGCTGGCGCTCTTGTTCGTCCTCGCCCATGCCACGCGCCAGATGGCGGTCCCTTTCACCCTGGGGGAGCCCCTCGCCATCTCGACCCAACCAGGTCAATTGCCCGCCTACGCCTTGTACACCGTTTTGCGCATGGCGGCCGCGCTGGGGCTCTCTTTTGTCTTTACGCTGGCTTACGCCACCCTGGCGGCCAAGAACCGCTATGCCGAGCAAATCTTGGTGCCCCTGCTGGATATCCTGCAGTCCATACCCATTCTGGGTTATCTGTCCATCACGGTAACCGGCTTTCTGGCCCTGTTCCCGCACAGCCTGCTGGGCCTGCAGCTTGCCGTGATTTTCGCCGTGTTCACCTCCCAGGTGTGGAACATGACTTTCGCGCTCTACCAGGGGCTCAAAACGCTGCCGCAAGAATTGGGCGAGGCGGCAACGCTTTACCGCCTGTCCGCCTGGCAGCGATTCTGGAAGCTGGAATTGCCCTTCGCCATGCCGGGCCTGCTGTGGAACACCATGATGTCGCTCTCCGGCGGCTGGTTTTTCGTGGTGGCTGCGGAAGCCGTGACCGTGCACGGCCAGCAAGTTGCCGTACCCGGCATAGGCTCCTACATCGCCCTGGCGATCGAGAACCGGGATTTGCCCGCGATCTATTGGGCCATCGCCGTCATGCTCGGGGTGATCTTTCTGTACGACTGGATCATCTTCCGGCCTTTCGTGGCCTGGGCGGACAAATTCCGCATGGACAACACCAGCGGAGTCGAAGCGCCGCAATCCTGGGTGCGCAACTTCCTGCAGCGCACCCGGCTGATCCGCTATCTCTTGAGACTGCCGGCGCTGCTGTGGGAACTGTCGATACGGCTCATGCCCATGGCGCCGGCAGCGCGCAAGCCGCCGCATCCGGCCCGCCAGCGCTGGCTGGACCGACTGTTCGCCCTCCTTCTGGCGCTCGTGGCGCTCTGGGCTCTGCAGCGGCTGTACACCCTGGTGCCGCGGGAATTCGGCTGGGGCGAAGTGGCGCACGTGTTTTATCTGGGGCTCATCACCGGCTTCAAGGTCTTCGTGCTGGTGGCCCTGTCCGCGCTTATCTGGGTGCCGCTGGGCGTCCTGATCGGCCTGCACCCGGCCTGGGCGCGCCGCGCCCAGCCGCTCGCCCAATTCCTCGCCGCCTTTCCCGCCAATCTGCTGTTTCCCCTGGTGGTGGTGTTGATCGTGCGGCTGCATCTGAACGTGGACGTCTGGACCAGCCCGCTCATGATTCTGGGTAGCCAGTGGTATCTGCTGTTCAGCGTCATCGGCGGCGCCACGGCGCTGCCCAACGATTTGCGCGAAGCGGCGCGCAACCTTAACCTCAAGGGCTGGCTCAAGTGGCGGCGTCTGTATCTGCCAGGGGTCTTCCCAGCCTTCGTCACGGGTGCAATCACCGCCTCCGGCGGCGCCTGGAACGCCAGCATCGTTGCCGAGGTCGTGCAATGGGGGCCTTATCATCTGACCGCCACCGGGCTGGGCGCCTATATCAGCCAGGCCACGGCCGTCGGCAATATGCATGCCGTGGCGCTGGGAGTCGGCGTGATGGCGCTGTACGTCACGGCCGTCAACCGCTTCTTCTGGCGCCGCCTCTATGCCCTGGCGGAAGACCGCATTCGTCTAAACTGATCCCGGCACGCAGCTTATGGCTACCGAAATCTTCACTCTGCAGAACGTCGGCAAGGATTTCAGCACCGCCGACGGCGAAGCCCTCAACATCCTGGGGGACGTCAACCTGATACTGGCGGAAGGCGAGATACTTACCCTGCTGGGGCGTTCCGGCTCAGGCAAATCCACCCTCCTGCGCATCATGGCGGGCCTCACGCAAGCCTCGGCAGGCAGCGTGCTTTATCGCGGTGAGCCCATCCTGGGGCCGGTGCCCAATCTGGCCATGGTGTTCCAGAGCTTCGCCCTATTCCCCTGGCTGACCGTACTGGAAAACGTCGAGCTGGGGCTGGAGGCGCGCAAGGTGCCCAAGGCGGAACGGCAGAAGCGCGCCTTGGCCGCCATCGACCTCATTGGCCTGGACGGCTACGAATCCGCTTATCCGCGCGAGTTGTCAGGGGGCATGCGCCAGCGGGTGGGCTTCGCCCGCGCCCTGGTGATCGATCCTGACGTGCTGCTCATGGACGAGCCCTTCTCCGCGCTGGATGTGCTGACCGCGGAAACCTTGCGTAACGATTTGCTGGATTTGTGGATGGAGGGGGCGACCTCGCTCAAAGGGATTTTACTGGTTTCCCACAACATCGAAGAGGCCATCCTGATGGCCGACCGCATCGTCATCTTCGCCTCCAACCCCGGCCGCGTAAGCGCCGAAATCCCGGTGCGCCTGCCGCGTCCGCGTGATCGCCAGTCTCCTGAATTCCGCGAACTGGTGGAGGAGATCTACGCCATCATGACCGCCCGGCCGCTGCCTCGCGCCGACACCCGCCGCGAGGCGATCGGCTTGGGCTATCGCCTGCCGGCCGTCTCGGTCAACCGTCTGGTGGGCCTCATGGAAGCCCTGGCAGAAAAGGAGAGTCCCGACACCCCCCGCATCAGCTTGGCCGAGCTGGCCGAGGACATGCATTTTTCTGTGGATGACCTCTTCCCGCTACTGGAGGCGCTGGAATTATTGGGTTTCGCCCAGGTGGCGGAAGGCGAAGTAGAGCTGAATGCCTCGGGCAGGAACTTCGTCGCCGGCGACCTGCAGGAGCGCAAGACCCAGTTTGCCCGCCATTTCCTCGAACGCGTGGCGCTCGCCGCCCATATCCGCCGCGTGCTGGACGAGCGCCCCAGCCACCGCGCACCCGCCAACCGCTTTCTCAACGAGTTGGAAGATCACCTGAGCGAGGACGAAGCGCAGCGCGTACTCGAAACCGCCATCGCTTGGGGGCGTTATGGCGAGGTGTTGGCTTACGACGACAATGCCGAGGTGCTGAGCCTGGAGAACCCGGGCTCGGATAACCCCTAATAGCCCGGCGCTGCCCCCGACGGCAACGCGAAGGCCGGGCCACCTCAAACGGCGGCAGGCTCGTCCGCGAACTGCAGGCGGATTTCGCCGCCTTCGTCGACGTCCACCGTGACCTCTCCCCCGTCCGCCAGGCGCCCGAACAGCAGTTCGTCCGCCAAGGCACGGCGGATGCTGTCTTGGATCAGGCGCGCCATGGGGCGTGCGCCCATGAGAGGATCGAAACCGGTCTTGGCCAGATGCTGGCGCAACGCGTCGGTGAAATGGATTTCCACCTTCTTCTCCTGCAACTGGTCTTCCAACTGCATGAGGAATTTGTCCACCACGCGCAGAATGATGGCTTCATCGAGCGCGGCGAACGGGATGATAGCGTCCAGCCGGTTGCGGAACTCGGGCGTGAACATGCGTTTGATCTCGCCCATCTCATCGCCCGCCTCGCGGTTCTGGGTAAAGCCGATGGCCGAGCGTTGCAGCACTTCGGCGCCCGCGTTGGTGGTCATGATGATAATCACATTGCGGAAATCCGCCTTGCGGCCGTTGGTGTCGGTCAGCGTGCCGTGGTCCATCACCTGCAGCAGCACGTTGAAGATGTCCGGATGCGCTTTCTCGATCTCGTCCAGCAGCAGCACCGCATAGGGGTGCTTGTTGATGGCCTCGGTCAGCAGGCCACCCTGATCGAAGCCGACATAGCCCGGCGGCGCGCCGATCAGGCGCGAGACGGCGTGGCGCTCCATGTATTCCGACATGTCGAAGCGGATCAGCTCGATGCCCAAGGTATAGGCGAGCTGCCGCGCCACTTCGGTCTTGCCCACGCCGGTCGGGCCGGAGAAGAGGAAGGAACCGATGGGTTTCTGCGGATTGCCCAGGCCGCTGCGCGACATTTTGATGGCGGCCGCCAGGGCGTCGATGGCCTTGTCTTGGCCGAACACCACGGCCTTGAGATCCCGATCCAGGCTTTTGAGCGCCTCGCGGTCGTCCACCGACACGGTCTTGGAGGGGATGCGCGCGATCTTGGCGATGATCTCCTCGATCTCCTTGGGCGTTATGACTTTCTTCTGCCGGCTCTTGGGCAGGATGCGCTGGGCGGCGCCGGCTTCGTCGATGACGTCGATGGCCTTGTCGGGCAGATGACGGTCGCCGATGTAGCGCGCCGACAGTTGCGCCGCCGTGGTGAGGGCCGCTGCCGTGTACTTGACGCCGTGGTGGTCCTCGAAGCGGCTCTTCAGGCCGCGCAGGATGGCGACCGTCTCGTCCACCGAGGGCTCGTTGACGTCGATCTTCTGGAAGCGCCGCGAGAGGGCGTGATCCTTTTCGAAGATGCCGCGGAATTCGTTGTAGGTCGTGGCGCCGATGCAGCGCAGCTGGCCGGAACTCAGGGCCGGCTTGAGCAGGTTGGAGGCGTCCAGCGTGCCGCCGGAAGCCGCACCCGCACCGATCAGGGTGTGAATCTCATCGATGAACAAGATCGCGTTGGGGTTTTCGGTGAGTTGCTTGAGTACCCCCTTCAGGCGCTGCTCGAAATCGCCCCGGTATTTGGTGCCGGCCAGAAGCGCGCCCATGTCCAGCGCGTAGACTTGGCTTTGCCCAAGAATTTCCGGCACCTCGCCCTCGACGATGCGACGCGCCAATCCCTCGGCAATGGCGGTTTTGCCTACGCCCGCCTCGCCCACCAGCAGGGGGTTGTTCTTGCGCCTGCGGCACAGGGTCTGCACCACACGCTCCAGCTCGGTTTCGCGCCCGATGAGCGGGTCGATCTTGCCGGCCAGGGCCTGGGCGTTGAGGTTGGTGGTAAAGCTGTCGAGCGGCGTGTTGGCCGGCTGTTCGGCGGCGACTTCGCCGGATTCCTCGCGCGCGGCCCCCGGCTGGGCCACCTTGGAAATACCGTGCGAGATGAAATTGACCACATCGAGCCGGGTGATGCCTTGCTTCTCCAGGAAAAACGCGGCGTGCGAATCCTTTTCGCCGAATATGGCCACCAGTACGTTAGCGCCGGTAACTTCCTTCTTGCCGGAGGATTGCACATGCAGGATGGCGCGCTGGATCACGCGTTGGAATCCCAACGTGGGCTGGGTGTCCACTTCGCCCTCGCCGCCCACCACCGGGGTATGCGCCTCGACGTGGTCAACCAGATTCTTGCGCAACCCGCCGACATCCGCTCCACAGGCCCGCAACACCTCGGCCGCCGCAGGATTGTCCAGCAGCGCCAGGAGCAGGTGCTCCACGGTGATGAATTCGTGACGCTTCTGGCGCGCTTCCATGAAGGCCATGTGCAGGGTTACTTCCAGTTCCTGTGCGATCATTCGACTTGCCTCAACTTTCTTCCATGGTGCACTGCAGAGGATGCTGGTGCGCCCTTGCGTACTGCAAGACCTGTTCCACCTTGGTGTTGGCGATATCCCGCGGATAAACGCCGCACACGCCCACGCCCTCGGTATGTACTTTGAGCATGATCCGGGTCGCCTGTTCTTGGTCCTTGGCGAAAAATTTCTGCAGCACCCGGACGACGAATTCCATCGGCGTGTAATCGTCGTTCAGCAGGATGACCCGATATAGCGGCGGCGGCTTGACCCGGGTTCGTTCCGGCGCAAGAAGCCCGCCTTCATCATGCTTTTCCGCCATGGTCCGCTCGTGTGTTCGACGCAGTTATATTTGATGAGCGCGGCGGATTTTTCAACCCCCCGCCCGGAAAAGCCATGGATGCGCGCTCGCTTTGCCGCGTCCGGCCTATGCGCCCGCGCTCGCAGGCAAGGTGATGATGACCTCCAGGCCGCCCTCGGGGCGGTTGCGGGCGCGGATTTGGCCGCCATGCGCCTGTATGGCCCGGGCGGCGATGGCCAGACCCAAACCATAGCCGCCGGTCTGACGGTCGCGCGCTTCCCCTATGCGCACGAAGGGCTTGAAAATATCGGCCAGGCGCGTTTCCGGCACGCCCGCCCCGCTGTCCCGCACGGCGATTTCCAGATTTCCGGCCCCAAGGCGCAGGATGACGTCCACGGTCGTGTCCGGCGGCGTGTGGCGCAGCGCGTTGCGGATCACGTTTTCCAGCGCTGCGCGCAGCAGACTGTCGTCGGCCAGCAGCGTGGCGCTTCCCGGCGCGCGCTCCAAGCGCACGCGCTTGCCCTGCGCCGCGGCCTCGAAGGCGGCGTCGCCCACCACCATGTCGAGCAATTCCGGGAGATCGACCCAGACGGTGCGCCGGGTCGCGCCACCCGCATCCAGCCGGGCAAGGGTCAGCACTTGTTCGACCAGCCGCTCCAGTTTGTCCACTTCCTGTTCCAGGCGGGCGGTTTCCGCCGTGCCGCCGCCACGCCGCTCGGCCAGGCCCAGGGCCACGCGCATGCGCGCCAGAGGCGTGCGCAGTTCGTGGGAAACGTCCTGCAGCAGCCTGCGGTGAGCGTCCACCAGGCTTTCCAGACGCGCCGCCATGGCATCGAAATCAGCCGTCAGTTCCGACAATTCGTCGCGCAGGCGGCGCGGCAGGGGCCCCGCCCGCGCCGCGAGCTGCCCTTGCGCGAGGCGACCCGCCGCCAGTCTGAGCCGGCCGATGGGGCGCGCCAAATGGCGCGCCAGGGCATAGGCAATAAGCGCGCTCAAGCCGAGCGCCACCAGTGGCAGCCAAGGCCGGGCGGCCAGCAGCGCAAGAAAGGGGTGGGGCGGCGGAGCCAACACAATGTGATAGCCCCGCGCCCTGGGATTGCTGGCGGGAGGCAAATTCCAGTTCCGCGTATTCAACGGCGCTTTTAATAGCGCCTGGCGCAGCGCCTGCTGCCGTTCGCGCAACGCGGGCGGCAGCGGGCGGCCGAGGACATCCCGCCCCGCGGGGTCCACCAAAAACAGGCGGTCCCGGTAAGGACTGGCCTGCAGTGCCCGCCGCGCCGCCTCCGGCCCCCGGGCCTGGAGGAGCCGCCAAAGCTCGTACCGCGCACCCATCAGCTGCACCAATTGCTGGCGCAGCGTGGCCTCGACCTGGCCGCGGAATTGATAGCCTATCCAGCCCACCGCCGCGGCAATGAGCACCGCCGTGAGCCAGAAAGTCAGAAAAATCTTGAGGAAGATGCGCACGTCGGGAGCGTCAGGCAGGGGCGGCGAACAGATACCCGCCGTTGCGCAGGGTGCGTATGCGCGGCGCGCCGTCCGGATAGCCGCCCAGCTTGCGGCGCAGGTTGCTGATGTGCATGTCCACGCTGCGATCGTAGGCCAGCAGCCTGCGGTTCAGGCCACGCTCGGAAAGGACTTCCTTAGCCACCGCCTGGCCGGCGGCATCCATGAGGATTTCCAGCAGGCGGAATTCGGCGCCGGTCAGTTCGACTTCCCTGCCGTCGACGTTGACGCGGTGGGCCCGCCGATGCAGGCGCACCCCGCCGAGCTCCAAAGGATCGGGTGCCGTGCCCCGGGGCGCGGCGCTGTCGCTGCGGCGCAGCACCGCACGCAGGTGCGCCGCCAGGACGCGCGGATGGCAGGGTTTGGGCAGATATTCGTCGGCGCCGATCTCCAGCCCGACCACGCGATCCATGTCTTCGCCGCGCGCGGTGAGCATGATGACCGGCATGTCCTTGCGCGCACGCAATCGGCGCAGCACTTCGAAGCCGTTCAAGCCCGGCATCATCACGTCCAGCACCAAGGCATGGAAGTCCTCTGCCAGGGCGCGCGCCAGCGCTGCGTCGCCATCGCGCACCGCTTCGCAGTCGTAGCCCTCCAGGCGCAGATATTCGGCCAGCAGGGCGGCGAGTTCGTCGTCATCTTCGGCCAACAGGATGCGATGCACGATAGCTTCTTCCATGGCGGCACCTTGCCGCCGCAGCCGCGGCCGGGCAAGCGCCTTTTACCTTTCCTGACAAATCCGCGCCCAGCCTGACGCCCGGCACCCCTTCATATTGCTAAGGTAACAGCCGCGGCAGGTCGCGCGCCACCGCCCCGCCCCTGTGCCCCCTCGCGGGCGTGACACCCTTGGAGAACCTCATGAACGCAGCCATCCGTGCTTCCATTTTCGCCCTCCTTTCCACCTTGGCGCTCAGCGGTGCCGCCCGTTCCGAAACCGTTGCCGGCCCGGGGCCGGGTGCCTGCCCGCACGCGTTTATGCCCGGCGGTCGCGGGCATGGCTGGGCCATGGGCAAGATGATGGACGCGCTCACGCCGCAGCAGCGTATCCAAGCGCGCGAGCTGATGCGCCAGGCCCGCCTCGCCAACCTCAAATACCGGCAGGAAATCATGGACCAGCATTTTGCTCTGGAGCGCCTGGCTCTGGAGCCGAAATGGGATGAAGCCGCCGCCGCCGAACACGCCAACCTGCTGGGGCGTGCCGTGGCGCAACACACGTTGGAAAAAATGAAGCTGCGCCACGAGCTGCGCGCGCTGACGGCGCCCACGGGCGGCACCCCCAAAAAGTAGCAGGCGTCCCGCCCCGGCGGTAGGCTGGCGCCGCTTTTTCCGCTAAGGTGGCGCCTGCTGGCGGGCGTGCCCCGACCCACGCGCATTCCTGTCAAACAGCAGACCCGACATCCATGGCCCCAGAACAAAAAGCCCCGGCCCGCCCAGCGTCCTGGCGCATCATTTTTGTCATCCTGATCGTCGCGGCCCTCGTCGTGGGCCTGGCACTGTGGCGCAGCCATGGGCAAAAGCCGCCCATGCGCGGCATGAACGGCATGGCCGTGCCCGTGCTGGCCCAGCCGGCGGCGCGCGAAAACGTGCCCGAATACATCAACGCCCTGGGCACCGTCACGCCGCTGGAGAGCGTCACGGTGCAGTCCCAGGTCAGCGGCGTCCTGCAAGCGCTTTATTTCAAGGAAGGCCAGACGGTGCATCGCGGCCAGTTATTGGCGCAAATCGATCCGCGCCCCTTCGAAATCCAGTTGGCTCAGGCGCGTGCGCAAGAAGCCAAGGACGCCGCCCTGCTGGCCAACGCCGAAACCGACCTCAAGCGCTACCAGACCTTGTACGCGCAAAACTCCATCTCCGAGCAGCAGCTCGCTACCCAACAATCCCTGGTGCGCCAAACCCAGGCGGCGCTGGCCGGCGACCGAGCCCAAATCGCCAACGCCCGCCTGCAGATCGGCTACAGCCGCATTACTGCGCCGATTTCGGGACGCGCCGGCCTGCGCCAGGTGAATCCGGGCAATCTGGTGCAGTCCGGCACCGCCAATGCCAACGGCCTGGTAAGCATTGCGCGCATGCAGCCCATCTCGGTCATATTCAGCATCCCGGAAAACCGCCTGGCCGAAGTCTGGCAGGATTACCGCAGCGGCAAGACCCTGCCGGTTACGGCCTACAACCGCGACATGCAGCGGCCGCTCGCGCAGGGCGTGCTCTCCGCCATAGACAACGCCATCGACCCGAGCACGGGCACGGTCAAGCTGCGCGCCCGCTTCGCCAACGCGGACGAGGCCTTGTTCCCCGACCAGTTCGTCAACGTGCGCCTGCGCATCAAGACCCTAAAAAACGTCGTGGTGGTGCCCGCTTCGGCCGTCCAGCAAGGCGCGCGCGGGCCTTTCGTATTCGTCGTCACCAAACCTGCCGACACGGTCACCACCCGCAACGTGACGCTCGGCCCGGCCTTGGACGACCGGGTGGCGGTGTTGCAGGGACTTGCCGTCGGCGAGCTGGTGGTCAGCGACGGCGGCGAAAAACTCAAGGACGGCCAGAAGGTGCGCCTGCTCGCGCCGCAAGGGTCGGGCAAGGCGCCCCGCGGCGCCAGTGGGACCCACCCCGGCAGCCGTTGAGCTCCGTTCTTGCCCGGCCCTGCCCCTAACGGCGCATGAATCTCTCCCGCCCCTTCATCCTGCGTCCGGTGGCCACCACCCTGCTCATGGCCGCCATCCTGCTGGCAGGCTGGGTGGCGTACCGCTTTTTGCCCCTGGCAGCGCTGCCGGAAGTCGCCTACCCCACCATCCAGGTCACCACCCTTTATCCGGGCGCCGGGCCGGACGTCATCAATTCCAACATCACCGCACCCCTGGAACGCCAATTCGGCCAGATGGCGGGCCTCAGGCAGATGCGCTCGCAAAGCTCCGCGGGCGCGTCAGTCATCACCCTGCAGTTCGATCTCAAGCTGGGGCTGGACGAGGCCGAGCAGGAAGTCCAGGCCGCCATCAACGCCGCCGGCAACCTGCTGCCCACGGACCTGCCCGCGCCGCCCATCTACAGCAAGGTCAACCCGGCCGACGCACCCGTGCTGACTCTGGCCCTGACCTCCGCCACCCTGCCCCTCACCGAAGTGGAAGATCTGGCCGACACGCGCCTGGCACAGAAAATCTCCCAGCAAAGCGGCGTCGGCCTGGTGACCATCGCCGGCGGCCAGCGCCCGGCGGTGCGCGTGGAAGTGAACCCTACGGCCCTGGCGGCCTACGGGCTTACTCTGGAAGCCGTGCGTACCGCCATCGGCAATGCTAACGTCAACATCGCCAAAGGCAGCTTCGACGGCCCCAGCCAGGCCTACACGCTGAACGCCAACGACCAGCTCGGCTCGGCCGCCCAATACCGCGACCTCGTTCTGGCGTACAAAAACGGCGCGGCCATCCGCCTGGGCGACGTCGCCACCATCATCCGCGCGGCGCAGAACATCCATCTGGAGGCCTGGAAGGACACTCAGCCCGCCGTGATCCTGAACGTTCAGCGCCAGCCCGGCGCCAACGTCATCCAGGTGGTGGATCGCATCAAGGCCCTCTTGCCCAGCCTGGAAACCGCTCTGCCGGGCTCGGTGCAGGTCAGCGTGCTGACCGACCGCACGCAAACCATACGCGCCTCCATCAAGGACATCCAATTCGAGCTGATGCTGGCCATCGCCCTCGTGGTCATGGTGATGTTTCTCTTTCTGCGCAACGTCCCGGCCACCTTGATCCCCAGCGTGGCTGTGCCACTCTCCCTGGTGGGCACTTTCGGGGTGATGTATCTGGCCGGCTTCAGCATCAACAATCTCACCCTCATGGCGCTCACCATCGCCACCGGCTTCGTGGTGGACGACGCCATCGTCATGATCGAAAACATCAGCCGCCACATCGAAAAAGGCGAGCCGCCGCTGCAGGCCGCGCTCAAGGGCGCCGGCCAGATCGGCTTCACCATCCTCTCGCTCACTCTCTCGCTCGTGGCCGTGCTGATTCCGCTCTTGTTCATGAGCGACGTGGCCGGTCGCGTGTTCCGCGAATTCTCCATCACCTTGGCGGTCGCCATCCTCATATCCGCGGCAGTTTCGCTGACTTTCACGCCCATGCTGTGCTCGCGCTGGCTCAAGCCGGCAAGCCGCAAGCAGATCAGCCGCACGCGCTGGTTCGAGCGCCTTACCGCCGCCTATGGCCGGACGCTGGACGTGGTGCTGGATCATCGCGCCCTCACCGTGTTCGTCGCAGTCCTGACCCTCATCGTCACCCTGATCCTGTACGCGCTCATCCCGAAGGGCTTTTTCCCCACCCAGGACACGGGCCTCATCCAGGCCACGACCGTGGCGCCGCCCTCGGTGTCGTTCCGCAAGATGAGCGACCTGCAGAACGCCCTGGCGCAAAAAATCCTGCGCGACCCGGCGGTGGTCAGCCTGTCGTCTTATGTCGGCGTGGACGGCACCAATGCCACGCTCAACAGCGGTCGCATGCTCATCAACCTCAAGCCGGTGGGAGAGCGGCCGGGCGTCGAGGCCGTCATGCGCAACCTCATGGCCGCCACTGCCGACGTGCAAGGCATCAAGCTCTACCTGCAGCCGGTGCAGGACTTGACCCTGGACGACCGCATCAGCCGCACCCAATACCAGTTCTCCGTCGAAGATCCCGACAGCGCACAGCTCGGCCGCGTGGTCGATGATCTCACCGCCCGCATGCAGCGGCTGCCGCAACTGGCCGACGTCGCCAACGACCTGCAGGACGACGGCCTGGAAGCCTATCTGCACATCGACCGCAGCACCGCCGCGCGCCTGGGCCTGACCATGGCGCAGATCGACAACACGCTCTACGACGCATTCGGTCAACGGCAAGTCTCCACCATCTTCACCCAGTCCAACCAATATCGCGTGGTGGTGGGCGTCGCCGGACCGTTCAGACAGGGCCCGTCGGCCTTGAGCCATTTATTTCTCAGCGACGCCAACGGCAACCCCATTCCCTTCAGTGCATTTTCCACTTTGAGCATCCGGCCCACGCCGCTGGTCATCGACCATCTGGGCCAGTTCCCCGCCGCCACCATTTCCTTCAATCTCGCGCCCGGAGCTTCGCTGGGCGAGGCGGTGGACGCGGTGCAGAAAACCGTGGAGGAGGCCCGTCTTCCCGCCGGCGTGCAGACCAGTTTCCAGGGCACGGCCCTGTCTTTCCTCGCCTCGCTCAAGAACGAGCCGCTGCTGCTGCTCGCCGCCATCATCACGGTGTACATCGTGCTGGGCGTCCTGTACGAGAGCTACATCCACCCCGTCACCATACTTTCCACCCTGCCCTCGGCCGGGGTCGGCGCGCTGGTGGCGCTGCTGCTGGCGGGCAAGGATCTCACCATCATCGCCGTGATCGGCATCGTCCTGCTCATCGGCATCGTCAAGAAGAACGCCATCATGATGGTGGATTTCGCCCTGCAGGCCGAGCGCGAGCAGGGCCTGTCGCCGCGCGAAGCCATCCACCAAGCGAGCCTGCTGCGCCTGCGCCCCATCCTCATGACCACTTTCGTCGCCCTGTTCAGCGCCCTGCCCTTCATGCTGGGCAGCGGCCAAGGCCAGGAATTGCGCGAACCGCTGGGCATCACGCTGGTAGGCGGCCTGCTCGCCAGCCAGTTCCTCACCCTGTTCACCACCCCGGCGATTTATCTGGCCTTCTCGGGTCTGGTGCGCCGCGGCCAAGCGGATACCCCGGCCGCTGCCGGCCAGACGCCATGAATCTGTCCGAGCTCTTCATCCGCCGCAAGGTAGCGACCTCGCTGCTCATGCTGTGGGTCGTGCTGGCCGGCTGGATGGGCCTGCACCTGCTGCCGGTGGCGCCCCTGCCCCAGGTGGAGTTCCCCACCATCGCGGTGTTCGCCTCCCTGCCCGGCGCCGGTCCGGCCACCATGGCGGCCACCGTGGCCACGCCGCTGGAACGCTATCTGGGGCGTATCGCCGGCGTGACGGAAATGACTTCCTCCAGCACCCAGGGCAACACCCGCATCATCCTGCAGTTCGATCTGTCGCGCAGCATCAACGGTGCCGCACGCGACGTGCAGGCCGCCATCAACGCGGCGCGCGCCCAACTGCCCAGCGACCTGCCCAGCAATCCGACCTACCGCAAGGTCAATCCGGCCTCCGCTCCGGCGCTGATCCTCGCCCTCACCTCCAATACCCTGAGCCGCGGGCAGATGTACGACGCTGCCTCCACCATCCTGGCGCAGAAGATTTCGCAAGTGCAGGGCGTGGGCGAAGTCGATGTCGGCGGCAGTTCCCTACCCGCCATCCGCGTGGACCTCAACCCCGCCCAGCTCAATGCATACGGCATCAGCCTGGAGCAGGTGCGCACGGCCATTGCCGCCGCCAACGCCCACCGCCCCAAAGGGGCCGTGGAAGACGGCACCCGGCGCTGGCTGGTGGGGGCGAACGACCAGGCGCGCGAGCCGTCCGACTATCGCAAGGTCCTCATCGCCTACCGCAACGGCCAGCCGGTGGCCCTGGACGACGTGGCCCAGGTCAGCCGCGGCGTGCAGGACGTGCGCAACATGGGACTGGCCAACGGCAAGCCCTCGGTGCTGCTCATCATCCGCACCCAGCCGGACGCCAACATCATCGACACCATCGCGCGCATCGAAGCGCTGCTGCCCGAGCTGCGCGCGCAAATCCCGCGCGAAATCGACCTGCGCGTGGTGATGGACCGCAGCACCACCATACGCGCCTCGCTCGATGAGGCCAGCCGCACGCTGCTCATATCCATCGCCCTGGTGCTCACGGTGGTGTTCGCCTTCCTGCGCAACGGCCGCGCCGCACTGATCCCCGGCATCGCCATCCCAGTCTCGCTCATGGGCACCTTCGGGGTGATGTATCTGCTCGGCTACAGTCTGGACAACCTCTCGCTCATGGCGCTCACCATCGTCACCGGCTTCGTGGTGGACGATGCCATCGTCGTGGCGGAGAACATCATGCGTCATATCGAGAACGGCGAGCCGCCTTATGCGGCGGCGGTGCGCGGCGCCCGCGAAGTCGGCTTCACCGTGCTGTCCATGAGTTTGTCGCTGGTGGCGGTGTTCATTCCCATCCTGCTCATGGGCGGGCTGGTGGGGCGGCTGTTCCGCGAGTTCGCCGCCACGCTTTCCATCGCCATCCTGGTTTCCCTGGTGGTGTCGTTGACCCTTACTCCCATGCTTTGCGCGCGCTTGCTCCAACCCGCAGGCACGCGTCCGCCCGGCCCGCTGGCGCGCCGCCTGGACGCGGCCTACGAGGGCCTGATGCGCGGCTATCGTCGCAGCCTCGCCTGGGCCCTGGCGCATGCGCGCTTCATGCTCTTCCTGCTGCTCGCCACGGTCGCGCTCAACGTCTATCTCTACGCGGTCGTGCCCAAAGGCTTCTTCCCGCAGGACGACACCGGACGCATCATCGGCTTCGTGCAGGCCAGCCAGAGCATTTCCTTCCAGGCCATGGAAAAGAAAATGACGCGCTTTGCCACCATCGTCAAAAGCGATCCCGCGGTGCAGAACGTCATGGCCTACACGGGCGGCGGACAACGCAACGGCGGCTTCATGTTCGTCACCCTGAAGCCGATCTCCGAGCGGCCTTCGGCCCAGCAGGTGATCGCGCGCCTGCGCCCCAAAC
>JAJZSR010000160.1 GCA_021849595.1 Pseudomonadota bacterium | reverse complement strand
GAGATGGCCATCTGGGTGAGCATGGCGGCAAGCGGCGCCAGGATCATGACCAGGATGGCCAGCGCCGGATTCACGGACCGCCCCTCGCTGTCACGGCCGCCGAAGAACATGCCAAAATTCGCCAGCATGGAGATGGCGCCGGCGACCGTGGCGCTGAGCGTGGAAATGAGCGTGTCACGGTGTTTGACGTGGGTGAGTTCGTGCGCGATCACGCCGCGCAGCTCGCGCTCGCTGAGTATGCCCATGATGCCCGTGGTGGCCGCCACGGCGGCGTGCTCGGGGTTGCGCCCGGTGGCGAAGGCGTTGGGCTGGGGCTCGTCGATGACGTAGACGCGCGGCATGGGCAGGCCTGCGCGGCGCGCCAGCTCGGCGACGATCTGGTACAAGCGGCCGCCGCTTTGCGCGTCGACTTCCTGCGCGTTGTACATGTGCAGCACCATTTTGTCCGAGTTCCAGTAGGCGAACAAATTCATGGCCGCGGCGAACAGCAGGGCGATGAGCATGCCGCTCTGGCCGCCGATGAGAAAGCCCACGGCGCCGAACAGAGCGACGATGGCCGCCATGAGAAGAGAAGTTTTCAGCCAGTTGCCGAACATTGAAACCGCTCCGCAAAGAAAGGAGAAATCAGGAGCTTAGATGGGAGCACAGGGGAAAAATTCAAGACCGATGCGGCCTCAGGCGTCCTCGCCCAGGCGCTCGCCCGGCGCAAGATGCGCGCCCGTGAGCCACTCGCTCGCTCGCACTCGCCTGCCGCCGGCCTTTTGCACTTCCTCCGGCATGACCAAGCCCGCGCCGCAGCCCACCGCCAGACCGCCGGCATCGGCGCGCAGCACAACGCCGGGCTCGCCGCGGCCCGGCAGGGCGCGCGCCGACCAGATTTTCAGCTTTTCTCCACGCAGGCTGGTGTAGGCGCCGGGCTGCGGGTTATAAGCTCGCACGGCGCGCACAATGGCCTCGGCCGGCTGCCGCCAGTCGATGCGCGCTTCGGCCTTGTCGAGCTTGGCTGCATAGGTGGCGAGGCTCTCGTCCTGGGGCTGCGCCGGCAGGCTGTCCGGCCGGCCGAGCGCTTCGACGATGGCCGCCGCGCCGAGCGCGGCGAGGCGGTCGTGCAGGCTGCCGGCGGTTTCTTCGGCGCCGATGGCGAGAGGCTTCGCGAACAGCATGGCGCCGGTGTCCAGGCCGGCGTCCATTTGCATGATGGTGATGCCGGTTTCACGGTCGCCCGCGAGTATGGCCCGCTGTATGGGCGCGGCGCCGCGCCAGCGCGGCAACAGCGAGGCATGGATGTTCAGGCAGCCGCGCGCCGGGATGTCCAGCACGGCCTGGGGCAGGATGAGGCCATAGGCGGCGACAACCATGACTTCGGGGCGGACCGCGCGCAGGACCTCCTGACTCCCTGCGTCCCGCAGGGTGGCGGGCTGGAACACCGGCAGGCCATGGGCCAGGGCGACGCGCTTGACCGGGCTCGCCGTCAGTTGCATGCCGCGCCCGGCGGGACGATCCGGCTGGGTCAGCACCAGGGCGATCTCGTGGCGCGCGGCGATCAGAGCGGTGAGCGCCACGGCGGCAAACTCCGGCGTGCCGGCGAAAACGAGCCTCAAGATGCGGTTCGGCGCAGGGGGATGGGAAAACTCACAGGGCGACGTGCTCGCGCTCGGGCACTTTGCGCGTCTCGCGGGCTTCCTTGAGCAGCTTGGTCTTGACCCGGCCGCGTTTCAGGGGCGAAAGATAGTCGACGAAGACCTTGCCCATGAGATGGTCCATCTCGTGTTGCACGCACACGGCCAGCAGTTCATCGGCCTCGAATTCATAGGTCCGGCCGTCGCGGTTCAGCGCGCGCACGCGGATGTGGGCAGCGCGTTCCACCTTGTCGAAATAGCCCGGCACCGACAAACAGCCTTCCTCCCAGGTGATCTTGCCGGATTTTTCCAGGATTTCCGGATTGATGAGCACCTTGAGGTCGTTCCTGTCCTCGGAAATGTCGATGACGATGACGCGCTCGTGCTGGTCTACCTGGGTCGCCGCCAGCCCGATGCCGGGGGCGGCGTACATGGTTTCGGCCATGTCGTCGACCAGTTTCCGGATGCGGGCGTCCACCTCGGCAACCGGCCGGGCCACTTTATGGAGGCGGGGGTCGGGATAACGCAGGATGCTGAGTTTTGCCATGTTGCGCGGGCTGCCGGGGGCGGCAGGGAGTTCCGCCTAAACCCGGCGAAATTTCTGCCGTAAAGGGTTCAGTTGAACCATATATGCTATCGACGAATTAGACAAGGTCTAACAAGGGGCCGAGAAACTGCTGCGGGCGACGATGCGGCGTTGCATCGCCCCTCGCGACGTCTTATCGACACCCTGCTGAATGGAGGATTTTCCGTGCGCAAATTTCTGAGCGTTCTGGCGCTGAGCATCGCTGCCATGTCATCCCTCCCCGCCCATGGGGAAAACATCCAGTTGCGGAACAATGCGCCGGATCGCTATACCGTGGTGAAGGGCGACACCCTTTGGCACATCGCCGGAAAATTTCTCAAGAAGCCCTGGCTGTGGCCGCGCATCTGGGGCCTCAACAAGGACACCATCAAGAATCCGCATTGGATCTATCCCGGCGACATCATCGTCCTGGACCGCTCGGGGCCGGAACCGCGCCTGTCGGTGATCCAAAGCGGCGCCAACGGCCTGCCGGTGGTCAAGATCAGCCCCGAGGAGCGCATCACGCCCATCGAAAACGCCGCCATTCCCACCATCCCCATGAGCGCCATCCAACCCTTCCTGAGCGAGCCCCGCGTGGTGGAAAAGGGCGGACTGGATCACGCGCCCTTCATCCTGGGCACCAACCACGAGCGCATGATCCTGGGCGAGGGCGACGATGTGTACGCCACCGGCGGCCCGGCCGGCGTGAAGCGCTGGAACATCCTGCGCATGGGGCCGCCGCTCAAGGACCCGGTCACCGGCGAGGTGCTCGGCTATGAAGTCAAGTATCTGGGCGATGCGCGCACCGTACGGGAAGGCGCGCCGCAGAAGCTGCTCATCACCCGTTCGGTGGAGGAAATCAAGCCCGGCGACAAGCTGGAGCCGGCGCAGAACGTGAGCGTGTTCGAATACGTGCCGAGCGCTCCGGCCAAGCCCGTGGACGGCCGCATCATTGCGGCCTACGGCGGTTTTGCCGAGCCCTCCCGCTACCAGACCGTGGTCATAGACCTGGGCCGGCGCAACGGCCTGGTGCCGGGCAACGTGCTGGCCATCTACCGCACCGGTGCGGCGGTCAAGCTGACCTCCGCGCAGCGCAAGGAGCTGACCTGGGTGGGCGGCGGTGAGGGCGGCGCGCCGCCCAAAGACGGCGCCTGGCTGGACAGCGACATCCGCTGCCTGACGAGCGCAAGCCATGTCAGTTGGAGCAGCACACCCTCGCAGGACGCCTTCCGGACGACTTGCCTGACCACTTCCAGCCCGCACGATTCGGTCAAGCTGCCGGACGCGCGCAGCGGCCTGCTGATGGTCTATGAGGTGTTCGACAAGGTGTCCTACGGCCTCATCCTGGAGGCCGACGGCCCGGTATACCTGCTCGACACGGTCAAAAACCCTTGACCGCCTCCTGTCTGACAGAAAAACGGCAGGCTGCTACCCTGCCGTTTTTTGTTGCCGGCTGAATCCATCATGACCCGGGAGGAAACCGAAGCCCTGCTGCGCATCGCCCTCGTGCCCGGTCTGGGGGAGGCCCATCTGCGCGCGCTGCTCGCGGCCTTCGGCAGCGCCCCGGCGGTGTCGGCAGCATCCGACTCGGCGCTCGCCCCCCACCTGTCCGCCCGCCTGCGCGAAGCCCTGGCGGATGGGCCGCCGGCGCAACTCTTGGAGCAGACGCTGGGCTGGCTGGAACAACCCGGCCGCTTCCTGCTCACGCTGGCGGATGCCGATTATCCGGCCCTGCTGCGCGAGATCGCCGACCCGCCGCCCCTGCTGTACGGCCTGGGGCGGCGCGAATTGCTGCAAAACCCCTGTCTGGGCGTGGTCGGCTCGCGCCAGGCTACGCCGCAAGGAGAGCAGAATGCCGAGGCCTTCGCCGAAGCCCTGGCACAGGCCGGCTTCACCGTGGCGAGCGGGCTCGCCCTGGGCATAGACGGCGCCGCCCACCGCGGCGCGCTCAAGGGCGCGGGTTCCACCATCGCCGTCGTCGGCACCGGGCTCAATCTCGTTTATCCGGCGCGTCACAAGGTGCTGGCCCATCGCATCGCCGAGGAAGGGCTCATGCTTTCCAGCTTCGCCCTGGACACGCCTTCGGCCGCGGGCCACTTCCCGCGCCGCAACCGCATCATCAGCGGCCTGGCGCGCGGCGTGCTCGTGGTGGAGGCGGCACCGTCTTCCGGCTCGCTCATCACCGCACGCCAGGCGCTGGAGCAGGGGCGCGAGGTATTTGCCGTGCCCGGCTCCATCCATGCGCCCCAGTCCAAGGGCTGCCACGCCATGATCAAGCAGGGCGCCAAGCTGGTGGAATCCGCGGCCGACATTCTGGAGGAACTGGCCTGGCCGGTGATGCCGCCGCTGCCCGCGGCACCGGGCGCGGCGTATGCCGATCCCCTGCTGGACGCCATGGGCTTCGATCCCCTGGATGTGGATACCCTGGCCGGCCGCCTCGGGTTGACGCTGGAAGTGCTATCGGTCAAGCTGTTGGCGCTCGAATTGGAAGGCGCCGTCGCGAAGCTTCCCGGCGGGCGCTATCAACGCTTGGGCTGACACAGACATATAAGATGTTCGAAATCCTGGTTTACCTGTACGAAAGCTACCGTTCGGCGCGCCTCGCCCCGGACCGCGCGAGCCTGGAGCGCCGCCTGTTTGCCGCCGGCTTCGAGGAAAAGGACATCGGCTACGCCCTGGACTGGTTCGCCCGCATGGCCGACGCGCCGACCCACCCGCGCCTGGCGGAACTGGCCGGCGCCCGGCATTGGGCGCAGGAAGAACGGCGTCAGCTTTCCGCCGGCTGCCTGGAAGAACTGGAAAGCCTGGAGCGCGGCGGCATCCTCGATCCGGAGTCGCGCGAGTGGGTGGTGAACGGCCTGATGACGCTGGGCGGCGACGAGATCGACGCCGAGCAGGTGCGCTGGATGAGCCTCATCGTGCTCTGGAGCCGGGGGCATATCGAGCATTTCACCCTCCTGGAAGATTTGCTGCTCGATGACCGTCATCGCTATCTGCACTGAGCAAGCGTCATTTTGAGAACATGCCCGGAATCACATCAAGCGCATTTACCCTCCGCCCGCTCCGCGCCATGATGCGCGCGCACTGAAGAAAGCTTTCTGGAAAGCCCTCCATTCGCATGAGCCGCCTGGTCATCGTCGAGTCCCCCTCCAAGTCCAAGACCCTGAAGAAGTACCTCGGGCCGGGCTACGACATACTCGCCTCCTATGGGCATGTGCGCGATCTCGAGCCGAAAAACGGCGCGGTCGACGTGGACCGCCATTTCGAGATGAAATACCAGCTCATCGAGCGCAACGTCAAGCACGTGGAAGCCATCGTCAAGGCCGCCAAAAAAGCCGACGAAGTGCTGCTGGCCACCGACCCGGACCGCGAGGGCGAGGCGATCTCCTGGCACATCGCCGAGATCCTCAGGGAGCGCAAGATCAAGACGCCGCTCA
>JAJZSR010000017.1 GCA_021849595.1 Pseudomonadota bacterium | reverse complement strand
ATGACTGCCAGCAGAACAAAAACGTGAACCGGATCACCATCGAGCACTATGGGGCGCCGGTCGGCGTTACATCTATGGCAAAACAACCTGAATACTTGTTACACTAACTGCTACACAGTGCCGTGTAGCAATCGCCTCGAGACCCGCATGAATACTGGAGGTGTGGGGTGTCCGATGGGCTCCCATCAGCCACCCCACCCTCCCAAAATTGTGCCCCAACTACATGTTTCCTAAAGAAAACATGTACTTCTAGTCCCAAGGTGGACAATAGGTTGCTACACGGTCTGTTACACAACCCTTTGGGAGCAGACCATGAAAGCGATCTCCGATTGCATCTACACACGTGGCAAGCACGGCTTCAAGTATGTTCGTCGCCGCGTCCCGGCCGCCGTCCGTTCCGCATTCCCCGCTCGCCAGACGCACATTCTCCGCAGCCCGGGCACCACCGACCTGCGCGCGGCCAAGGAACCGGCCCGTGCTGAACTGGCCCGCATCGACGCCGAGCCTCGACTCAAAGGCCAGCGACCCGACCTGAGCCGCGCGTCGCTTGCCGCCAAGCGCGCCTCTTACGTCTTGCTCCGCGCAGTCATCACGGCGCTGGATTATCAGCTTGCACGCCAACGCGGCGATCTAGTGGACACCGACGCGGTTGCCCCCGAGGCAGAGCATCCCCTCTATCCCGTCGCCCCCGAGCGCGCGCCCGGCGACCCGAACGCGCCCACTCGGAATTCAAAAGGACTTAGCGAGTAAAGTGTTCAGGAAATGAAATATGCGGTCCTTGCGTTCAGTGCGACATCGTACATGGCGGCCACACCGCACACGTCTACCGGAACCACCCATTCATCAGCATCAAAACCCATCAGACCAAGTGAGGGCGCGCAAATTTGAAAGCGCACCCCAGACTCCTTCGCTATTTCGATCTGCTCTTCCAGCGAAGACATAGAGCCTTGCATCATGTAGTTGAAAAATTTTCGCCCCAACCCACCAAATGACATTTTCGAGGGCGCGAGATCCTTGGCGCTGCCAGGTAACATGAGGTTGATAAGCTTGTGCGTGAATTTTTTCCCCTGAAGTTTTCGCCCTTTCTTAATCACGCTACAACCCCAGAACGTGAAGAATATCGATACTTCCATTCCCATGGCCACTGCGCCGTTGGCCATCATGAAGGCTGCCATCGCCTTGTCGAAATCTCCGGACAGCAGGATGATCGAAACCTTGTCGTCTGGCATTCGCTGCTTGAGCACCTCCAGTTCGTCCTCGAGTTTGGTAATGCGTTCTGCGGTGCTTGTTGCTGGCACGGTGGCCAAGGCGGCGGTTGATGACATAGTGGCTCCTGTTGATGGGATCGACAACAAAGGCACCGTAGCGCCGATATTGTTCTTGGCGCTATGGCTGAACCTAATTTAATGTGTACCGATCGCAAAAATCCAATTAGAAAAATTTGTAAGTTGGCCTAACAAACAAGGAGAAAATGGCAAGGCATGGAACAACTGGACGTCATTGCATTGCTGCACGCCGCTCAGATGCTTGAAAGAAACGTCACGGTTTCCTTGATGTACTCGGGTCTGCGCATATGGCAGTACCGGCTGCTGGAGGCTCTTTCCCTGACGGGTCAAAGCACCGTTACGGAGATGAGCAAAAAACTGCACGTCACACGTGCCAGCGCCAGTGCGATGATCGCCGAACTGATTAATGCTGATATCGTGGCTGTCGTTGACAATCCTTCGGACCGTCGGTCTTTTCATGTGCGACTTACTGATCTTGGGAGAGACAAGCTGAATGTCGCGAGAAGGGATTTAGGCGTATTGCAAAGCCAGATCTCTAAACAATATCCGGCAGAAATGCTCGAAATGCTGAATGCATTTGCGCGATTGATGTCATAACGGGACAACGCCATTCACGTTCCATGTCAGTCTCGAAATTTGAACGGGGAATACTTTGAGGATGCGCGGCTACAAGGTGGTCGATGTATTTACCAAGCGGCCCCTGCTGGGCAATCCAGTTGCGGTTGTCCTCGATGCGGAGGGCCTGGGCGACGACGCGATGCAGGCAATTGCTCGCTGGACCAACCTATCGGAGACGACTTTCCTTCTGCCGCCGGCGACGCCGGGTGTGGACTATCGTCTGCGTATCTTCACGCCTCGCAGCGAACTGCCCTTCGCGGGGCATCCGACCCTGGGTAGTGCACATGCGGCGCTGGAAGCGGGTCGTGTTGCACCCCGCAACGGGAAGCTGATCCAAGAATGCGGCGTGGGTTTGATCGAACTTTCGGTACAAGACGAAGGAGCTCGCCGGCAACTGACATTCGGACTGCCGCGCGCAACGGTCACACCATTGCAGCCCAACGACATAGATGCGCTAGAGGCGATCCTCGGCCAACCGATCATGCGCGAAGTGCCTCCGGCTTGCGTGAACGTAGGGCCGATTTGGGTCGTGGCACAACTGCCGAACGTCACCGGCCTGCTGGGCCTTAAGCCAGATTTGGCACGGAGCGCTGCGTTCGAGCGCCGCCTGGGCGTGACCGGGTTGTCATTGTTTGCCGTATATCAAGAAGGGGATGCGGCGATCGAGGTGCGTTCTTTTGCTCCATCTTGCGGCGTGGACGAAGACCCTGTCTGTGGCAGCGGCAATGGGAGCGTGGCGGTATTCCGGCGTGAACGTGGGTTGCTGCCCGCCAAGGGGACAAGCTACACAGCCACGCAGGGCCAATGCGTCGGGCGTGACGGACGCATTGCGGTCACTGTCGATGTGGCAGGAAAGGTCACCCTAGGTGGGTCATGTGTGACATGCATCGATGGGATTTTGCATCTTTGATCTGCGCCAATCCGGTCTTGGCGCGTTATGCAATTTGCCGCGCACATACGGCAACACGCGGCCACGCCAGGCGAGATCGGACAGAATCTTGCAATCGCCCCAAATCCTTATGAGTACTATGGGGTAAGGATCGTCCGAGGGGCTCTCATCAGCCACCCACCGCCCTGGAGCGCTTTCCAAGTGCACGTTCTGCTTGGCAAACATCTCTTCGGGCGAAAACTGTCAAGGGATGTTACACGGCCTGATACACCGAATTCAATGGCCGTGCCTTGCGACGGATTTCTGGATATCTCTCTACACGCCCGCAAAAATTCCAAGCAGCGCCTTGAATTACGCAGCCTCGCCGGCTAACGCTGTTTGGGCTCGTTCCTTCACGCGCGACGCGGCGTTGGTCAAGGCCTTGATCGAGGCGGTGACGATATTGGCATCGATGCCTACGCCGAAACACTCCCGTCCGCCGCCGGCACGGGCCGCCTCGACAAAGGCGCAGGCCAGCGCATCCCCGCCGTCCGCGCTGCCGCCCATGGACCGCTCCTCATAGGCGCGTACCTGAAGCTCGATGCCGATACTGCGCAAGGCGTGTATAGCGGCGTCGATGGGGCCGTTGCCCTCCCCGGTGACGACGTGGGTGATGCCATCCACTTCCACCGTCAAGCGGACGCCCTGACCCGCTGCACACTCGTACAAGTGATGTCCGAGATAGCCCACACGCCCCCCCGCTTGAAGATAAGTTTGCGCAAACAGCGCCCATAGATCCGCCGCGCTCATCTCACCCCCGTGGCGATCGGCATGATTCTGCACGACGGACGAAAATTCGATCTGCAGACGGCGCGGCATGACGATGCCATATACGGTTTCCAACAGGTAGGCGACCCCTCCCTTGCCCGACTGGCTGTTGACCCGGATCACCGAGTCGTAGCCGCGGCCGAGGTCGGCCGGATCGATGGGCAGATAGGGCACGTCCCACGGCGCATCCTGCTGCTGCGCGGCGAAGCCCTTCTTTATCGCGTCCTGGTGCGAACCCGAGAAAGCGGTAAAGACGAGGTCGCCGACATAGGGATGGCGCGGGTGGACGAGCAACTGGGTGCAGGCCTCGGCCGTGCGCGCCACGGCATTGATGTCGGAGAAGTCCAGCCCCGGCGCGATGCCCTGGGTATATAGGTTGAGCGCGAGGGTGACGACGTCCACGTTGCCGGTGCGCTCGCCATTGCCGAACAAACAGCCTTCGACGCGCTCGGCACCGGCGAGCATGGCGAGTTCGGCGGCAGCGACGGCGGTACCGCGGTCGTTGTGCGGGTGCACGCTGAGGATGACGCCGTCGCGTCGGGCAAGGTGGCGGTGCATCCATTCGATCTGGTCGGCGTAGATGTTGGGCGTGGCCATTTCCACCGTGCCGGGAAGATTGAGTATGACCTTGTCGTCCGGCGTCGCGCCCCATGCGGCAGTGACCGCGTCGCAGACCTCCTTGGCGAAATCCAGCTCGGTACCGCTGAAAGTTTCCGGGCTGTATTCCAGCACCCACGCGGTTTCCGGCTGCGCATCCGCCAGCTCGCGGATGAGACGGACCGCAGACACGGCCATGTCCATCACCTGCGCACGGGTCATGCCGAACACGATGTCGCGGAATGGCTGCGAGGTGGCATTGTAGACATGCACGATGGCCCGGCGCGCACCGCGCAGCGATTCCATGGTGCGGCGGATGAGGTGTTCACGCGCCTGGGTGAGCACTTCAATGGTCACATCCGGGGGAATGCGCCCGCCCTCGATCAGCTCGCGCACGAAATCGAAATCGGTCTGCGAAGCCGCGGGGAAAGCGACTTCTATCTCCCTGAAACCGATGTCGCACAAGGTGCGGAACATTCGCATCTTGCGCGCCACGTCCATCGGCTCAAACAAGGCCTGGTTGCCGTCGCGCAGGTCGGTGCTCATCCAGATCGGCGGATGTGTGTGCACCCGGTTCGGCCACTGGCGGTCGGTCAGGCCGATGGGCGGGAACGGACGGTATTTACGGGCTGGCGCTTGCAACATTTCAGGTCTCCAACGGCCACGATATTCTCTGGAAACATCTTATGCGCAGACGCGAGGCTAATGATTGCTAAATGAGCTTATGTTACGCGTATTTTTGGAATATTAATTCAAATAATTAATGTATTATGGCAATTAATGTCAAACACAATCTTAGCATCGCAATCCAATGGAACTTGATCGCTACGATTTGCAGATCCTCCGCCAGCTTCAGGACAACGGCCGCCTGAGCAACCAGGAACTCGCCGACCGCATCGGCCTGTCGCCCTCGCCTTGCCTGCGCCGGGTGCGCGCCCTGGAGGATGCCGGCATCATCGGAGGATATCGGGCAGTGCTTGACGCCAAGACGCTGGGATTGAACTTGACGGCCCTGGTCCACATCTCCATGGACAAGCACACGCCAGAACGCTTCGAGGGTTTCGAGAAGGTGATCCGGAATATCCCGGAGGTCCTTGAATGTCTGCTCATCACGGGACAGGCCGCCGACTACCAACTCAAGGTCGTCGTGCCCGATATGGATGCCTACCAGGACCTGCTGCTGAAGCACATCACGCGCATCGCAGGCGTGACCGGGGTGCACTCCAGCTTCGTGCTGCGCCGAGTCGTCGACAAGACGGCGTTGCCGCTTTGATATTGATGGGAAACTCAAATATTTGAGTTTCCCATCAATATCCTGCCGAGGTTCGATTGCGGGATGTGCGCCCGGAACTTATAGACCGCACCTCTGCGGACTAAGTTGGTCTGTGCTTTCACGTCTTTGCCCATGCCGAAAGTGTACCCGCAGTGTAGCGGTACTGTGTAACACTTTGGCTTGGGTAACTTGCTGACGGGGCTGATTATTCTTTCGTTTCAGCCCGTTAAAATGTAGTTGGCGCGCCCGGCAGGATTCGAACCCACGACCCCCTGGTTCGTAGCCAGGTACTCTATCCAACTGAGCTACGGGCGCTGTGTGAAGAGCGGCAGATTGTAGCAAATTTTCGCGCCCCGGGCGAGAAATTGCAGCACCGGCTCAGCGCACGATGCCGCGCTCCACCCGGCGCAGGAAATCCAGAAGCATGCCAACCTCAGGCGACTGCGCAGCCTCTGCTTCCAGGCGCTGCATCGCTTCCGCGAGTGTCAGGCCTTCGCGATAAATCGTCTTGTAGGCGCGCCTCACCCGTTCGATCACGTCGGCAGGCAGGCCGCGCCGCCGCAGGCCTTCGCTGTTGATGCCATTGGCGCGGGCCGGATTGCCCGCAGCCATGACAAAGGGCGGGATGTCCTTGAGCACGATGGAGCCGCCGGCGGTGATCACATGGGCGCCGATTTTGCAGAACTGATGCACGCCGGTCATGCCGCCGAGCACCGCGCGGTCACCGATTTCGACATGGCCCGCCAGCGTGGTGGCGTTGGCCATGACCACATGGTCGCCCACCACGCAGTCGTGGGCGATGTGCACATAGGCCATGATCCAGTTGTGCGAACCCACGGTGGTGACGCCACGGTCCTGCACGGTGCCGGTATTGCAAGTGCAGAATTCCCGGATGGTGTTGTAGTCGCCGATCTCCAACCGCGTCGGCTCGCCGGAATACTTCATGTCCTGCGGCGGGCCGCCCAGCGACACCTGCGGATAGATGCGGTTGCCGACGCCGATACGCGTGTGGCCGGCAATCACCGCATGAGCGCCGATCTGCGTGCCGGCACCAATTTCGACATGCGGCCCGATGTGCGCGTAAGGGCCGATCTCGACATCATCGGCAAGAACCGCCCCCGCCTCGACGAGGGCGGTAGGATGTACGTTCGCCATGGTCAGGGCTTCCTGAGCGCCGCCATGAGCTCGGCTTCCGCCGCCAGCTCGCCGGCCACCTCGGCGCGCGCCTTATATTTCCACACCCCGCGCATGTTGCGCAGCAGCTCGGCGCGGATGATCAACTGATCGCCCGGCACGACGGGGCGCTTGAAGCGGGCGCCGTCGATGCCGGCGAAATAGACGATGCCATCCTCGCCCGGCTTCGCGCCGCTGCTGCGAAATGACAGCACAGCGGCGGCCTGGGCCATCGCCTCCAAGATCAGGACCCCGGGCATCACCGGATGCTGCGGAAAGTGGCCCTGGAAGAAAGGCTCGTTCATGGTGACGTTCTTGAGCGCGACGATGTGCTTGTCGAGCTCCCAGTCCAGCACGCGGTCGATCAACAGAAAAGGATAGCGATGGGGCAGGTATTGCATGACCTGCTGGATGTCCATGGTGTTCATGAGGATTTTTCCCGAGTCTGCAGATGATTTTCCAGGGCCTTCACCCGTTCCGCCAGCTCATCCAGGTGGCGCACGCGCGCGGCATTCCTTTGCCAGTCCTGATGGCGGGCGGAAGGAAAGATGCCGGTGTAGGTGCCGGGCTCGCGCAGCGATTTGCCTATGGCCGTAGCGGCCGAAATGATGACCTTGTCGGCGATTTCGATGTGGCCGTGGATCATGGCTGCGCCGCCGATCAGGCAATGGGCGCCGACGCGCGTGCTGCCGGCAATGCCCACGCAGGCGGCGATGGCCGTGTGGGCACCGATGGAGACGTTGTGGCCGATTTGCACGAGATTGTCTATCTTCACCCCGTCGCCGATCACGGTATCGTCCAGCGCACCGCGGTCTATCGTAGAGTTGGCGCCGACCTCGACGTCGTCGCCGATGACGACGCGGCCGATCTGGGGAATCTTCACCCAGCGGCCGGCATCGTTGGCCAGACCGAAGCCGTCCGCACCGATGACCACACCGCCATGCAAGACCACCCGGCTGCCGAGGCGGCAACCGTGATACACCACCACGCCGGCGTGCAGGGTGCAATCCTCGCCCATGGCGACGCCGGCCCCGATAACGCAGTTGGGGCCGATGACCGAGCGCGCGCCGATTTCGGCCCCCTCTTCCACCACGGCACCCGGACCTACGCTGACATCCGGCCCCAGGCGCGCGCCCGTTGCCACCCAGGCGCGCTCATGCACTCCGGGCGCGGGGCGTGCGGCCGGATTGAGCAGCGCGCTCACACGCGCGAAGTAGAGATAGGGATTGGGTGTGATGATGCGCGGCAAAGCGCTGGCATCGCGCGCCTCCGGCGGCAGGATGACGGCGCCGGCACGGCTGCTCTGCAAAGCGGCCAGATAGCGCGCCTGCGCCACAAAGACGATGTCATGCGGTCCGGCGCGCTCCGGCGGCGCCACCTGGCGCACGACGACGCTGCCATCGCCCGCCAGTTCGCCTCCCAGCAGCTCCGCCAAGCGGGCAAGGGTGTATTCGCCCGCCATGAAGTTCAGTTGCCCGCCACCGGCGCCCCCAGGGCCCTGAGCACCTGGTTGGTGATGTCGTCCTTGGGATTCACGTAAACCGCCTGCTCGACGATGAGGTCGTACTTGCCCTGCTTGGCGATGTTGAGGATGGCCTGACGCGCCTTTTCCTGAATCAGGGACAATTCCTCGTTGCGACGCAGATTGAGATCCTCACGAAACTCGCGGCTCTGGCGCTGCAACTCGCGGTTGAGGTTGGCCAGCGTCTGCTCCTTGGCATGCCGTTCCGTCTCGGGCATCGAAGCGCCGTTCCTGTCCAGTTGCGCCTGCAGATCCTGCGCCTGCTTGGCGAGCTTCTGCAGCGCCAGTTCACGCCCGGAGAATTCCTTCTCCAGCTTCTTCTGCGCCTGGATGGAAATGGGCGCCTCTTTGAGAATGCGTTCGGTGTTGACGAAACCGATCTTGGTATCGGCCGCCGCCGTACCGCCCGCGCTCAGGACCACTGCGGCAAGCAGGCCCGTCAGCAAGGTTTTCATGTTCGACTCCATACAAATCAAAAGACCGTGCCCAAGGTGAACTGGAAAGTCTGCGTCACATCATCCGGGGCCGGATTGATGGGCTTAGCAATGCTGAAACGCAATGGGCCCAGGGGTGAGTTCCAGGATACGCCCACACCCGCCGAATAGCGCAGGTTGCTCACCGAGAGGCGGCTGTAGCGGCCCAGATAATCCCCCGGCCCGGTAATCTCGCCCGCATCAAAGAAAGTCGACAGGCGCACCGCATTGCTGTCGCGCAAGCCCGGCACGGGGAAGAACAGCTCGATGTTGGCGATGAGGCTGGTGTTGCCGCCCAGGGCCTGGATGGTGCAATTGCTCTGCCCTATGGGATTGGTGCAAATGGTCCCCAGCGTAGGATCGATTGCTATGCCCGCCTTGGGCCCGATGGTGCCGCTCTGGTAGCCGCGCACCGAACTCACGCCGCCGGCGTAGAAGTTCTTGAAGAAAGGCAAGGGCTGGCCGCTGTAGCCGTTGCCGTACCCGAATTGGCCGTTGAGCATAAGGGTGAAATCTTTGCTCAGCGGGAAGAATTGCTGGCGCCGCAAGGACAGGGTGTAGTACTTGAGCGAACCGGGCGGCACGGTCGCCTCGGCCCCGACGCTGGTCAGGCTGCCCTTGGTGGGGAAATAGAAGCTGTTGCGCGTGTCGCGCGCCCAGCCGGCGGAGAGGCGGACGCTGTTGGTGGTGGCGGAAGTGCCGTTGCCGAACTCCTGCACGAACTGCTGATATTGCGGAATCGTGCCGAGCGCCGTATCGACGCTGACACTGTAGCGTTCCACGCCCAGCCCGAAGTTGACGCTGTCGTTTTCGTTGATGGGCACGCCCACGCGCGTGTCCGCGCCCAGCGTGGACGTGCTGTAGGGAATCACTCCGCTCAAGCTGGAGGTATTCAAGTCGCGCAAGTACACGTCGTAGCCCAGGCTCACGCCGTTGGGCGTGAAATACGGGTTGGTGTAGGAAATGGAATACACCTTGTTGATGTTGCCGGTGCTCACTTGCAGGCCGAGCTGGTTGCCGGTGCCGAAGACGTTGGACTGCGAGATGGAGCCCGACAGGATGAGGCCCTCGGACGAGGCATAGCCGGCGCCGACGGTAATGCTGCCGGTGGCGCGCTCTTTCACGCTCACGTCCATGTTGACCTGGTCGGTGGCCCCGGGCACGGCCGGCGTTTCGACGTTCACGTCGTCGAAGAAACCCAGACGGTTCAGGCGCGTCTTGGACAGCGTGATGTCCTTGGCGTTGTACAGCCCATCCTCCATCTGGCGCAGCTCACGGCGAATGACGACGTCTTCCGTCTTGGTGTTGCCGGAGATGTTGATGCGCTTGACATAGACGCGCCGGCCCGGGTCCACGTAGAGCGTGAAGGCCACGGTATGCTTGACCTTGTCCAGGTCCGGCACGGCATTGACGTTGGCAAAGGCGTAGCCGTCATCGCCCAGCCGATCACCGATGGCCTTGGTGATCTCGGTGAATTTTTCGCGCGAGAAGATTTCGCCCGGCTTGATGGTGATGAGTTTCTCCAGTTCCGCGGCCGGTACCACGGTCTGGCCGGCGAGTTTGACGCTGCTCACGCGATACTGCGGGCCCTCGGTGAGGTTGATGGTGATGAAGATGTCCTTCTTGTCCGGGCTGATGGTGACCTGGGTGGAATCGATGGCAAATTCCACATAGCCGTGGTCCAGATAGTAGGAGCGCAGCTTCTCCAGATCGCCGGCCAGCTTGGTTCTGGAATACTGATCATCCTTGGTGAACCAGGACAGCCAGTTGGGCGTTTTCAGGGAGAAGAGGTCGAGCAATTTCTTTTCGGAATAGGCGTGGTTGCCGACAATGTTGATCTGGCGGATCTTGGCCGTCGGCCCCTCCGCCACGCTGAAGTTGATGCCGACCCGGTTGCGCTCCAGAGGTGTGACCGTGGTGGTCACCCGCACGGCATATTTGCCGCGGTCATAATACTGGCGCTTGATTTCCTGTTCGGCTTTTTCCAGCAGGCCGCGGTCCAGTATGCGCCCTTCGGCCAGGCCGATCTGCTTGAGTCCCTTCTGCAGATCCTTCTCGGAGAACTCCTTGATGCCGTTGAGCGTGATGCTGGCGATGGCGGGACGCTCCGCCACCTTGACGATCAGCACATCGCCCTGGCGCTCCAGAGTGACGTTCTTGAAGAAACCCGTGGCATAAAGAGCCTGAATGGACTGCTCGGCCGTGTGGTCGTCGAGCGTCTGGCCGACCTTCACGGGCAGATAGCTGAACACCGTGCCGATGTCGGTCCGCTGGATGCCCTCGACGCGGATATCCTTCACCACGAAAGGCTCCATCGCATGGGCCGTACCCGCCAGCAGCGCGCCGATGAGGGCCGCGCAGATGCGCTTTTTCATGAGTTTTTAGCCGGAAAGAATTCGTTGGAAATCGTTATAGAGGGCGATGGTCACCAGCACCATGAGGATGCCCATGCCGATGCGGGTGGCAATTTCCATGGCCCGTTCGGAAACCGGCTTACCGCGCACCGACTCGAAAATATAATACATGAGGTGTCCGCCATCCAATAACGGTATGGGCAGCAAATTGAGCACGCCCAGGCTGATGCTGACGATGGACAAAAACGCCAGATAGGGCAACCAGCCCATTTCCGCGGACTGCCCGGCGTAATCGGCGATGGTCAAAGGCCCGGAAAGGTTCTTCCAGGACACCTCGCCCACCAACATGCGCCCGAGCATTTCCAGGCTGAAGACGCTCAGGTCCCAGGTCTTGGCGGCGGCCTGCCCCAAGGCGTCCAGGGGGCCGTAGCGCAACTCCGTGCGCAGCGGCGCGAACAGGCCGGCGGGCACTTCAGGCGCCGCACCGATGCGGCCGATGGTATGGCCGTCCTGCGTGATGCGCTCCGGCGTGAGCGTGATGAGCGCGCTGCCCTGCCGGTTGGTGACCAGCAGTTGCACCGGCTTGCCGGGGCTGGCCTGCACGGCCTCGACCAGGCCCTGCCAATCGCCCACCGTGGTGCCGTTCACCGCCGCGATGCGGTCGCCGCGCGCCAGCCCCGCGCGCTCTGCCGGCGAACCCGGCATGACGCGGCCGATGACCGCCGGCAGGCGCGGCTCGTACAGCCTCAGGCCAAGCGCGGCCAGAACATCGCTGCCCGGATCGATCGTGCCGATACCGGCCGTGGACAACCGCGCCACCTGCCCGTCGGAAAGCATGAGGCGCACCGCTTCGGTGCCCACTCCGTGCGCCAACAACGCCATGCGCAAGTCGCCGAAGGAAGCCACGTGCTCGTCATCCACCCTGGCGATCTCGTCGCCGCGCACCAGCCCGGCCAGCGCGGCAGGAGAACCCTGGGGCGGCGTGTCGATGATGGGCTTGAGCGCGGGAACGCCATGCACGAACATCACCCAATACAGCAGCACGGCGAGCAGGAAATTGGCCAGCGGTCCGGCCGCGACGATGAATAGGCGCCTGCCTACGCTGGCGCGGTTGAAGGCCCTATGGGCCTCGGCCGGAGCCACGGGGCCCTCGTGCTCGTCCAGCATCTTCACGTAGCCGCCCAGCGGAATCGCGCTCAGCACCCACTCGACGCCATCGGCGGCGACATGGCGCAGCACAGGCCGGCCGAAGCCGACGGAAAAGCGCAGGACCTTCACGCCCGCCAAGCGCGCGGCGAGGAAGTGCCCCAACTCATGGAACACCACCAGCACCGCCAGGGCGAGCAGGAAAGCCAATATCGTCACGAGGCCGCTCATGAGCGGGCAGCGTCCAGAAATTCCCGCGCTGCGGAACGGGCCGCGCGATCGGCCTCAAGCAGGTCTTCCAGGCTGCCGGCCGCGTGCCCGGCCAAGCGGTCGAGCACCGCTTCGATGGCGGCGGCGATGGCGCCGAAGCCGCAGCGCCGAGCCAAAAACGCCTCCACCGCCACCTCGTTGGCGGCATTGAGCGCCGCCGCGGCCGCACCCCCGCTTTCCAGCGCCTGAAAGGCCAGCCGCACGCAAGGAAAACGTTCCAGATCGGGCGCTTCGAAGCTCAGCCCCCGCTTGAACAAATCCAGCCCATCGACGCCCGCCGCGATGCGTTCGGGAAAACCCAGGGCATAGGCGATGGGCGTGCGCATGTCCGGCGTACCCAGCTGGGCCAGCACCGAACCGTCGCGGTATTCCACCAGGGAGTGCACCACGCTCTGCGGGTGCACCAGCACGCGGATTTGATCGGCGCGGGCATTGAACAACCAGTGCGCCTCGATGACTTCCAGTCCCTTGTTCATCATGGTGGCCGAATCGACCGAAATCTTCGGCCCCATCACCCAGTTGGGATGGGCGCAGGCCTGCTCCGGCGTGGCGCGTTCCATGGCCTCCTTGGCCAAAGTGCGAAACGGGCCGCCGGAAGCGGTCAGCCACAGGCTGCGCACGCCCACGGCTTCCAGGTCGCCGACGAATTCGCGCGGCAGGGCCTGGAAGATGGCGTTGTGCTCGGAGTCCACCGGCAGGAGGGTGGCGCCGCCCCGGCGTACCGCCGCCATGAAGATGCCGCCCGCCACCACCAGGGTTTCCTTGTTGGCCAGCAGGATGCGCTTGCCGGTACGTGCGGCGGCAAGCGCCGAGGGCAGACCCGCCGCCCCGACGATGGCCGCCACGACGATGTCCACGTCGGCATGGCCGGCCACCTCGACCAGCGCCTGGGCACCGCTCAGGACTTCGGTCGCCAGGCCGGCGCCTTTAATGCGCCCGCGCAAATCGTTGGCCGCCGCCTCGTCCACCATCACGGCGTAGCGCGGCCGGAACGCGCGGCACTGCTCGAACAGGCGCTCGACGCTGCGCGCGCCGCTCAAGGCGAAGACGGAAAAACGCTCCGGATGGCGCGCCAGGACGTCCAAGGTACTGGTGCCGATGCTGCCCGTGGCACCCAACACGCAGACTTGCTGCATAGCTTTCATGCCAGCCGCAATCCCCATACCGCCAGGGCCGCCAGCGGCAAGGCCGCAGTGAGCGCGTCCACCCGATCGAGCACGCCGCCATGGCCGGGCAACAGATGGCCGCTGTCCTTGAGGCCGGCCTGGCGCTTCATCCAGGATTCGAACAAATCGCCCAGAATGGCAAAGTACATGAGCGCGAGCAGCAGAAAAATCAAGGCGGTCATGCTGACATGGACTGCGTAGCGCGACAAGACGGCACCGTAGATGACCAGTGCCAGCGCGGCACCGGCCACGCCCTCCCAGGTCTTGCCGGGACTGACATGGGGCGCCAGCTTGTGGCGGCCGTAAGCGCGCCCGCAGTAATAGGCGGCGCTGTCAGCCAGCCAAACCGCCGCGAGGATGGCGAGCAGCACGCCCGGCCCGCGGGAGCGCAACTCGACCAGCGCAATCCAGGTAGGCAACAGCACCACGGCGCCCGTCAGGGCACGCAGCCAAAACGCCCCGCGCGGCCAGCCCCGATACAGCCACAGGGGCGCGATGAAAATCCAAAAGCCCACCGCCACGGCCAGCAGCATATGCCCCAGCGGCAGGGCGGTGGGCAAATGCAGCAGGTAGGCGCAGCCGCCCAGCACCAGGGCGTAAAGCCAGCTGGACAGGCGCCGGAAATCCGCCAGGCGCCCCCACTCGCGCGCGCCCAGGACCAGAACGGCCCCCGCCAGCGCCGCCCAAAGCTGCGCCGGCGCCCATAGCAGGGCGGGAAAGAACAACGCCAGCAATAAAACCGCCGTGGCAATGCGGATCATTGCCGGGGGACGGACTGCTGCGCTAACTGTTCGCTGGTTCGGCCAAAGCGGCGCTCGCGCCGGCGATAGGAGGCGATGGCGGCATCCAGGGCGGCGGCATCGAAATCCGGCCAGAGGGTGTCGGTGAAATAAAGCTCCGTGTAAGCCAACTGCCAGAGCAGGAAATTGCTGATGCGCTGCTCGCCCCCTGTACGAATGAAGAGATCCGGCTCGGGCGCCTCGCTCATGCTCAGGCGGCCGGCCAGATCCTCTTCGCGCACCGGCCCGCTGCCGGGGGTGCGTTCTGCCAGCAGGCGGTTGACCGCCTGCAGGATGTCCCAGCGACCACCGTAATTGGCCGCCACCGTCAGCGTTAGTCCTCGGTTGTCGCGCGTCAGGGCCACGCTGTCGCCCACCAGTTCCTGGATGCGCTCGCTGAAGGACGCCAGATCGCCGATGACGCGGAAGCGGATCGCGTTCTTGTGCAGCTTTTTCACCTCTAGCTGCAGGGCGCGCACGAAAAGCTCCATGAGCAGGGAAACCTCTTCCCGCGGGCGGCGCCAGTTTTCCGAACTGAAGGCGAACAGGGTGAGATATTGCACGCCGCGCTCGGCGCAGGCCTTGACCACGGCGCGCACGGCTTCCACACCCTGGCGGTGGCCCGCCACGCGCGGCAGATGGCGGGCGCGCGCCCAACGGCCGTTGCCATCCATGATGATGGCGATATGGCGCGGCACCTCCCCGACAGCGGGAATGGCGATGGTGGAACTGGTGGCCGTGGTCACGCCTTCGGTCCTGCCCGTTCAGATGGCCATGAGATCGGCTTCCTTGGCGGCCAGCAGCTTGTCGATTTCGGCAATGGCCTTGTCGGTCAACTTCTGGACTTCGTCCTGGGCCCGGCGTTCCTCGTCTTCGCTGGCGGTCTTGGCCTTGACCATGTCCTTGAGCGCGTTGTTCGCATCGCGGCGCACGTTGCGCACCGCCACGCGGGCATTTTCGGCCTCGCCGCGCACCACCTTGATGAGATCCTTGCGGCGCTCCTCGGTGAGCGCCGGCATGGGGACGCGGATCATGTCGCCCTGGCTCGCGGGATTGAGGCCCAGATCGGCATCGCGTATGGCCTTCTCCACGGCGGCGAGCATTTTCTTTTCCCAAGGCGTGACGCCCAGGGTGCGGGCATCGACGAGGATGACGTTGGCGACCTGGGGAATGGGCGCCGGGTTGCCGTAATAATCCACTGTCACATGGTCGAGGATGCCGGTGTGGGCGCGCCCCGTGCGCACCTTGCCGAGGTCGTTCTTGAGCGCCTCGATGGTCTTGTGCATCTTGGCATCGGCAGATTTCTTGATGTCCGCAATACTGGCTTCAGCCATATCCTCGTCTCCTAGTTGACGGTCACCTGCGTGCCTTCGTCTTCCCCCAGCACCACGCGCTTGAGCGCCCCGGGTTTGAAGATGCTGAACACGCCGATGGGCATGTTCTGGTCCCGGCACAGGGTCAGCGCCGTCGCATCCATCACGCCCAGCCTATCCTGGATGGCGCGGTCGAAAGTGAGCCGCTGATAGCGCGAGGCGTGCGGGTTCTTTTTCGGGTCGTCGCTGTACACGCCGTCCACCTTGGTGGCCTTGAGCACGATGTCGCAACCCATTTCCATGCCGCGCAAGGCGGCTGCGGTATCGGTGGTGAAGAAGGGGTTCCCGGTGCCGGCACCGAAGATCACCACCTTGCCCGCTTCCAGATAGCGCAAGGCCTTGGCCCGGATGTAGGGCTCGGCTACTTGTTCCAGATCCAGGGCGGACTGCACGCGGGCGTCCAGGCCGGCACGCTTCATGGCATCTGCCAGCGCCATGGCGTTGATGACGGTGGCCAGCATGCCCATGTAGTCCGCAGTGGCCCGGTCCATGCCGGACGCCGCGCCGGAGACACCGCGGAAAATATTGCCGCCGCCGATGACCACGGCGACCTGCACGCCCAGATCCACCACTTCCCGCACCTGGGCCACCATACCATCCAGAGTTTCCTTATGGATGCCGTAACTGTCCGGGCCCATCAAGGCCTCGCCGGAGAGCTTCAGTAGAATACGCTTGTAGACCGGCGCCGTCATGGAAGATTCCCCCGCGGTTCAGCTCTTGCCAGCCTGGGCCATGACCTCCGCGACGAAGTCGTCCTTTTTCTTTTCCAGGCCCTCGCCCACCACGTACAGGGTGAAGCCGTGCACCTTGGCGTTCCTGGCCTTGAGCAGTTGTTCGACGGTCTGCTTGTCGTCCTTGACGAAGGGTTGCGACAGCAAGGTGATTTCCTTGAGGAACTTCTGCACGGCGCCGTCCACCATTTTCTCCACGATGTTGGCCGGCTTGCCGGATTCGGCGGCCTTCTGCGCAGCCACGCGGCGTTCCGCCTCGATCAGCTCCTGCGCCACGCCCGAGGCGTCGAGCGCCTTGGGCTTGGAGGCCGCGATGTGCATGGCGAGGTCTTTGGCGAGTTGCTCATCACCGCCCTCGACATCCACCAGCACGCCGATCTTGGAACCGCCGTGCACATAGCTCGCCAGCCGGCCCTTGGCCTCGATGCGCATGAAGCGGCGCAGGCTCATGTTCTCGCCGATCTTGCCGACCAGGCGGGTGCGTACCTCCTCGACCGACTCGTCCCCCAGCCTCATGCCGGACAGCGCGGCCACATCAGCGGGATTTTGTTTGCTCACCAGGGCAGCGAGATTCTTCGCGAAGGCGAGGAAGTCATCGTTCTTGGCAACGAAATCGGTTTCGCAATTGACCTCTATCATGGCGCCGCGCTTGCCGTCGTCGGCCAGGGCTATCCCCACCACCCCTTCGGCGGCGATGCGCCCGGCCGCCTTGCTGGCCTTGCTGCCGAATTTGACACGCAGGATTTCCTCCGCGCGCGTCATGTCGCCATCCGCCTCGGTGAGGGCCTTTTTGCAATCCATCATCGGGGCATCGGTCTTTTCGCGCAGATCGCGCACCATGCTTGCGGTGATTTCCGCCATGTTCAACTCCTCGAATGCTCATGCGCGCGCCGCTTCGGCCGCGCGCAACGATACAAAAAGAGGGGCTTGCGCCCCTCCCGCCCGATGCGCAGGGTTTATTCCGCCGGGCCGGTTTCCTCGGCCGCTTCCTCGACGAATTCGTCGGCCGCCACGATTTCCTGGATGATCTGAGCACGCCCTTCGAGGATGGCATCGGCAACGCCACGCGCATACAGACGGATGGCGCGCGCCGAGTCGTCATTGCCGGGAATCACATAGACGATACCCTCCGGCGTGTTGTTGGTATCCACCACGCCGATCACAGGGATGCCCAGTTTGTTGGCTTCCGTCACCGCACCTTTCTGATAGCCGGTGTCGATGATGAAGATGGCATCGGGCAGCGCATTCATCTCGCTGATGCCGCCCAGGCTGCGCCGCAATTTCTCGGCCTCGCGCTCCTGCAGCAGGGCCTCCTTCTTCGACAGCCGGCCCGCTTCGGCCAAACCGGCCTCCATTTCCTTCAAGCGCTTGATGGACTGCTTGACGGTCTTGAAGTTGGTCAGCATGCCGCCCAGCCAGCGCTGGCTCACATAGGGCATGCCGGCACGGGCGGCTTCCTCCGCCACGATCTCGCGCGCCTGGCGCTTGGTGCCCACAAACAGTATGGTGCCCTTGTTGGCGGCGAGCTGGCGCACGAATTTGAGCGCCTCGTCGAACATCGGCAAGGTCTTTTCCAGATCGACGATGTGTATCTTGTTGCGATGGCCGAAGATGTAAGGGGCCATCCTGGGATTCCAGTAACGGGTTTGATGGCCGAAGTGCACCCCGGCCTCCAGCATCTGACGCATGGTCACGGACATGAAATTCTCCTCTAGGGTTGAGCCGCCACCCGCCAGCGAGCGCATCGCGCCACCCAAGATAGGGCGGGTGTGTGATTTGGCCCCGCCAACCGGCTTGAGCCGGCGGGCGGGGCAAACCGCGAGGATACCATAAAACCCCGACCCGACCGATACGGCCGCGCAGCCGGGCGGATTGCCAGGGTTGGGGCTAGGCGCGAGAATTCAGGCTTGTCCACGTTTTCCCAGACCATGTCCATTACCCTGAAGTCCGCAGAAGACATCGAAAAAATGCGCATCGCCGGCCGCCTTGCCGCAGACGTGCTGGATTACATCACACCTTTCGTCAAACCCGGCGTCACGACGGGCGAACTGGACCGCCTGTGTCATGATTTCATGGTGAATGTCCAGGGCGTGGTGCCCGCGCCGCTGCATTATCAGCCGCCGGGGCACAGCCCCTATCCGAAGTCCATCTGCACCTCGGTCAATCATCAGGTCTGCCACGGCATACCCGGCGAGCGCGTGCTCAAGAACGGGGACATCGTGAACCTGGACATCACCGTCATCAAGGACGGCTGGCACGGCGACACCAGCCGCATGTTCGTGGCGGGCGAGGCCTCCATCCAGTCCCGCCGCCTGGTACAGGCCACCTTCGAGGCCATGTGGATAGGCATCGCCGCGGTCAGGCCCGGGGCCCATCTGGGCGACATCGGCCATGTCATCCAGAAGCATGCCGAATCGCAGGGCTATTCGGTGGTGCGCGAATTCTGCGGCCACGGCATCGGGCGCAATTTCCACGAAGACCCGCAGGTATTGCACTATGGCAAGCCGGGCACCGGCGTGAAGCTCCTGCCCGGCATGATTTTCACCATCGAACCCATGATCAACGCGGGCCGCCGGGACATCCGCCAACTGGGCGACGGCTGGACCATCGTCACCAAGGACCACAGCCTGTCGGCGCAATGGGAGCACACCATCCTCGTCACCGAAAGCGGCCATGAAGTGCTGACCCTGTCACCCGGCTGTCCTCCCGTCCCGGCCTTCATCGCGCAGGCGGCATGACCCTGCCCGCCCTCCAGCAGCCCGCCCTGACCGGCCTGCGCGAGGGGCTCAGGCAGTCACGGCAGGAATTGGCGCGCAGATTTCTCGCGCGGCCCGGTGCGGCGGCCTATCTGCACGGTCATGCGCATGCCGTCGATCAACTGCTGGCTACGCTCTGCCACAAGTTGCTCCCCCCCGGCCCGGTGCTGGCTGCGGTGGGCGGCTATGGGCGCGGCGAGTTGTTTCCCGCCTCGGATGTGGACGTGCTCCTGCTGCTGCCTGCACCGCCCGCCCCCTCCCTCGAACGCGCCCTGGAAAGCTGGGTGCAGGCGTGCTGGGACGTGGGCCTGGAAATCGGCCACAGCGTGCGTACCGTGGACGCCTGCATGGTGGAGGCGGAACGCGACGTGACGGTGGAAACCAATTTACTGGAAGCCCGCCTGGTATGGGGCGAACAGGCCCTGTTCACGCGCTTCCGGCAGCATTTCGCGGCGCGCTTCGAGGCGCGCCGCTTCTTCGAGGCCAAGCTGCTGGAGCAGGCCAACCGCCACAACCGCCATGCCGACACCGCCTCGAACCTGGAACCCAATATCAAGGAAAGCCCCGGCGGCCTGCGCGATCTGCACACCATCCACTGGCTTGCGCGCGCGTGCGGCATCGCGCCGGCATGGCGCGGCCTGGTGCAGGCCGGCATCCTGAGCGACGCGGAGGCGCGCCGCATACGCGAAGACGAGGCCATCCTGGACCGCCTGCGCATCCGTCTGCATCTGCTGGCGAGGCGGCGCGAAGATCGCCTGGCCTTCGACTTGCAGGCCGAACTGGCGAAAAGCCAGAACATCGCCGCCACCCGGCATCGCCTGGCCAGCGAAGTCCTCATGCAGCGCTATTACCGCGCTGCGAAAGACGTCCGCCTGGCCGGCGAGATCATCATACCCAGCCTGAAATCCCTGCTGTACGGCGACGCCGGGCCGGCGGAAATCATCGACGACGAGTTCGCGCGCCGCGGCCCGCTTCTGGAAATCCGCGATAGCGGGCTGTTCGAACGCGACCCCGCCGCGCTGTTTCGCGCTTTTCTTGTGCTCCATCGGGAGACGGGCCTGACCGACTTCGCACCCGCCACGCTGCGTGGTCTGTGGCGCGCGGGTCGCAGGGTGGATGCGCGCTTTCGTGCCGACCCGCGTAACCGCCGCGCGTTTCTGGAGCTGTTGCGCCAACCCCAGGGGGTCACCCGTACGCTGCGCGCGCTCAACCGCTACGGCATACTCGGACGTTATCTGCCGGCGTGGGGGCGCATCGTGGGCCAGATGCAGCACGACCTCTTCCACGTCTACACCGTGGACGAGCACATCCTCATCGTGCTGCGCAACCTGCGCCGCCTGACCGTGCCCGAACTGGCGCACGAATATCCGCTGGCCGCGCGCCTCATGAGCAGCTTCGACCGGCCGGAGCTGCTCTATCTCGCCGCGCTGTTCCACGACATCGCCAAGGGGCGGGGCGGCGACCACTCCCAGCTCGGGCAGAACGACGCGCGCCGTTTCTGCCGCGCTCATGGCTTTTCCCGGGAAGACACCGACTTGGTGAGCTGGCTGGTGCGCGAGCACCTGAGTTTCTCGCGCACGGCCCAGAAAGAGGATTTGAGCGATCCAGAAGTGGTTGCCGCCTTCGCCCGCAGAATAGGCAGCGAGAGGCGCCTGACCGCGCTCTATCTGCTTACCACCGCGGACATACGCGGCACCAGCCCCAAAGTCTGGAATGCCTGGAAAGCCCGCCTGCTGGACCAGTTGTATCAATTGAGTCTGGCGCGCTTGAGCGGCGACGACGGCCGCACCACGGGCACGATCGAAGCACGCCAGGAAGCGGCGCGCGGCCTGCTTTCTTTCTACGGCCTGGCGCCGGGCTGCGAGCGGCAACTCTGGGGGCTGCTCGACGATGCCTACTTCTTGCGCACGGAGGCGGCAGACCTCGCCTGGCACACCCGCATGCTATGGGGCCGGGCCAATGACGCTGCACCCGTGGTGCGCACGCGCCTGGCGCCCCAGGGCGAGGGCATCCAGGTCCTGGTATATGCGCCGGACCAGCCGGATCTGTTCGTGCGCGTCTGCGGCCTGTTCGCCCGCGTGCAGTACAGCGTGCTGGAGGCTCGCATCCACACCACCCGCCATGGCTACGCTCTGGACAACTTTCTGGTTCAGGACGAGGCCGACCGTGACGTCCATTACCGCGATTTTCTCAGTTTCCTCGAGTACGAACTGGCCCGCGCCATCGATCCCGGCCGCCCCGTCGAGCCGGTGCCGCGCGGGCGCATGAGCCGGCATCAGAAGCATTTTCCCTATCCGCCGCACGTGGAACTGGTACCGGACGACCGCGGACGCTATTATGTGCTCACCGTCAGTTGCGCCGATCGGGCCGGCCTGCTGTACGACATCGCCGGCGTCTTCCAGCGCCATCGCGTTAACCTCATCGGCGCGAAGATCCACACCCTCGGGGAAAGAGTGGAAGACACTTTCCTTTTGCAGGCCGAGCGCCTCGTCGAGCCCGCCACCCAGGCGGCCATCGAGCAGGATCTGATGCAAAGTCTCGACAGCACGCGCCCCTGACGAGGGAACCTTTGCCGCAGGGTGGCATCAAATCGCGAGATGCACGCTTTGCCCTATCCTCCACCCCGTGAGGAATGCACAACAAATGCCGAGCGTGTTGCACGTCCAAAGAATGTTCATCCCGGGAAAATCCATATGCGACAGCGTCTTGGCCGGATAACTCTTGCGCTCGTGCTGGCCGCCACGGCAGCGGCATCCGGCGCAGTTGCGGCTCCTCCTGACCCTTCCCTGCAAAACGTCGTCGGCCTGCAACCCGGTTATTGGGAAATGCGCATGGTCGGCACCACCCGCACACCGCAATTCAACGTCCCGATCAACCGCATCAGCCATGTCTGTCTGAAATCGGGCGATGCGCAGAAGAAGCTGTTCATGCCGGAGGCCGCAGGCCAGTGCAAAACGAACGAAAACACCGATAGCGACGGCACGATGCACTGGCAGTGGACTTGTACCATCGTCAATGGCGCCACCCAGGGCAGCGGCACGGTAAAAACCGCTGCCGACCACTTCACCAGCGAGTGGCAGGTGGTGAGCACGCTGAATCTCGCCAACGGCTATTCCACCACGACGAATATGACGCTCACCGGCAAACGCGTCGGCGACCGATGCCCCTCCGGGCAACCCTGAAAGCTGTTCAGAAAGGGGCTCGCGCGTATTCGTCGACGTAGCGCCCGCGCGCGGGCGCCTTGCGGGCCTGCGGCCGGGTCGTGTCGCCAGGTTTTTTTTCCTTGCGTTTGGCTGGCGGCGTGATGCGGGCGCGCCCGGGCCGCACCGGCGGCGTGGGCTGTATGCCGTCAACGGGGCGTTCGGCCGCTTCGTGCCAGATGAAAGAAATCATATCCAAATACTCACGCCGCCTGCGCCAAGGGCTGCAGGCTTACCGACAGGCTGCGCATGAGCGCGATCAAGCCACCCAGCGCATCACGGCTGGGCTCGCGCTCCACAGCCTCCAATCGGCTCAGGCCGTAAACCGAAAGAATGAGGATGTTCTGGCGGATCTCCAGCGGAAATTCTTCCGTGCCCCGGCCCAGGGCCTCCTGCAGATCGCTCCAAAGCCGACGGCTGGCCTTGAGCGCGTCGGCGAGACGCATCTCGTGGCCGGTTTCCAGCCAGCGGGACTGGCAGTCCATGAGTTGGCCCACCACATGTTTCAGCCGCTCCGCATCGGCTTGCCATGGCTGGCCAGGGTTTCCCGGTATTCTGTCTTGCATGGGTAATTCCCCTTGCGTTTCACTTGTTTTTTTCGGGAACACTGCGTTCCCCTTGCTCTGCTTAGCGGTGGCCCGGGGCATCCTCTTTAGGCCGTTCGTCGGTTGGACTGCCAACGCTCACCGGACGGCCGACGTACCCGCGGGAAACAGGGTTTCGGCAAAGCCGAAGCGACGCAAATCGGTCATGCGCATGGGGTAAAGCAGCCCCTGGAGGTGGTCGGTTTCGTGCTGCACCACGCGCGCATGAAAGCCGCCCACGGTGCGCTCGAAGGCATGGCCGAAAGCATCATGGCCCCGGTAGGTCAACCGGCGGTGGCGCGCAACCAGGCCGCGCATGCCGGGAATGGACAGACATCCTTCCCAGCCCTCCTCGTGTTCATCCCCCAGAGGCGTCAGCACCGGGTTGACGAGCACGGTACGGGGCACCGGTTCCGCCTCGGGATAGCGCGCATTCGACTCGAAGCCGAACACGACCACCTGCAAATTGACGCCGATCTGCGGCGCGGCGAGCCCAGCGCCATCGAGCGCCGCCATCGTCTCCCAGAGATCGGCGATCAGGGCGTGCAGCTGCGGCGTATCGAATTCGCGCACCGGCGCGCTTGGCGCCAGCAAGCGCGCATCCCCCATTTTCAATACTTCACACACCGCCATGGCATGGCCTCAATACAAATCGCAACTGGGCGCTTCCTGCGCCACCAAGCATTCGAGCAAGAGCCGCACCTTGGGCATGATCTGCTCCAGCACGGCTTCGATCTGCTGGGGGCGTATGCCCTGTTTGGCCGCGCCGCGGCCGGCGGCGTCATTGGCAACCACGCCGATGCTGGCATAGCAGATGCCGATCTCCTGCGCCAGATAGGCTTCCGGCATGGCAGTCATGCCCACCATGTGGGCGCCGTCGCGCTCGTAGCGATCGATCTCGGCGGCTGTTTCCAGGCGCGGCCCCTGCACACAGGCATAAGTGCCCCCATCGCGCGCCGCGACACCAGCTTCGTGCGCTGCCGAGAGGATCATGTCGCGCATGATCTGGCAATAGGGTTGGGTAAAATCCAAATGCACCACCGTCCGCTCGCCGGAAATAAAAAACGTATGCGCACGACCCCAGGTGTAGTCGATGATCTGGTCGGGCACTACCAGAGTACCGGCCGCCAGCTCCGGATGTATGCCGCCCACTGTGGCCACCGAGGCGATGCGGTCCACTCCCACTTCGCGCAACGCCCAGACATTGGCGCGATAGTTCACTTCATGGGGTGGAATGGTGTGACCGTAGCCGTGGCGCGCCAGGAACACTACCTCCTGGTCGCAGATCTGGCCGAAGGTCAGCGCCCCCGAAGGTTCCCCAAAGGGCGTGCGAACGACTTCGCGACGGGTGATTTCGAGATTGGCCAGGCGCGTGAGCCCGGTTCCGCCGATAATGCCCAGCATGTTGGCAACCCTGCGCTGCTAAAGAGGGGCAAGTTTACTGCAGGGCGCGCACGCCATCACTTCCCGAGGGCATAGATGGCCGGCAGATTGCGCCACCAGCCATAGACGTCCATGCCGCAGCCGAAGACAAAGCGGTCCGGCACCCTGAGGCCGACGAAATCGGCGCGTATGGGCTTGTCCAGGCCGTTGTCCTTGTCGGCCAATACCGCGCAATATACCCGGCGCGCGCCCATGTCCATGAGCTTGTCCCTTATCGCCGCCAGGGTTTCGCCTTCGTCGAGGATGTCGTCCAACACGAGAACGATGCGCCCGTGCACGGACTGGCGGGGCATCACCACCCATTCCAGCGCCTCTCCCTGCGTCTTCCCGCGATAGCGGGTAACGTGCAGATAGTCGAATTCCAGTGGAAATTCCAGGCGCGGCAACAACTGCCCGGCGAAGACCACCGCGCCGCCCATCACCGGCATGACCAGAGGACATGCGGTCGCCAGCCGCTCGGCGATCTCGACGCCCATGCGTTCGAGGCAGGCCTGCACCTCCTCGGCTGTGGCCACTAATTCCGCACTCCGCAGCAGTTGGTTGGGGTCCGCGTGCGTCATGGCTGGCGCTGGCGCCGGGTTTCGTAAAGACACAGGGCTGCCGAGACCGATACATTGAGGCTGGCTACCATGCCTTCCATGGGTATGCGCGCCGCTTCGTCGCAATGCTCGCGCGTGAGCCGGCGCAGGCCGGTGCCCTCCGCGCCCAGCACCCACGCCAGCGGCACGCGCGCATCGACCTGGGCCAGGCGCTTGGCCGCACCGGCTTCGGCAGCCACTGTCCATATGCCGCGCTCGGCAAGAGTTTCCAGCGTGCGCGCCAGATTGGTGACCATGACGTAGGGCACGCTTTCCGCAGCCCCGCAAGCCACCTTCTCGACGGTGGCGTTGATACCCACGGCGCGATCCTTGGGCGCGATTACGGCGTGCGCGCCGAAGGCATCGGCCGAGCGCAACACGGCGCCCAGATTGTGCGGATCGGTGACGCCGTCCAGGACGATCAGCAGCGCCGGCCCGGCCATGCCATCCAGCAATTCCTCCAACCCCGCACCCTTGGGCCGCGGCAGGACGCGCGCCGCCACGCCCTGATGGCGCGCCTGGCCCAGCAGGCTTTCGATGCGCTGGCCCGCGACCGCCCGGCACGGCACCCCCAGTTGTTCGCACAGGCCATGCAGTTCACGGGCGCGGGCATCGCGGCGCGCCTCATCCAGGAGCACTTCGAGCACGCTTTTGGCATCCAGCTTGAGACGCGCACGTATGGCATGGAAGCCGTAAATCCACTGGTCCGTCACGATTTCCTGCGCTTCCTCGCCGATGCCTGGGCGCGCTGCGCCTCATCCTCCCCCACCAGGGCGAAATCGATCTTGCTGGTTTCGATATCCGCGCGCATGACGCGCACCCGCAGCCGGTCCGCCAGGCGGAAGCGCTTGCCCGTGCGCTCGCCCAGCAAGCTGTGGTGCGCCGGATCGAAGCGGTAATAATCCTGGCCGAGTTCGGAAACGTGCACCAGCCCTTCGACGAACACGTCGTCCAAAGCCACGAACAGGCCGAAGCTGACCACAGCACTGACCGTGCCGGTAAACTCCTCGCCGATGCGGTCGCGCATGAAATAGGTCTTGAGCCAGGCCTCCACGTCGCGGCTGGCCTCGTCGGCGCGCCGCTCGGTCATCGAGCAATGGGCGCCCACTTCTTCCAGCTTGAGCTTGGGCAGTTTTTCCCCGACAAGCACGGCCTTGATGGCGCGATGGATGAGCAGATCCGGGTAGCGCCGTATGGGCGAGGTGAAATGGGTATATTGCTCATAGGCCAGGCCGAAATGGCCCACGTTGTCCGGACTGTAGACCGCCTGCTTGAGGGAACGCAGCATCACCGCCTGCAGCAGGCTGGCATCGGGGCGGCCCTTGACCTGTTCCAGCAGTACGGCGTAGTCCTTGGCCGTGGGGTTGTCGCCGCCGCCCAGGCCGAAACCGAATTCGCGCAAAAACTCGCGCAGCGCTTCCAGTTTTTCCGGCGTGGGGCCTTCGTGGATGCGGTACAGGGCCGGCTGTTTCTTTTTCTTGAGCAGATCCGAGGCGCATACGTTGGCCGCCAGCATGCATTCCTCGATCAGCCGGTGGGCGTCGTTGCGCACCACCGGCACGATGCGCTCGATCTTGCCGGCATCGTCGAACACCATGCGCGTTTCCACGCTTTCGAAATCTATGGCGCCGCGCTTCTGCCGCGCCTTGAGCAGCGCCTGAAACACCGCTTGCAGATTTTGCAGGTGGGGCAGGAGCGCGGCGTGCCCGGCATCGGGTGCGGCGGCACCGGACAGCCAATCCCATACCTGGTTGTAGGTGAGCCGGGCATGCGAGTACATGACCGCCGGATAAAAGCGATAGGACTTGATATTGCCCTGGCGCGTGACCGTCATGTCGCACACCATCGCCAGACGCTCCACGCGCGGATTGAGCGAACACAGGCCGTTGGACAGCGCCTCGGGCAGCATGGGGATGACGCGGCGCGGGAAATACACCGAATTGCCACGCTCGTAGGCATCGCCGTCCAGCGGCGAGCCGGTCTCGACATAGTGGGACACATCGGCTATGGCCACCACCAGGCGAAAGTTCTGCCCCTGCCTCTCGCAATAAACGGCGTCGTCGAAATCCTTGGCAGTTTCACCGTCGATGGTAACCAGCGGCAGCGAGGTGGCGTCCTCGCGCCCCTCGTAGTCGATTTTGCGCACCGTCTTCGGCAGCTTCCTGGTTTGCCCGAGGGCCTGCGGCGAAAATTCGAAGGGCAGGATGTGCTTGCGCAGGGCGATTTCGATTTCCATGCCCGGATCGGCGTAATTGCCCAGCACATCGATGATGCGCCCCACCGCTTCCGAGTTCTTGCTGGGCGGCGCGACCACTTCCACCATCACCACCTGCCCGGCTTGCGCGCCGGCAACCGCCTCGGGAGGAATCAGTATGTCCTGGTTGATGCGGCGATTTTCCGCAACCACGAAGCCGACGCCGTGCTGTACGAAATAGCGCCCGACGATGCGGGCGTTGGCGCGTTCCAGCACCTCCACGATCTTGCCTTCGCGCCGTCCGCGCCGATCGACGCCGGATTCCCGCGCCAGCACGCGGTCGCCGTGCAGCACCTGATGCATCTCGCGCGGCGACAGGAACAGATCGGCGCTGCCGTCATCGGGAATGACGAAGCCGAAACCGTCCGGGTGGCCCTCGATGCGCCCTTTGATGAGCGCCAGCTTGTCCGGCAGGCACACCTGGCCGCGCCGGTTGACCATGACCTGCCCGTCGCGCTGCATGGCACCGATGCGGCGCTCGAAAAGCTCGCGCTCCCCGCCGGCGATATCAAGCAACTGGCAGAGCTTGTCCAACTCCAGAGGTGCGCCCTGCACGGCCAGGCATTCGAGCACCCATTCGCGGCTCGGCAGAGGGTGGTGGTAACGGGCTTTTTCGCGTTCCAGAAAAGGATCCTGGGCACGCAGAGCAAGTGGTTTGCTTGTGGGCGGCGGGGCCGTTCTTGCGGCCTTGCGGGGGCGTTGTTTCGTTGACAATGGAAATTCCGATCAGTATATTCTCGCCTTCGCGGCCCAGGTGGCGGAATTGG
>JAJZSR010000159.1 GCA_021849595.1 Pseudomonadota bacterium | reverse complement strand
GTTCGCGCAAATCGACCCCGTTTGCCGCGCAGGTCGCGGCCGAAAATGCCGGCAAGGCCGCGCAGGAATTCGGTGTCAAGAATCTTGAAGTGCGCATCAAGGGGCCGGGTCCGGGCCGGGAATCCACGGTGCGGGCGCTCAACGCCCTGGGATTCAAAATCACGGCCATTTCGGATGTCACGCCGGTGCCGCACAACGGTTGCCGTCCGCCCAAGAAGCGCCGCATTTAAGGAGAATCAAGCATGGCTCGCAACTTAGATGCCAAATGCCGCCAGTGCCGCCGGGAAGGGGAAAAGCTTTTCCTCAAAGGGGAAAAGTGCCATACGGAGAAGTGCGCTATCGAGCGGCGCAGTTATGCCCCCGGCCAGCATGGCCAGAAGAATACCCGCCTGTCCGACTATGCGCGCCAGTTGCGCGAGAAGCAAAAGATACGCCGCATCTACGGTGTGCTCGAACGCCAGTTTCGTCTCACTTACAAGGAAGCTGAGCGCCGCAAAGGTGTTACGGGTGAGAATCTGCTGGGCCTCTTGGAAAGCCGGCTCGACGCCGTGTGCTACCGCATGGGTCTCGGGGCTTCCCGCAGTGAGGCGCGCCAACTGGTGCGGCACAACGGCGTAGTGGTCAATGGCCGGCGCGTAAACATCCCCTCCTATCAGGTCAGGGCGGGCGACGTCATCGAGGTGCGAGAGGCCGCCAAGGGCCAACTGCGCATCAAGGCCGCGATGGAGGCCGCCGAAGGCCGCGGATTCCCGGAATGGCTGGAGGTTGACGTCAAGTCGTTCAAGGGCACTTTCAAAGCGATGCCCCAGCGCGCCGAACTGCCCCCGACCATCAACGAATCGTTGGTTGTGGAACTCTACTCCAAGTAAGCCGGCCGGACCTGGAACAAGGAAGCGTACATGTCAGTAACACAGGAATTTCTCAAGCCGCGCATTGTTGAAGTCGATCGCGTGTCCCCGCTGCACGCCAAGGTGGCTATGGAACCCTTCGAGCGGGGCTATGGGCACACCCTGGGCAACGCATTGCGCCGCATCCTGCTTTCTTCCATGGTGGGCTATGCTCCGACCGAGGTGCGTATCGCCGGGGTGGTCCATGAATACTCGACCATCGAGGGCGTGCAGGAGGACGTGGTGGACATCCTCCTCAACCTCAAGGGAATAGCCTTCAAGCTGCACAATCGTAGCCAGGCCACCTTGCAGTTGAGCAAGGAAGGCGAGGGGCTGGTCACCGCAGGCGATATCCAGGTCGGACACGATGTCGAAGTGCTCAATCCCGATCATGTCATCGCCAACCTGACCAAGGGCGGCAAGCTGGAAATGGAGATCCATGTCGAGGCCGGGCGGGGTTACCAGCCGGTGACGGCGCGTAAGCTTACCGAGGAAACCCGCACGGTTGGAGCGATTCCCGTCGATGCCTCGTTCAGCCCCGTGCGCAAAGTGGCCTATGCCGTGGAAAGCGCGCGCGTCGAACAGCGCACCGACCTGGATCGTCTGGTCATAGACATCGAAACCAATGGTGTGGTGGAGCCTGAGGAGGCAGTCCGTACCGCGGCGCGCATACTGGTCGATCAGCTCTCCGTCTTTGCGCAGTTGGAAGGCACCGAAGGAGGCGGCGAGAGCCCGCGCGCACCCCAGGTGGATCCTACTCTGCTGCGACCCGTGGATGACCTCGAACTCACGGTACGCTCGGCCAACTGCCTCAAGGCCGAAAATATCTATTACATCGGCGACCTGATTCAGCGTACCGAAACCGAGTTGCTGAAAACGCCTAACCTGGGCCGCAAGTCGCTCAACGAAATCAAAGAGGTGTTGGCTTCGCGGGGCCTGTCTCTGGGAATGAAGCTGGAAAACTGGCCGCCGCCGGGGCTGGAGAAGCCGTAACCCGGGATACCGGCCAGGGAGTTTCTGTTAGGCGACGGGCGCGCTGCGACCGTCGCCGTTTGCATAACAATAACCAAGTGCGAGGCGTCATGGCAGTCGCCTTAGCCCAAGAACTTTGAAAGGATCATGCCATGCGTCACCGCCAATCCAACCGCAAGCTGAATCGTACGACCAGCCATCGTCTGGCCATGCTGCGCAATATGAGCGCGTCCCTGCTGCGCCACGAAGTGATCAAAACCACCCTGCCCAAGGCGAAGGAATTGCGGCGTGTCGTCGAGCCGCTGATCACTCTGGGCAAGAAGCCGTCGCTGGCCAATCGGCGGCTGGCGTTTGACCGCTTGCGCGATCGGGAAATCGTCGTCAAGCTGTTCGATGAGCTGGGCCCCCGCTATGCCAGCCGGCCGGGCGGCTATCTGCGCATCCTGAAATTCGGCTTCCGCGTGGGAGACAACGCGCCCATGGCCTTGGTCGAGTTGGTGGATCGCCCCGTCGAAGAGGCGGCCGCCGAGTAGCTACGAAATTAGCGTTAACACTAGACGCAGAACGAAGAAGCCGGCGGCCGTACCGCCGGTTTTTTTATTGGGGGCTTACGATGATCGTGCTGTTCACCGATTTTGGCAGCCGGGATCCTTATCTTGGCCAGGTAAAGGCGGTGCTGCATGCGCAGGCCCCTGGGATTCCTCTGCTGGATTTGCTGAACGAGGTGCCCGACTACAACCCTCACGCGGGCGCTCATCTGCTCGCGGCGCTGGCCTCTCAGTTGCCCCTGCCGGCGGTTTTTTTCGCGGTGGTCGATCCCGGCGTAGGTACGCCGCGCGATGGCGTCGTGTTGGAAGCCGGAGGGGTCTGGTTTGTCGGACCGGACAATGGCTTGCTGTCGGTGCTGGCCGGGCGCCAGGGCCAAGTGCGCATCTGGCGTATTTCCTGGCGCCCCGAGCGCGTCTCGCCGACTTTTCACGGGCGCGACATCTTCGCGCCCATCGCGGCCGCCCTGGCGCGCGGCGAATTTCCGGCACGGAAGCTGGTCGAGAAGACCAGGCTGGATGTCGAATTTGACCTCGCCGATTTGGCGCGGGTTATTTACATCGATCATTACGGCAACGCCTGGACGGGCTTGCGCGCTGCGGCCTGGGCACCGGGCACGCGCCTGCGCATCGGCGACAGTGAACTCACGCGTGCGGAAACCTATGGCGAGGTAGGTCGCGGCGAGCCCTTCTGGTATGTCAACAGCGCGGGGTTGGCGGAAGTGGCGGTCAACCGCGGCAACGCGGCAAGGCAGTTGGGCTTGGGCGTCGGGGATCCCGTCACCGTATTGCGCCCCAGTTGAACGAGGCGCGCCGCGGGGTCAAACGTATTTGGCTGCCAGCGAGAGCACTTCGATGAGGACCAGGGCAAAGAACACCCGCATCATGCCCCTGAGTACAGAAATCGGCACGAAAAAAGTCTTGGGCGGCGTTTCCAAGCCGGCGGCGATGGGCACGCTGGTGACCACCAAGCCGAATAGCACGCATTTCACGAACCAACCGAGCATCGTCGGGATGCTGAAAACGTTGGCCACGGTCATGGAGAAATAAGACGCCCCGGCCGGGCTCAGGCCGTAGAGCCCCAGGTAGGCGCCCGCCAGGCTGATGAATCCCGCCAACAGGGAAAGGCTCAGCACGGAGATTACGCCACCGGCGACGCGCGGGAGGAATTCGAAGTGCAGCGGATTCACGCCGCAGTGGCGAAAGGCATCCAGTTCCCGCGTGACTTCCATGAGCGCGACTTCGGTATTGATCGCGCTGCCGGAACGCAGGGCCACGAACAAGGCGGTGAGAAAGGGCAGCAGTTCCAGCATCAGCACACGGATGATCAGATCGGCCGCCAGATAGGACAAACCCAGGCCGCGCGCGGTGCTGACGATGATGGCGACGATGACCCCAATGATCACCAACGTATAGGGCAGAAACACATACAGCGCCTGCACCGCCGTGAAATAAACCTGCCGGATCACGTTGTCGAGGGTCGCGCGGTTCCACGTGGCCGGCGCGAGAACGGCGCCCAACACGTGGTAGAGAAACTGGGCCAACGCCCGGATGCTCGCCATCCAGCCGATAAAACGCCGTCCCAGTCCCTCGGTGAACGCCATGAGCACGTTCATGGCGCGCAGTAACCCCTGCGCCCTTGCGGGGACGGCCTATGCATTCTAAAGTTTTGAGCAGCGTGCATGAGGGAAGAATGCCATGAAGCACTGGGCAAGAACAGCCGCCATTCTGACCGGTCTGGTGCTGAGCGTGCCGGTCTGGGCCGCGCAGGGCAGCCTGCTGCGTGCCGAGAACCTGCGCGCCGCGCCGGCCGCTAATGCGGCCATCGTCGTGGAGTTGGCCCAAGGGACGGCAGTCGATGTCGTCGGCCGGCAGGGGGGGTGGATGAAGGTGCGCAGCGGGACCAAAACGGGCTGGGTGCGTCTGCTCAGCGTGCGCCCCGGCCGGGCGGGAGAAAGGGGCGTCGGCCTGGGAGAAGTGGCCGGGTTGGTCGCGCGGCGCCCGGATGCGAGCCGTGTCGTGTCCGTGGCCGGCGTGCGTGGCCTGTCCGAGGAAAGTCTGAAAACCGCGAAGTTCAATGTCCGGCAGTTGGAGAAATTGGACAGTTACGCCGTGAGTGCAGAAGCCGCGCGGGCTTTCGCCGCGGAACAAGGGTTGCACGCCCGCCAGGTCGCGCAACTGCCGGCGCCGTCGACGCCCAACGGCGGCCCTGCCTGGGGGACGGAGCCATGAAGGCGAGGATATTTTTGCTTCTTCTGGCCGCCGTCCTGAGCAGCGGCGCCCGCGCCTATGATCTGGGCGACTTCCTGGGTATCAAGCCCCCAAAAAACGGCACGGAGCGGCCTGCGACTGCCGGGGAGCCGGCGCCCAAGCCTTTGAATCTGGATGCCTTGACCACCCTGCTGGCTGCCCGGGCGCCCGGCGAAGAAGCACGCGTCGGCCGGCAGGTCGCCGGTGATCTGCTCGGCGCGGCGCCTCTGGTGCCAGATCCCCGGCTGCAGGCCTACGTGAATCGCGTGGGGCGCTGGGTGGCGCTGCAAAGCGGCGACAATGCGGTGAAATGGCGCTTCGGCGTTTTGGATACGCCGGACATCAACGCCTTTTCCGCGCCTGGCGGCTATGTCTTCATAACCCTGGGGCTTTATCGCATGCTGGACAACGAGGCCGAACTGGCGGGGGTGCTGGGCCACGAAATCGCCCACGTCACCCAGCACGATCACATGAAGATCCTGCAGCAGAGCACGCTCATCAGCGCGCTTGGCCAGGCGATGGGCCGCCAGATCAAGGGCAGCGACCAGGTGGCGCAAAACCTGCTGGGCAACGGCGCGGAAATCCTGGCGCGCAAGCTGGACAAGGACGCCGAATTCCGCGCCGACCGTCTTGGAATGGTTTACGCCGCGCGCGCCGGATACGACCCCTGGGGTTTGCCGCTCGTGCTCCAGAAGCTGGCGGCGCTGCCCGCGAATGACAGCCGCATGGCTCTCCTCTTCAAGACCCATCCCTCGCCGGCGGAGCGGCTCGATGCCTTGTCGCAAGCCATCGGCAGCCGCTTCGACCAGCTTGGCGGGCCGGATTTGGCAAGCCGGTTCTATCGCATCAAGTGAAGTTCCATAGGCGGGTTGCTCTCGCCCAGGGCGCCTTCTCCGTCCTATTCATCGCACTGCTGGCGCTGCAGGCCGCCGGCCGTTTGCATCTGCCCTATTTCCAGCGCCTGGAATATCTCGTCTATGACAGCTGGCTCGCGGCCACCG
>JAJZSR010000158.1 GCA_021849595.1 Pseudomonadota bacterium | reverse complement strand
GTTCGATGAGTTCGTCCTCGGCGGCTTCCTCGCTCGCCACCGTCACCGGCGCGAAGGCCATGTCCCAGTAGGCGCGCGGCTCGGGCAGCGGCCGGCCGGTCGTGAGGGTGAGGGTATGGCCCGGCGGCAACTTGGCGGCACCGCGGTAGATGGTGCGCGGCTCGGGCACGTAGCCGTAGGCGAAATACTCCTCCACCGCCAGCGGGTCGATATCGCGCCGCAGCGACGGATGCGCCATGAGTGCCTTCAATTCGGAGCCGAAGATGCAGTACCCATCCTCCAGCATGGCATAGTACAGCGGCTTGACGCCGAAGCGGTCGCGCGCCAGAAACAGCGTGCGCCGGGCGCGATCCCACAGCGCAAAGGCGAACATGCCGCGGAAGCGCTCGACGCAGGCCTCGCCCCAGGCCTCCCAGGCGTGCACGATGACCTCGGTATCGGAATGGGTGCGGAAATGATGACCCAGCTGTTGAAGCTCCGGCACCAGTTCCCGATAGTTGTAGATCTCACCGTTGAACACCACGACCACGGAACTGTCTTCGTTGAACAGGGGCTGCTGGCCGCTGGCCAGGTCGATGATGGACAGCCTGCGGTGCGCGAGCGCCACCCCCGGTTCGAGGTGCGTGCCGCCCTCGTCCGGCCCGCGATGGAACAGGCTGTCGTTCATGCGTGCGAGCACCGCACCGTCCGGGGGGCGCTGTTCCCTGAGGTCGAAGATTCCGCTGATGCCGCACATGGTCGTCGTAGTGTCTGGAAAACCGGCGCTGCGCGCCATTGCACCTTAGTGGTAATGGCCCGCCAGTGCACGCTCGTAAACCGCGGCATAGCCGGCCACCATGGCCGCGATGCTATGCCTCGCCAGAACGCGCGCACGGCCTGCGGCACCTTCCCGGGCGCGTCTGTCGGGGTCGCCCGCATACCGCTGCAAAGCCTGTGCCAAAGCTTCGACGTCCCCCACTGGGATGAGATCACCGTTCTCGCCCGGAGTCACCAATTCCCGATTGCCGCCCACGGCCGTGGCGATGACCGGCAGTGCCGTGGCCTGTGCCTCCAGCGCCGTATTGGATATGCCCTCGTTGAGGGAGGGCAGCGCGAAAACATCGAAAGTACGCAGCAATTCAGCTATGTCCTGGCGCCCTCCCGGCAGCCAGGCGCGCTGCGCCAGGCCCGCCTGAGCCAGGCGCTGCCGGCAGGCCGCGCGCGCTTCGCCCTCGCCCACGATCACCAGGCGCGCCTGCGGGTACGCTGGCGCCAGGCGCAGAAAGGCCTCGACCAGGGTAGGGAAATCCTTCACCGCCGCCATGCGCCCTACCGCGCCGATGACCAGGCTCTGCTCGTCGGCAAAACCGGGAGGCAGGCCGGACGGACGTGCGCCGGCACGCGGATGGAACCGATCGCAATCCACGCCGTTGTAGATCTGGTGAATGCGCGCGGGGGCTACGCCCACCGTGTCCTTCAGCCAGTCTGCCAAATCGCGGCTGACCGCGACGTATTCGCCGACCAGGGGGCGCGCGGCGCGGCGCAGCAGGTTGTATTTGCGGTTTTGACCATGCAGGTCAAAAACGTCACGGCCATGCTCGCCATGCACGGTGGCGCGCACGCCCGCCAGGCGCGCGGCGAACTGGCCTTCCAGGGCCGCCAGATTGCGCGTGTGCAGCACGGCCGGACGCAGGCGCCGCAATAGCCGCCACAAGCGCAGGTAAGCACCGGGATCATGGCCCGGCCGACGCTTGAGCGCATGAAATCCGACTTCCTGGGCGCGGATGCGGGCGCGGAAATCGCCGACTTCCGTCCAGCTCACCACGGCATGGCGGAAACGCCCTGGATCCAGGTGGTTGAACAGGGTGACCATGCCGTTTTCCATGCCGCCGGTATCAAAGCGATATACCAGATGGACGATCAGGGGCGGGCTCATCGGCCCCCTTCGCGCGCGATGGCGGCGCGTATGGCCGGGGTCATGGCCTGGGCGAAATCCTCCAGCACGGCACTGCAATCCCCCTTGTCCGGACAAGGCGTGGCGATGATGACGGAGGCGCCGTCGTCGGCGTGGCCGCGCACCTTCTTCCAGGCCAGGATCAGCTTGGCCTCGTAATCGTTCATGACCCGACGGCCATCGATGTCATTCCACTGCCAGATCAGCAAATGCTGGGCGCGGGAATGCAGATGACCCACCAGGACCTGGTCGGTCTGCGCGCCGATGCGCACGGTCTTGATGCGCTGGCCGACGTTGGACCATACCGGGTCTTTCTGATGAATGAAATAATTGCCCGTAGTGATGAGCTCGCTGCCCTGCTTCTGGGTGGCGTAATAATCGATCTCCAGCATCACCTGATGGCCGTCCTTGGCGTAATAGGCGTGCCATTGCTGCGAGGGCTTTTCCCAGTGCGGCTGCCAGTCGGTGAAGGGCGCAACGGGCTGCCAGCCACCGGCGGGCACCACCATGAGGGGCGGCGGTACCGTTGTGGGCCTGTCGTCGAGATGACGCGCATATGCCGGCCATAGAAACCCCACCAGTACGGCAAGCGCCGCAACACCCAAATAGCGGCCCGGGGGAAGTACGGCCAGTGGCGCGGCCGCCGTGGCCGGCGCGGATTCGGCCTTCTCCTCATCCAGATCTTCGCGCCAGAAGGTGCCGACCCAGAACAGGATCAGCATGACGAAACCGAAGAACACCCAGCCGTAGATGTAATGGTCTATACCCAGTGCCAGCTTCATGTCGGAGAAATAGGCGATCATCACGATCGTGAAGGCGCGCAGGCCGTTGGCAAACACCGGCACTACCAGACCGGCGACGGCGAAGGCCGCGCGCCGCCAGGGCGTGCGGTAAGTGAGGTAGGCGTACAGGCAGGACAGCGTGAAGGCGGAAATGAGGTAGCGCAGGCCGCTGCAGCCTTCCACCACCGACCACTCGCTGCCCGGCAGGTAAAAGAAAGTGCCTTCCTGATAGACCGGCAGACTCGTCAGCTTGATGGCTGCGACGGTGAAATTAGCCGTGAACGTCATCAGCTTGGGGATGAGCACCTCGCCCACCGGCACGGAAAAATATAGGAACAGGAAAGGAAAGAACAGCGCCCACAGCACGCGCCAGCCCAGCACCGCCCACACCGACAAAAGCAGCAGCGTGACGAAGGCATACTGCGAGACGACCAGTACGCCGCCGGCCTGGGCGAGCACCCAGCCGGCGCCGGTCAGCAGCATGAGAGGCAGAGCGCGCCAGTCCGGCACGATGGGCAGTGCCGCGGCACGGGCGCGGTTGCGCCACAATAGCCAGAAGGAGATGGGGAAGATGAGAAAACCGTGGGTGTAGGTTTCCGAACGGTCCCAGATGTCCACCATGGACATGAAGGTAGGCCAATACAGCGCGAACAGCCCAAGCCACAGCATCGCCACCATCAGCAAAGGGGTGCGCCAACGCGCCAGCGGCGTTTCGGGACTGAGGGAAAGTACGGAGCTCATGGCATGCTTTCAGTGGGTGAGGGGAGGGCCCAGCCAGGGGTCCAGGCGGGAGAGATTGCGGTTCCAGTCGTAGGCCTGCAGGATGCGAGCCCGCGCACGGGCGCCGAGTCCGGCGTGTTCACCGCGGCATACCGCCAGGACGGCAGCGATCATCTCGGAAAGATCCCCGCCGGCCAGCACCTCGCTGCCGACCTCGGCGTGTATGCCTTCCAGGGCTTGGCGGCTCGCCACCACCGGCCTGGCCATGCTCATGGCTTCCAGCACCTTGTTTTGCACGCCGCGCGCCAGGCGCAGGGGAGCAACCACACAGGCGGCATGCTGCAGATAAGGACGCACATCCGCCACCCGGCCGGTGACCGTCACGCCCGGCAGCTTGGCCAGTTCGCGCACCGCGGGCGCGGGCCGGCTACCGACGATGCAGAAGCGCGCCGCCGGCAGCTCGGCGCGTATGCGCGGCACGGCCTCGCGCGCGAACCAAACGACCGCATCGACATTGGGCCAATAGTCCATGGCGCCGGTGAAGACGATGGCCGATTCGCCTTCTGCACAAGGAGCGGGCAGAGTCGAATCGGGACGGAAATACTCGTAATCGACGCCGTTCTCGAACCAATGGATGCGGCCGCGCGCTTCCGGATGCGTTTGCTCCAGCAAGCCCGCCTCCTGGGGGGACACCAGGAAAGTGGCGTCGAACTCGCGCGCCACGCGTCCTTCCCAGGCGGCCAGTTTTGCCGCCTCGCGCCGATACAGCCAGGAAAGCGGCCAATGGCGGGCACAGGCATAGCGCGCCCATTTGTCCGAATCCACGTCCACCATGTCCATGAGCCTGACCGGCACTTCCTGCGGCACGAAGCGCGCCATGGCGGAGGAAAAGGCCACCGCCGCACTCACCTTGCCGGCCCGCACCAGGGCGCGCACCCAGCGCTGCAAGCTCCCGTCGTCGTAGTACGGCAGGGTCAGCGGCTGCCCGCTCAGCAATCCTGCCAGGCTGCGCAGCCGCGCCACACGGGGAGACAGTTGGGCGAAATGGCTGTCCGCGCACCAGGCAGCCAGCGCACCGACATGAGCACGATCGGCCGGATCGTCGATGAAGGCGCCGAGATAGACGGGACGGCGTTCGGCCAGATACCTGAGCAGATGGAAGGAGCGGATCTTGTCGCCCTTGTCCGGCGGATAGGGCAGCCGGTGCACCAAGTACAGCAGTCCGGCCATCAGCCCAGACTCCGCACCAGATAAGGGCCCAGCGCGGTAGCGACGGGCAAAGGCAGATGCCGCCAGGCCGCGATGAAAAGGCGGTACTTGGGATTGAGCGGATTGACCTCCGGCACCGCGGCGGCGCGCACCAGGTCGTACTCGTAATACAGCGGCTGGGGAGTAAAACCCCAGTTCTTCTTGAAATGATAGGGGCCCGTGTCGAGCTTGCTGCGCCCGTAGTCGAACAGCGTGTAGCCCGCCTCGGCACTCCTGCGCATGAGCTCCCAATACTTGAAGTCGTTGGCCGCCAGCTCGCGCGCCGCGGGCAGATCGCCGGCGTAGTAAGGCAGGATCTCGTTGCGAAAATGGAAGGACAACACGCTGCTCACCACGGTGCCGTCCTTGGCCACCGAGAGCACCGAGCAATCCCTGCCGAACGCCTCGCGCAGCAGGCGGAAATAATGCCTGGGCAAGGCGGGTGTGCCGTGGCGATGGACGTTGTGGGTGTACACCGCATAAAAGCGCTCCACACCCTCGTCTTCTTCGCCCGCCAACCCCGCCTTGATGCCCTTGCGCACCATGGCGCGCTGCTTGCGCGGAATGGCGTTGAGATTCTTCTCCGGATCGGGGTCGATGGCCTTTCGGAAAGTGACATACAGGCTCTTGGTCGGCCAGTCCGGATGGCCGGGTGCGAGATTGCGGTATTCCAGGGCGTCGACCACGAGTTCGCGCGCCAATTCGCGCGCCGCCGCGTCCAGCCGGGCGCGCGCGCCTTCGTCGTCGGCAACGATGCCGCCATAGGCACAGAACGGTAGCGAAGCCAGACTATGGCCGAACAGGCGGGACTTGATCTGCGCCAGCGGCAGCACACCGGTGATGCGCCCGCCCTCCTCTGTGTAATAAAACCAGGTGCGATGGCCGAAGGCCTGCTCGATCACCCGCCGCCAGCCGGCACGGTGGAAAAAAGTCGCCGCCGGATGGGCCATGACATAGGCATCCCAGCGCGCCTC
>JAJZSR010000157.1 GCA_021849595.1 Pseudomonadota bacterium | reverse complement strand
GAAATATTGATGCGGTTTGGCCAGCGGCCCGCGGTAATAGGCCAGGCGCGGGAAAGCGTGGCCGGTGAGCTGGGCGTAGGGATAGGACTTGTCGTCGCGGAACAGAATGTTGAAGCGCGGATTGAGCCCCTTGATGAGGTTGTTTTCCAGGATCAAGGCCTCGGCTTCGGTGCGCGTGACAGTGGTTTCCACCTGCGCCACCTGCTTGAGCATGAGGCTGATGCGGGGCGAGTGCCCGGTCTTCTGGAAATAGCTGGAGACGCGTTTTTTCAGGTCCTTGGCCTTGCCAACGTACAGCACCTGCCCATCCGCATCGAGCATGCGGTACACCCCGGGCAGGGTGGGCAGGGACTGGAGGAGGACGCCGGCGTCGAACAGCTTACTCCTCCTCGTCCAGCAGTTTGCCGGCGATGGCCCAGTTCTCGTCGGGCAATTCCTCGAACGCGATATAGGTGTATGAAGCCGGCTTGTGGGCGTGCTTTTCCAGGGTGGCGGTGATTTCCTCGGCAATGGCCTTGCGCTGCGCCCGGCTCAGGGTGCCGGCGAGCTTGATGGTGACAACGGGCATGGCTTACTCCAGGTCGGATCGGATGCGCGCGAACACGGCGCGGAACATGTCCGCGGTCAGGCGCCGCGTCTGGGTATTGTAGCGGGAGCAATGGAAGGAGTCGTAGAGCCGCCTGCCGTCGGGAAGGGCATGCACGGCGCCATGGGCAAAGGGGAATTGCGCGGGCTTCCCGCCCTGCGCCAGGAGCACGGCCTGATGGGCGACGCGGCCCAGGGCAAGGATGGCCGTGGCGCTAGTCAGACCGTCCAGCTCGGTGCGCAGATGGCCGTTGCACCGGCGGATTTCCGCCGGCTCCGGCTTGTTCGCGGGGGGCAGGCATTTCACCGCGTTGGTGATGCGGCAGCCGGGCAGTTCGAGGCCGTCGTCCGGGCTTTCGGAATGCGGCCGGCTGGCCCAGCCGAATTCGTGCAGCGTCTGGTACAGCAAGATTCCTGCGTAGTCGCCGGTAAAGGGGCGGCCGGTGCGGTTGGCCCCGTGCAGGCCGGGAGCGAGGCCCACGATCAGCAGGCGCGGCGCGGCGTCGCCGAAAGGGGCGACGGGGCGCGCATGGTAGCCCGGATGGCGCGCGCGTACTTCGTCGAGAAAACCGGCCAGGCGCGGGCAGGCGCGGCACTCAGTGAGCATGGCCGTGCTGTTCGTGCTGGGCGGGCACGTAGGCGCCGCGCTTGAGCGGTTGAGGCTCGATGGTCTCGGGCTGCAGGGTGACGTGGCCGATGGCGAAATCGTCCTGCAGCAGATGGCGCGCCTCGTGCAGGATGCGCGGCCATTCGCCCAGATGCGCGATGCTCAGATGGGCGGAGAGCGCGACCTGGCCGGAGGCCAGGGTCCAAATGTGCAGGTCGTGCACCTGGCGCACGCCATCGATCTTGGCCAGGGCGATGCCTACACGGTTGAGGTCGAGCCCGCGCGGCACGCCTTCCATCAGTACATGCAGGGTTTCCCGCAACAGATTGACGGTGGAAGTGAGGATGAGCAGGGAGACGACGACGGAGAGGATGGGGTCGATGGGCATCCAGCCGGTCAGATAAATGACCAGGCCGGCGGCCAGCGCTGCCACCGAGCCCAGGGCATCGCCGATGACGTGGATGAGCGCGGCGCGGCGGTTGAGGCTGTCCTCGCCGCGCGCAAGCAGCCAGCCGATGCCGAGATTGATGAGCAGGCCGATGAAGGCCACTGCCATGACCGCTCCGCCGTTGACCTGGGGCGGACGCTGGAAACGCTCCATGGCCTCGAACACGATGAAGGCCACGATGGCCAGCATGAGCAGGCTGTTGGCCAGCGCGGCCAAGACCTCGGCGCGCGCGAGGCCGTAGGAATGGCGCGCGGAGGGCGGCTTGCGCGCGAGCCAGGCCGCCACCGCGGCAAGCAGCAGGGACAGGCTGTCGGTGAGCATGTGGCCGGCATCCGAGAGCAGCGCCAGGGAATTGGCCCACCAGCCGGCGGTGGCCTCGACGACGGAAAAGCTCAGGGTCAGCACGAGCGCCCAGGCAAAGGTGCGGTGCGCGTGGCTGTGGCGATGGTGCGCGCGGTTGTGGTCGGCGGCGGAGTGGTCGTGATGGGGAAGGGACATTTCAGTTTTTGACGTGGGCTTGGGTCGGGTCGCCCAGCGCGAGATTGCCGCTGCCCAGGCCCAGCCCGGCAATCGCGTGCAGCGCCGCCATGTAGTGCGCGTTCTCGCGCAGTTGCGTGAGGCTGGGCGGGTGGGCGTGGCCGTGCAACCGGGCCAGGCGCGCGCGGCTGGCGGCCAGCCAGGCAAAGTTCAATTCCGCGAGCGCCTGGTCGGCAAGGTCGGGGCGGTTGCAGATGAGGGCCATGTCGCAGCCGGCGGTCAGCGCCGCGACCACGCGGTCGGTAATGGAGCCGGCCATGCTGGCGCCTTCCATGGTGAGGTCGTCGCTGAACAGGGCGCCTTCGAAACCCAGCCGGCCGCGCAGAATGTCCTTGATCCAGACCGGCGAGAAGCCGGCGGGGCGGTCATCGATCAGCGGGTAGATCACATGGGCCGGCATGAGGGCCGGCAGGCCCAGGTCGATGAGGGCGCGAAACGGCAGCAGGTCGGCGGCTTCCAGGTCGGCCAGGCTACGCTCGTCCACCGGGATGGCGACATGGGAATCGGCCGCGACGTAGCCGTGGCCGGGGAAATGCTTGCCGCAGGCGCCCATGCCGGCCTCCTTCATGCCCAGCATGAGGGCGTGCGCCAGCTCCGTCACCGCCTGGGGGTCGCGATGGAAGGCGCGGTCGCCGATCACCGAGGAGGCACTGTAATCGAGATCGAGCACCGGCGCGAAGCTCAGGTCCACGCCGTGAGCGCGCAATTCGGCGGCCAGCACGAAACCGGTCTGGCGCGCCAGGGTGTGCGCCTGATGGGGATGCTTGTCCCACACCTCGCCCAGAGCGTGCATGGGCGGCAGGCGGGTGAAGCCGGTGCGGAAGCGCTGCACGCGCCCGCCCTCGTGGTCCACGGCGATCAACAGGGCGGGGGACTTGAGCGCACGCAGTTCGCCGGTGAGCGCCATGAGCTGCTCCGGGTCGCGGTAATTGCGCGCGAACAGGATGACGCCTCCGACCAGGGGATGGGCCAGGCGCGCGCGGTCGGCGGCGGCGAGCTCCGTGCCGGCCACGTCGAGCATGAGCGGGCCCAGGCTCATGTGCTGCGCTCCAGGACCACGCAGGCCAGAACGTGCTGGCCTTCGTCGGACAGCGACACGTGGTGCGTGACGATGCCGCGCCCGCTGAGCCACTGTGCCAGGGCGGGCGCGAAGGACAGCATGGGCCGGCCGAGATCGTCGTGCGCTAGCGTGAGATTGTGCAGGGTGACCGGCGGGCGCAGGCCGGTGCCCGCTGCCTTGGCAAAGGCCTCCTTTACGGCGAAGCGCTTGGCGAGAAAGCGCCCCGGCGTTGCGCTGGCGCGGAATTCGGCCAGCTCGATCGGGCTCAGCAGGCGCTCGGCGTAAGTTCCGCCGAAGCGTTCCAGACCCAGCTCGAAACGTGCGGTATTGGTGAGGTCGGTGCCTATGCCGTAGATCATGGCGTGACTTTCACGCTCAGGCCCAGCGCGCGTATGCGTTCGGCGTAAGCTTCCAGCCAGGCCGCTGGCAGGGCGGAAAGATGCGGTGCCTGGGGCTGCAAAGAGGGCCGCGCCAGGCCATAGAGCAGCACGCCTTGCAGGGGCACGCCATCCCGCAGCAGTTGCGCGAGGGCGGCGAGGTAGGCCTGTTGCTCGGCTTCGCTCGGCGGCTTGCCGTCATAGGCGAAAACGCAGGTCTGCACCCAGGTGGGTGCGAGGGTGGCGACAACCTTCAAACGCGCGAGATGCTTTTCCGGCACCGTGCGCGTCTGGTTGATGGCGCGCAGGCCGGCGGCAGTGGCGGCATCGAGCTTGAACCAGACTTCGCCACCGAACGTAACCATGCGGGCGATGCCCTGGCGCACGCGGGCATGATCGGCCAGGCTGCCGTTGGTGATGAGCACGAGCTTGATTTTGCCCACCAGGCCCAGCTCGGCCATGAGGCGGCCGATGAGCTCCACGACTTCGGGGAATTCGCGCGCGCTGGTCGGCTCGCCGTTGCCGGACAGCGCGATGTCATTCAGGCGGCGCGCCGTCTCCGGCACTGCGCGCTGCAGGAAATCGCCTTCCAGGATGTCGGCGAGCATGCGGCGCAATTCTTTTTCCAGGCGTGCGAGATCGACGGGCGGCGGCCCGCCGCGCTTGAGGTTGGGCACCTGGCAGTAGATGCATGCCCAGTTGCAGGCGTTGTTGGGGTTGAGATTGACGCCCACCGACACGCCTCCCGCGCGGCGCGAAACCACGGGATAGACATAAGTCATGCCGACCGCGGCGCGGTCGTGGTCCTGGACGGTGAGCACGGCAGAGGGCGGCTAAACGGAGGGCAGGGCCGCATTGTGCCTGCCGCTTCTCCTGTGGGCAAGGCGCCTTTAGTGTCTTGAGTCAGAAATTCGTTATGAAAAAACGTCGAATATCGCTGCCATACTTTGGCGCCGTGCTCGCGAGGTGTTCAACCTCGCTGCGCGCGGCTTCGCGTCTGACAGCGATATCGCCCATTTTTTGACCGCACTCCAAACGCTCCCTAGCATAGTCCACGAACCTCTGACTCAGGACACTAGTCGCTGCCGTAGGTCTGCATGCGGCTGTACAGGGTGGTGCGGTTGATGCCCAGGATCTTGGCCGCTTGCGAGAGATTGCCGTGGGTCATATTGAGGGCCGCTTCCACATAGGCCTTCTCCCATTGGCGCAGGGTGGCGTCGAGATTGAAATTGGCCAAGGTTTGCAATTGCTTGCGCGCGGTGTCGATCAGGGTCTTGGCATCGCCGGGCAGCGGGATTTCCTGCGGGAAGGCCAGATCGGTGTCGAGTTCCGCTTCCAGTTGTTCGGCGCTGACCGTTTGTCCGGCGTACTTGGTGGTGAGCCGGATGGTGATGTTGCGCAGTTCGCGCACGTTGCCGGGAAAGTGGTAGTCCTCCCACAGGCGCTGGGCGCGGGCATCGAACTGGAAGGGCGCAACGCGCGCCTCGCGCGCATAGAAATCGCGGAAGTGCTCCAGGAGCTTGATTTTGTCCTCGCCCATCTCGCGCAACGGCGGCACGTTGATGGTGAAGACGGAAAGGCGGTGGTAGAGGTCGGCGCGGAAGCGCCCGGCCTTGATTTCGGCGCGCAGGTCGCGGTTGGTGGCGGCCACTACGCGGGCGTTGGAGAAGCGCGGCTGGGTTTCCCCTACGCGCTGGTATTCGCCGTTTTCCAGCACGCGCAGCAGCTTGGCCTGTAGTTCCAGGGGCAGTTCGCCGATTTCGTCGAGGAACAGGGTGCCGGTCTCGGCCTCCTCGAAATAGCCGGCGTGTGCGCTGTTCGCCCCGGTGAAGGCGCCTTTGGCGTAGCCGAACAGGGTGGGCTCCACCAGCGTGGGCGAAATCGCCGCGCAGTTGAGCGCCAGGTAGGGCTTGGCGGCGCGCGGCGAGAGCTGGTGCAGGCTGGCGGCGACTTTTTCCTTGCCGCTGCCCGATTCGCCTTCGATCAGTACGGGGAAGGGCGAGCCGGCGTATTGGCGGATCTGCTGGCGCAGCTTGTCCATGGCGGCGCTC
>JAJZSR010000156.1 GCA_021849595.1 Pseudomonadota bacterium | reverse complement strand
GCCGCCCCATGGACATCGAATGGGCCAAGGACGGCACGGACGGCAAGCTCTACATCGTGCAGGCGCGCCCCGAAACGGTGGCCTCGCAGCGCCGGCCCACCATGCTGGAGAGCTACGCCCTGGACGGCAGCGGCGAGGTGCTCGTGAGCGGCCGCTCGGTAGGGGAGAAGATCGCCGCGGGGCGCGTGCGCATCATTACCGACGTCGCGCATCTGGGCGAATTCAAGCCCGGCGAGGTGCTGGTGGCCGACACCACCACGCCGGATTGGGAACCGGTGATGAAAACCGCGGCGGCCATCGTCACCAACCGCGGCGGGCGCACCTGCCATGCAGCCATCATCGCGCGCGAACTGGGCATCCCCGCGGTGGTGGGCGCCGGCAACGCCACCGGCGAAGTGCCGGACGGCAGCGTCGTCACCGTGTCCTGCGCCGAGGGCGACAACGGGTGCGTCTATCGTGGGGAAGTGCCTTTCCACGTGACGAGCACCGAGGTGGGCGACATCGCCCGCCCTGCCACCGAGATCATGATCAACCTGGGCAATCCCGAACTGGCTTTCAAAACGTCTTTCCTGCCCAATGACGGCGTGGGGCTGGCGCGCATGGAATTCATCATCGGCGAGCACATCAAGGCGCATCCTCTGGCTTTGTTGCAGCCGGACAAGGTCGGGGACGCCCGTGCGCGCGCTGCCATTGCCCGCCTGACGCGCGGCTACCCTGACGGCGAGACATTCTTCGTGCAGCGCCTGGCGGAAGGCATAGGCACCATCGCGGCCGCGTTCTGGCCCAAACCCGTGGTGGTGCGCATGTCGGACTTCAAATCCAACGAGTACGCCAGCCTGCTGGGCGGCGCGGCATTCGAGCCCGACGAGGCCAATCCCATGATCGGCTTCCGCGGCGCCTCGCGCTACGCCCACCCGGCCTATGCCGAAGGCTTCCGCCTGGAATGCCTGGCCATGCGGCGCGTGCGCGAGGACATGGGGCTTGCCAACGTCGTCCTCATGCTGCCTTTCGTGCGGCGCGTGAGCGAGGCCGACGCGGTATTGGCGCGCATGGCCGAGTACGGCCTGGAACGCGGCAGGAACGGCCTGCAGGTTTATGCCATGTGCGAGATTCCCAACAACGTCATCCTCATCGACCAGTTCGCCCGGCGGTTCGACGGTTATTCCATCGGCTCCAACGATCTCACCCAGTTGACCCTGGGCGTTGATCGAGATTCCGAGATCGTCGCCTTCGACTACGACGAGCGCGACGACGGCGTCAAGGAAATGATCCGCCTGGCGGTCGAAGGCTGCCGCCGCAACGGCATCCATTCCGGGCTGTGCGGCCAGGCGCCGTCCGACTATCCGGAAATGGCCGAATACCTGGTGCGCCTGGGCATAGACTCCATGAGCCTCAATCCCGACACGGTGATCGCCACCACCCGCCACGTGCTGGGGGTGGAGCGCGGCCTGGGGCGCGCGCCGCGAACTCCGGGCGGGTCGGCGTGAGGCCTTTCCGGAGGCGGCCATGGCCACCCTGATCCTGCTGCGCCACGGCGAATCGGTCTGGAATCGCGCCAACCGCTTTACCGGCTGGGTGGATGTATCGCTGAGCAGCGCGGGCATTGCGCAAGCGGAGCGTGCCGGCGTGCTGCTGCAGGATTACGCCATCGATGCCGTCTTCACCTCGACGCTGCTGCGCGCCCAGGACACGGCTTACGAGGTGCTCAAGCGCAACCGCCAAGGCCGGCCGCAGTTGCGCATCCACGAGCCCGGCAGCGCCTGGTATTCCCGCTTCAGCCCGCAGCCGGGCGACGACACAGTCACGCGCATTTATGTTTCGGAAAGTCTCAACGAACGCTACTACGGCGACCTGCAAGGCTTGAACAAGGACGAGGCGGCCAGGCGTTTCGGTGCGGAACAGGTGCATCTCTGGCGGCGCAGCTACGGGGTCGCGCCGCCGGGCGGAGAAAGCCTGGAGATGACGGCGCAACGCGTGCTGCCCTATTACCGCGCCGGCATCCTGCCGCAGTTGCGCGCCGGGGGCACCGTGCTGGTGTCGGCGCATGGCAATTCCCTGCGCGCTCTGGTCATGGACATCGAAGGCATTGCGCCGGAGCGCATCGCCGACTGCGAATTGGCGACCGGTACGCCCCTCATCTATCGTTTCGACAAGGGCATGCGGCTCTCGGACAAACAGATCCCGGGGGCCTGAGCGGCGGCTGCGAGGCAGGCGCGCGCCGTGTTAAACTTGGCCGGTCGGCGGCATGGGCGCAGGCAGGGGGCCGCAGAGTTCTCCGCCGTTTCCTGAGCGCAGGGTGCGCGGCACGCCGCGTTGCCAGAACCGCTTGCCAAATTCCCCATGATTTTCGCCAGAGCCTTTGTTTCGGCAGCGTTTTTGATCGACCAAATGATTTTTTACGAAGTGCGAAAGTGGCGGAATTGGTAGACGCACTGGATTTAGGTTCCAGCGGAGCAATCCGTGGGGGTTCGAGTCCCCCCTTTCGCACCAAGGCCTATTCGCTTAACCCAGGACTATAGTCATGACAGCCCAAGTCGAAGTTTTGAGCACCCTGGAGCGCCGCATGGAGCTGGCGCTTCCTTCCGCGGTTGTGGCGTCGGAGGTGGACAGCCGCCTCAAACGCCTCGCCAAGAACGTGCGCGTGGACGGTTTCCGCCCTGGCAAAGCCCCTTTGTCGGTGGTCGCCCGCCTGCATGGCGCCGAAGTGCATCGGGAAGTGATCGGCGGGGTCCTGCAGCAAAAATTCGGCGAGGCCGTGGCGGAACAACAGCTCAAGGTGGCAGGCTACCCGCGCTTCGAAGGCAAGCCGTCGGAAGGGGCAAAAGAAATCCTCTTTTCCGCGACCTTCGAAGTGTATCCGGAGGTCAGACTCGGTGACCCGGCGGCGTTTTCCATCAAACGTCCGGTGATCGGCATCGGCGAGGCAGAGCTGGACAAGACCATCGAGATATTGCGCCAGCAACGCCGCGAATTTGTCCCCGTGGAGCGCGCCGCCCAGGAGGGCGACATGGTCAAGCTGGATTTTTCCGGCAGCGTCGACGGCCAACCCTTCAAGGGCGGGGAAGGCAAGGATTATGTCGTGATCGTGGGCGAAGGCCGCTTGTTGAAGGAGTTCGAGGATAGTCTGCTGGGCTTGTCCGCAGGCGGGGAGAAAACCTTTGCGGTGACCTTCCCAGAGAATTATCAGGCCAAGGAGCTGGCAGGTAAGACGGCGAGCTTTGCGGTGAAGGTCAAGCAGGTGTCCGAGCCCAGGCTGCCAGCCGTCGATGCCGATTTCGCACGCGCTCTGGGGGTCGAGGACGGCGATGTGGCCAAGCTGCGGGACGAGATCCGGGCCAATCTCCAGCGCGAAGTCAAACGCCGGGTCATGAACCGACTGAAGGAACAAGTCATGTCTCAATTGGCCGAGACGAGCCAACTGGAACTTCCCAATTCCCTGGTGAGTCTGGAAATAGAGCGTTTGGCCGAGCTGGCGCACAACGATCTGGCCTCCCAGGGGGTGGATGTCAAGCAAATGAACTTCACTGCCGATATGTTTGAGGAACAGGCCAAGCGCCGTGTGCGCTTGGGGCTGATACTTGCCGAGCTGATCAAGGCCCATGGCTTGACGGTGCAACCCGAGCAGGTGCGCGCCCTGGTCGAGGAAACCGCAGAGAGCTACGAGAACCCCGACGAGGTGGTGGATTGGTACTACGCGCAGCCCTCGCGCCTCCAGGAGGTGGAGTCCCTGGCGCTGGAAGAGAATGTGGTAGCATGGGTCATGGAAAAGGCTAAAGTCGAAGATATGGAGACGGCCTTTGATGAGTTGATGGGACGTACGCGATGAGATGGATGGGTGAGATGGAGCCGCAAGGTCTGGGCCTGGTGCCCATGGTGGTAGAGCAAAGCGGGCGCGGGGAGCGGGCGTACGACATTTATTCGCGGCTGTTGAAGGAGCGGGTGGTATTTTTGGTGGGCCCGGTGAACGATGCCGTGGCCAACCTGGTGGTGGCGCAGTTGTTGTTTCTGGAGTCCGAGAATCCGGACAAGGACGTCTCTTTTTATATCAACTCCCCCGGCGGGTCCGTATCGGCTGGCCTGGCCATCTACGACACCATGCAATTCATCAAGCCGGACGTGTCCACCCTGTGCATCGGCCAGGCGGCGAGCATGGGGGCCTTTTTGCTCGCGGCCGGCGCGCGCGGCAAGCGCTTCTGCCTGCCCAACTCCCGGGTCATGATCCACCAGCCGCTGGGGGGCTTCCAGGGCCAGGCCTCCGACATCGAAATCCACGCCAAGGAGATTCTTTACCTTAAGGCGCGGTTGAACGAAATGCTGGCCAAGCACACTGGGCGCAGCCTGGAAGAAATCGAACGCGACACCGACCGCGACAATTTTATGGGTGGAGAGGAAGCCGTGGCCTACGGCCTGGTGGACAAGGTACTGACGAACCGGGCCGAGGCGGCGGCCAAGTAAGGAGGGCGACATGGCTGACAAGGGAAACGGAGAAAAGCTCCTGTATTGCTCATTCTGCGGCAAGAGCCAGCATGAAGTGCGCAAACTCATTGCCGGCCCCTCCGTATTCATCTGCGACGAATGCGTCGAACTGTGCAACGACATCATCCGTGACGAGTTGCAGCAGAACCAGACCAAGTCCGGCGCCTCCGACCTGCCCACCCCCCAGGAAATCGCCCAGATCCTGGACCAGTACGTCATCGGCCAGAGCCTGGCCAAGAAGGCTTTGTCGGTGGCCGTGTACAACCACTACAAGCGCATCCGCGCCCCGCAGAAAAGCGCCGACGACGTTGAACTGGCCAAGAGCAACATCCTGTTCATCGGCCCCACCGGCTCGGGCAAGACCCTGCTCGCCCAGACCCTGGCGCGGCTGCTGAATGTTCCTTTCGTCATTGCCGACGCCACCACCCTCACCGAAGCGGGCTATGTGGGCGAGGACGTCGAGAACATCATCCAGAAGCTCCTGCAGAAATGCGACTATGACGTGGACAAGGCCAAGAACGGCATTGTTTACATCGACGAGATCGACAAGATCTCGCGCAAATCCGACAACCCCTCCATCACCCGCGACGTCTCCGGCGAAGGGGTGCAGCAGGCCCTGCTCAAGCTCATCGAAGGCACCATCGCCTCGGTGCCCCCGCAAGGCGGGCGCAAGCACCCCAACCAGGAATTCGTCCAGGTGGACACCACCAACATCCTGTTCATCTGCGGGGGTGCCTTTGCCGGGCTGGAGAAGGTCATCCGCCGCCGCTCGGAGAAGGGCGGCATCGGCTTTGGCGCCCAGGTCAAGAGCGTGGACGACAAAAAGCGCGACTCCGAGCTATTGCACCAGGTGGAGCCGGAAGACCTCATCAAATACGGCCTGATTCCGGAATTCGTTGGCCGCCTACCGGTGGTGGCGGTGCTGGACGAGCTGGACGAAGCGGCGCTGATGCAGATTCTGACCGAGCCCAAGAACGCGCTGACCAAGCAATTTGCCAAGCTCTTCAAGATGGAAGGGGTGGAACTGGAATTCCGGGACAGTGCGCTCAAGGCCATTGCCAAGCGGGCGCTGGAGCGGCGCACGGGGGCGCGGGGCCTGCGCTCGATCATCGAACATTCCCTGCTCGACACCATGTTCGAGCTGCCTTCCCTTAAGAACGTCACCAAGGTCGTCGTCGATGAGGGGGTGATCAA
>JAJZSR010000155.1 GCA_021849595.1 Pseudomonadota bacterium | reverse complement strand
GCGCATGCGCGACGAACAGGATTTCTACGCCGACATCAAGGCCGGCAAGCTGCCCGCGGTGTCCTTCCTCAAGGCCACGGGCGTGCACGACGAGCACCCCGAGGATTCCGCGCCGCAATGGGGCATGGAATGGGTGATGGGCTTGCTGCGCGCGCTCGGCGAGAGCCCGCTGTGGGAGAAGACTGCCGTGATCCTCACCTACGACGAAGGCGGCGGCTTCTGGGACCACGTGCCGCCGCCGCGCCCGGATTTCTATGGCTGCGGCACACGCATCCCGGCCCTATTGGTGAGCCCGTGGGCCAAGCGCGGCCACGTCGACCACACTGTGGCGGACACTACATCGGCGCTGCGCCTGATCGAAACCCGCTTTGGCATCAAGCCGCTCGATACGCGTGATGCCCAGGCCTATGACCTGCTGGGTGCGTTCGATTTTGCGCAGGCACCGCGCGAGGCAGATTTTGGCTAACGCATTTTTGCGCGCGGCGGCGAGCAGTCGCGCAAATTTTGGCACGCCTTGCGGCGTGCTTTTTTTGGCGCGTCCGCTGTATATGGCTGCAGCTGCCATAAAACCATCACGCGCCTGCCCTATGCTGGGGGTGCCCGGCAGCTACGGGCATTTTCTCAGTCCTCCGAACTTGGGGCGCGCCTAACCGGTGCGCCCATTTTTTTGTCCTCAAGAGCACTCCCATGAACCTGTCATCCCTGGCCCAACTAGCTGCCCATTCGGGCGGCATCCTCTATCTCATGCCCTTGCTGCTCTTGGTCGTCCTCACGGTCGGCATCGAGCGCTTCCTGCTGCTCAACCGCATTGCGCGCGAAGGGCGGCGCGTGAGCCATGAAGTCGCGGAAATGGGGGAACTGGACCTCAAGCGCATCACCGGCCTGGCCCAGGGCGCCGGCTTTCCCTTTCGCGCCCTGCTGGAAGTGCCTGCCCGCTTCCCGCGCGTGAGAGACAGCGCGCGCCTGTCCGAATTGCTGCAGGAAGCGGTCATGCGCCAAGTGCCCAGCCTGGACAAGCGCCTGTGGCTGCTGGACACCATAGTCACGCTGGCGCCGCTCTTGGGCCTGCTGGGCACCATTATCGGCATGTTCCATGCCTTCCAGTTCCTGGACAACGCCGCCGGCAACCCCACCGCCATCACCGGCAGCGTGGGCGAGGCGCTCATCGCCACGGCCGCCGGATTGGTCATCGCCGTGATCGGGCTGGTGGCCTTCAACGGCCTGCACAACCGCATGCGCTTTCTGGTGCATCAGATGGAAACCCTGCGCACCATGCTGGTCAACCGCCTGGAAGGGCTGGAACATCAGCACGCACTGGCCGCCAATCAAGCGCAGCCCCTGCTCTACAGCCCGGAGAGTTGAACCATGCAATACCTGGAAATGCGCAAGGGGCGCGTCGAAATCATCCCCATGATAGACATCATGCTGTTCCTGCTGGTGTTCTTCATCATGGTGACGTTGCGCATGATTCCGGCACAAGGCCTGCCGGCACACCTGCCGGGCTCCAGCACAGCGCAACAGTTGCCCAAGCCTAAGGTGACGCTCGCCCTGCACAAGGACGGCACGCTGGAAATGGACGGCGCGGTCATCACGCTGCCGGCGTTGACCGTGCAATTACATGCCAACCAGCCGGCTGATACCCAGGTGACCATCGCTGCCAGCCGCGGCGTTCCGGTGCAAGATTTGGTCAAGGTGATGGACGCCTGTCGTGCTGCCGGCGTCAGCGCCATCGGTCTTGCGGCCACGCCGCTCGCACCATGACGGCAGTGCTGGCAATGCCCGGCCACCGCGACGCGGAGGCCGGCTGGGGCAGGGCGCTCTTTCTTGCCCTGGTTGTGGAAGGCATCCTGCTGGCGGCGCTGGTACTGCTGACGACTAGCATGACGTCGGCGCCTCCACCAGCTCCCCCCGTGCGCATCGCCTTGATCGCGCCACCTGTTCACAAGCCTACGGCGCCACCCAAGCCGGTGGTCAAGCCCATCCCCCGGCCGGTGCCGAAGAAGGTCGTGATGCCCAGGCCAGCGCCGCCCAAGCCGCAGCCCCGCGTCGTCGTCCCGAAGCTGCAGCCCTTGCCGCCTTCGCCTGTGGCGGCCCAGACACCGCCACCACCGCCTGCTCCGCCCAAACCGGTATCGCCGCCACCGCCACCCCCGGCGCCCGATCCGCGGGTCAAGGATAGCTATCTCGGACGGGTGAAGGCCGCCATCCAGGCCGCCGTGCGCTATCCTGCGGCCGCGCGTATGATGGGCGAAGATGGGCGCGCTGAGGTCAAGTTCATGCTGCGTGACGGCGTGGCGGAAGACGTGCGTGTGATCGTGCCCGGTATCACCGCGGCTTTCAATGATGCCGCGCTGGCCGCGGTTCGCGCGGCGGCGATTCCCGCGCCGCCTGCCTCGCTGGCGGGAAAAAACATGGGCCTCACGGTATGGGTGGAGTTCAAATTGCACGAGGACTACTGAAGGCGGCTCTTGCGCTGGCACTGGGCCTGGACATGATAGGCACCGCCGGTGCGGCTCAGCTTGCTGCAGGCCCCATGCTGGGGTATCCGGCCCCCCGTTCGGCGTTGCTCTGGCTGCAGACCGATGCCCCGGCCAGGGTGCAGGTTGCGTGGTGGCCAGAGGGCCGCCCGCAGGAACGTCGGACCGGCGCTGGGATCACCACCGAGGAGGCGCACCGGAACACCGCCCATATCGACCTGGCACCGCTCACGCCCGGCACGCGCTACGAATACGAAGTACTGATCGACGGCCGCCCGGCGGCGGGCCTGGGCGTACTGTCTTTTCGCACCACGCCGCTGTGGCAATGGCGCGCGCCACCCCCCGATTTCACGGTTTTGACCGGCTCCTGCGCCTATTTCAACGACCCCGAATTCGACCGTCCCGGCCGGCCCTATGGCGACGGCTATGGCATCTACCAAGCCATGGCGGCACAGCAGGCCGACCTCATGCTGTGGCTGGGCGATAACCTCTATTTGCGCGAAGCGGACTATGCCAGCCCGTCGGGCATGGCCGCGCGCTATCGGCGCGACCGCAGCAGGCCGCAGCTGCAGGATTTCCTGCGCTCGACGCCCCAGGCGGCGATTTGGGACGACCACGACTACGGTACCAATGACAGCGGCAGCGCCTTTGTCTTCAAGCAGGCCAGCCTGGATTTGTTCAGAGATTACTGGGCCAATCCTTCCTATGGCCTGCCGGGCGTGCCGGGGATCTTTACCGTGCTGCATCTGGGCGATGCGGATTTCTTCCTGCTCGACGACCGCTGGTACCGCGACGCCCCGCGCGCACCCGAGACAGGCGACAAGGCACTATTCGGCACCGCGCAACTGGCCTGGCTGAAAAATGCGCTGCTGGAATCGACGGCGCGCTTCAGGATTATCGCCGCGGGCGGACAGTTGCTCAACCCCAACGGGCGCTATGACGCCTGGAGTCGCTATCCGGCGGAGCAGGGAGCGTTTCTGGCCTGGCTGAAGGAGGCTGGCGTGAAAGGTGTGCTGTTCCTGTCCGGGGATAGGCACCTCACCGAACTGCTGCGCATCGAACGCCCCAGGGGCTATCCTCTGTACGAGCTGACTTGTTCGCCGCTCAACTCCGGACCGGCCCGCGTCGAGACGGCCAGTGCGGCGCGCTTGCCCGGCACGCTGGTGCAGGCGCGCAATTTCTGCGCTCTGCACTTCACCGGCCACGGGCGCGAACGCCGCCTGGAACTGGCGGCCTTCGACGTCGGCGGCCGCGAACTGTGGCGGCGCGCCATTCCTCTGACCGACTTGGGCTACGATTAGGGAAGCCCTTCCTTAGTCGTCGCCCCAGTGCCCGCGGCCCCAGCCCCGGTGGCCCCAGCCGCGATGCTCCTCGTGCCAGCGTTCCCATTGGCGGTGCCGCCAGTAGCCCGGAGGCCCGTAATACACGGGAGCGCCATAGTACACCCGAGGCGGCGGCGCGTAGTAGGTTACCGGCGGCCCGTAGTAGTACGCCGGGCCGCTGTTGATGCCGAAGCTCAGGCCGCTGCCGCGATCCCAGTAGCCGATGGAAACGCTGGGGGCGGGCACGATCACGCGCGCGCCCCAGTCATCGTCGTCGGCGCGGGCCAGGCCCGCGGTCAGGGCGGTGGCCAGCGCCAGGCTGCCTAGTAGTAGTGTCTTGGGTTTCATAATGCTCTCCTTGACTGTTGCGCCGCGACGTTACCAGCGCTGGTCATAGCCGCTCTGGTCGTGCGCCACGTCCACGTTGACGCGCAACATGACCCAGGGGCCGGGGTTGTAGGGCATGCGAGTGGTGAACTCGCGGCCTTGGTAGCGGTAGGTGACGTCATAGCCCATGAGCTGTTGGTGATAGTCGCTCACGGTGCGGCAGCGTTGCACTTCCCGGGGGGAATACGCGCCCCCGCCGGTGTTGTAGCGGTCGCCTACCACGGCGCCGGTGGCGGCGCCCACGGCAGAGGCCGCGATCTTGCCGTTGCCGCCGCCCACCGTGGAGCCGAGCAGACCGCCGGCTATGGCACCGATCACCGCGCCCGCGGTGTTGCCGCCGCGCGGCGCTTCCTGGGAGTAGCCGGATTGCTCCGTCCAGCATTGCTGGCGCGGGGTGTCCACGTTTTCGTAAATGGGCGTGGCCGAGACGACACGGGCACGCTCGCGAAAGGCTGGGCCGGCCCAGGCATTGGCCGTGGCGAGTGCGGACGCGGCAACGAGGCCGAGAGCGAGGGTTTTCTTGGCGTTCATGGTTGTTCTCCTGACAAAATGTAAGCTGCGGTTCAGCGGTTGCGGTCGCGCCAGCGCGCCCGGTCGGCTTCGCGCCGTTCGTAGCCGTAGCCGTAGCCCAGGTCACGCGGGTTTTCCGGGGGGCCGGCTTCCCGGCGCTGGCTTCTTTCTTGGCGATAGCCCCCGTCTTCGCCGCGGCCGTGATCACGCACCGACAGCAGCATGCCCGGATCGGCCAGGGCCGCCGTCGGCAAGGTCACCGCCAGGCCGCCGAGGGCCAGGAGGCTCAAGGTCAAAAGGGTTTTCGCTTGCATCGTTGACTCCTTACGTATGGGGTTCAGCCCACGCTTTGCAGTTTGGAGGGGAGAAGTAACCCGTGGGTTTCCCACAGCAGGCATTTTGTTACAGGATGTAACCCCGCGTCAGCAGGGCCGCGGGGAATTGGATATAGTGCCGCCATGACTGCACCCAAAGAGCTCATCTACGTGGCCGACGACGACGCCGGCATACGCGATTTGCTGGCGGAATACCTCGCAGCGCAGGGCTACGCCGTGCGCTGCGCCAAGGACGGTGCGGAGCTGGATGCTTTTCTGGCCGAAAAATCGCCGCAGCTCATCGTGCTGGATTGGATGATGCCGGGCGAAGATGGCTTGGCCATCGCACGGCGCCTCAAATCCCAACCGGGGACGCCGCCCATCATCATGCTTTCGGCGCGCGGGGAAGATGTCGATCGCATCATAGGCCTGGAGGTGGGGGCGGACGACTATCTGCCCAAGCCCTTCAATCCGCGCGAACTGCTGGCGCGCATCCGCGCGGTGCTGCGCCGGCCCGCGGTCGCCGCCGTGTCGGAGCGCGAAGCGCGCCTGTACCGTTTCGGCCCTTATACCGTCAACCTCGACGCGCGCAGCCTGCAGCGCGACGGCGTCGAGGTGCCCCTGACCCACGGCGAGTTCGATTTGCTGGAGATTTTCGTCAGCCATCCCAACCGCGCCTTGACGCGCG
>JAJZSR010000016.1 GCA_021849595.1 Pseudomonadota bacterium | reverse complement strand
CGCGCCTCGATGCCAAGCTTTACCCGATCGGCGACGACCAGCAGTTCATCCTCGATTTGCTGGAGGCGGAGCGCGTGCTGGTGGTGCAGGGCTCGGGCTTCAATTGGCCGACGCCGGACCATCTGCGCCTGGTGTTCCTGCCGCATGAGGATGACTTGCGCGAGGCCGTGAGCCGGCTTGCCCGCTTCCTGGAGCAATACCGCAAGCGCCACGCGGTGGCGGCATAAGAAAACGGAATACCCTATGAAACCTATCCATGTGGGCCTGTTGGGCCTGGGCACCGTGGGCGGCGGCACGCTCACCGTTCTTACTCGCAACCGGGCGGAGATCGCGCGCCGCGCCGGGCGCGAAATCCTCGTGACCAAGGCGGCCGTGCGCAATCTCGACAAGGCGCGCGCCCTCGCGCCGGAGCTGCCGTTGACGCAAAATCCCTTCGAGGTGGTGGACGATCCCGACATCGACATCGTGGTCGAACTCATCGGCGGCCTGGAACCTGCACGCGCACTGGTGCTGCAGGCCATCGAGCGGGGCAAGCACGTGGTGACCGCCAACAAGCACCTGCTGGCCAAGCACGGCAATGAAATCTTCGCCGCGGCGCAGGACAAAGGCGTCATGGTCGCCTTCGAGGCGGCGGTGGGTGGCGGCATCCCCATCATCAAGGCGATCCGTGAAGGCCTCACCGCCAATCGCATCGAGTGGATCGCCGGCATCATCAACGGCACCACCAACTACATCCTCACCGAGATGCGCGACAAGGGCGCGAGCTTCGAGGACGTGCTCAAGGAGGCGCAGCGCTTGGGCTATGCCGAGGCCGATCCGACCTTCGACGTGGAAGGCATCGACGCCGCGCACAAGCTCACCATCCTGTCCGCCATCGCCTTCGGCATTCCCATGCAGTTCGAGCGCGCCTATATCGAGGGCATCACGCGGCTGACGGGGCTGGACGTGAAATACGCGGAACAACTGGGCTACAGAATCAAATTGCTGGGCATCACCAAGCGCACGCCCAAGGGTATAGAACTGCGCGTGCATCCCACGCTGATTCCCGCGCGCCGGCTCATCGCCAATGTGGACGGAGCCATGAACGCGATCCTGGTGAAAGGTGATGCCGTCGGTCCCACGCTGTACTATGGTGCGGGTGCGGGGGCCGAGCCCACTGCCTCCGCCGTGGTGGCGGATCTGGTCGATGTCACCCGGCTGTCCACTGCCGATCCCAACAACCGCGTGCCGCATCTGGCCTTCCAGCCCGACCGCCTGGCGGCCGATCCCATCCTGCCCATGGGCGAGGTGGAAACGGCTTATTACCTGCGCATGCGGGCGCTGGACCGTCCCGGCGTGCTGGCCGACATCACGCGCCTGCTGGCCGACGCCGACATCTCCATCGACGCCATGATGCAGAAGGAGCCGGAAGAGGGCGAGGAGGCAGTGGACATCATCATCCTCACCCATGCGGCGCTGGAGAAGAACGTCGATCGCGCCATCGCCGGCATCGAAGGGCTTGCCGCCATCTCGGGCGCCGTGGCGCGCATCCGGTTGGAAACCCTGGGCCGTTAAACGCCAAGACTCCATGAAATACATTTCCACCCGCGGCCGGGCGCCTGCCCAGACCTTCACGCAAATCCTTCTGGGCGGCCTGGCCCCGGACGGCGGCCTCTACATGCCGGAAACCTATCCGCAGTTCACGGCCAATGATCTCGCCCGCATGCGCGACAAGAATTACCGCGAGCTGGCTTTCACCATCCTGTCGCGTTTAGTCTCCGACATTCCGACGGCCGATCTGGAGGCGGTGGTCGAGCGCACCTACACTGCGCAGGTCTACAGTCATACGCGGCCGGGGCAGAACCCGCACGACATCACGCCGCTGCTGACGCTGGAAGACGACCTGCATATCCTGTCGCTGTCCAACGGGCCGACGCTGGCCTTCAAGGACATGGCCATGCAGCTGCTGGGCCATTTGTTCGAGTACGTGCTGGCCCGGGAAGGGCGCGAGATCAACATCCTGGGCGCCACTTCGGGGGATACGGGCTCGGCGGCGGAATATGCCATGCGCGGCAAGAAGGGCATTCGCGTCTTCATGCTGTCGCCCGAACACGGCATGACGCCTTTCCAACAGGCCCAAATGTACAGCCTGCAGGATTCCAACATTTTCAACATCGCCGTGCGGGGCGTGTTCGACGATTGCCAGGACATGGTCAAGGCCGTGTCCAACGATGCCGCCTTCAAGGCACGCTATCGGATCGGTGCGGTCAATTCCATCAACTGGGCGCGCATCGCCGCGCAGGTCATCTATTACTACAAGGCCTGGCTCGCGGTGACCGAGGACAACCAGCAGGAAGTGAGCTTCTCCGTGCCCTCGGGCAATTTCGGCAACGTGTGCGCCGGGCATATCGCGCGCCAGATGGGCCTGCCGATCAGGCATCTCATCGTAGCCACCAACGAGAACGACGTGCTGGACGAGTTCTTCAAGACGGGCGTATACCGCCCGCGCGGCGCTGCCAACACCTACCACACCTCCAGCCCGTCCATGGATATTTCCAAGGCCTCCAACTTCGAGCGCTTCGTGTTCGACCTGAGCGGGCGCGACGCGGACAAGATCCGCGAACTGTGGGGCCGGGTGGAGGCGGGCCGCAGCTTCGACCTCAAGGCCGAAGGTCTGTTCGACCAGGTGGCGGATTACGGCTTCGTCTCCGGCTCCAGCAACCATGCCGGCCGCCTGCATACCATCCGCGAGGTGTACGACCGCTATGGCGTCATCATCGACCCGCACACCGCCGACGGCGTCAAGGTGGGCCTGCAGTGGCGTGAGGCTGGCGTGCCGCTTGTCTGCCTGGAAACCGCCCTGCCCGCCAAGTTCGAGGCCACCATTGTGGAGGCACTGGGGCGTCGCCCCGAGCGCCCGCGCGATCTGGAAAATCTGGAAAGCCTGCCGCAACGCGTGCACGCCATGGCGGCAGACGCCCAGGCCATCAAGGACTATATCGCTGCCTGCGCCGGCTGAGGCTGTTCAGGAGGCATTCGCCGCCGGTGGCCGGAGGCGGCGGAAGAGAAACTTCTCCAGTTCCACCAGCAGATACAGCGCCCAGGCGAACAGCAGGATACCTGTCCATGCGCGGGCATCCAGGGCCGTGGTGGCGAACAAGCCCTGCATCGCCGGCAGGTAGGTGAACAGCAGCTGCAGCACGCCCAGCAGGGCGATGGCCAGCCAGACGTAAGGGTTGCCGGTGAAGGCGGTACGCCCCATCGAATGCGCGTGCAGGCGACGGCAGTTGAAAAGATAGAACACCTCTGCCATCGCCAGCACGTTCACCGCGGCAGTGCGTGCCGCCTCCAGGCTTTGGCCCCGCGCCGATTCCCACAGAAAGAATCCGAGGGTGCCGAGGCCTAGCAGCAGCGACATGTAGAACACGCGCCAAAGCAGGTAGGCATCCATGAGCGGCGCATCGGGTGCACGCGGCGGCCGGCGCATGACATGGCCTTCGGCGGGTTCGAAGGCCAGCGATAGCGACAGGGTCACGGCCGTTACCATGTTGACCCAGAGGATTTGCAGCGGGGTGATGGGCAGCGTGAGCCCGAGCAAGAGCGCCACCAGCAGGCTGGCCGCCTCGCCGCCGTTGGTGGGCAGGATATACACCAGTGCCTTGCGCAGGTTGTCGTCCACGGTGCGGCCTTCCTCCACGGCCGCGGCGATGGAGGTGAAATTGTCGTCGGTGAGCACGACCTCGGCGGCTTCCCGTGCGGCATCGGTGCCTTTGCCGCCCATAGCCACGCCGACATCCGCCTGCTTGAGCGCCGGCGCATCGTTCACGCCGTCGCCGGTCATGGCGATGATTTCGCCCTCGGCCTGCAGGGCCTGCACCAGGCGCAGTTTCTGGTCGGCGCTGACGCGCGCGAACACGCTGGTCGCGGCCGCCGCCTGGCGCAGGCCGGGTTCGTCCAGGGCAGCCAGTTGCGCGCCCGTAACCGGCGCGCCGAGCAGCCCGAAATTCTGTCCGATGGCCGCGGCCGTGACGGCATGGTCGCCGGTGATCATCTTCACCGCGATGCCCGCCTCGCGGCAGCGCGCCATGGCGACGATAGCATCGGCGCGCGGCGGATCGATCATGCCTGCCAGTCCCAGCAGCTCGAAGCCGCCGGCTTCGATGTCGCTGAAATCCAGCTCGGGCTGGGCGTGTTCTGCGCGCTTGTGCGCCAGAGCCAGGACGCGCAGGCCACCGCGCGCGAGCGCCTCGCCGCGCGCATGCCACTGCTGCAAAGCGGCTCCGTCCATACACTTCGGCAGCACGGCCTCGGGCGCACCCTTGAGCAGGATCCAGGCCTCGCCCTCGTGGCTGTGATGCAGGGTGGCCATGAAGCGATGCGCCGAATCGAAGGGGATGACATCGATGCGCGGATAGCGCCGCGCGAGTTCCTGTGCGCTGAGGCCCAGCTTGAGGCCCAGCGAGAGCAGCGCGCCTTCGGTTGGGTCGCCGCTCAAGACCCAACCTGTGGCGGTTTCCGACAGGGCGGCATCGTTGCAAAGCAGGCACAGGCGGCCGACGGGAAACAGGCCCTCCAGCACGCCGCTATCCACCGGCTTGCCGCCGGCGAGGATCGCGCCCAGGGGCGCATAGCCCTGGCCTTCGACGAGATAGTCGGCGCTCGGCACCAGCAGGCGCTGCACCATCATTTCGTTGCGGGTGAGCGTGCCGGTCTTGTCCGTGCAGATCACCGTCACCGCGCCCAGCGTCTCCACGGCCGGCAGGCGGCGGATGATGGCGCGGCGCCTTGCCATGCGGCGCACGCCGATGGCGAGGATGATGGTGAGGATGGCCGGCAGGCCTTCGGGTATGGCGGCTACCGCCAAGCCGACCGCCGCCATGAACATGTCGGCCGCCGCATAGCCGCGCACATAATGGCCAAATGCGAAAGCCAGCGCGGCGGTGGCGAGGATGGCCGTGGAAAGCAGCTGCCCGAAGCGCGCCATCTTGCGCAGCAGGGGCGTCTGCAGCGGCGTGACCCCGGTGAGCAGTTGGCCGATGCGGCCGATTTCGGTGCCCATGCCGGTCGCCACGACCACGCCCGTGCCTTGGCCGGTCGTGACCAGGGTGCCAGAGTAGGCCATGTTCGCGCGGTCCGCCAGGGGCGTGTCGGCGCCGACCGGTACCAAAGACTTTTCCACCGGCGTGGATTCCCCGGTCAGCGCGGATTCGTCGAGGTTCAAGTTGTAGGCGGCCAGCAGGCGCACGTCGGCGCTGACGCGATCGCCGGCATTGAGCACCAGAATATCGCCGGTAACGAGCTCCTGAGCAGGGATTTCGATGCGGCGGCCGGCGCGGATCACCGTCGCCTGATGGGCCACCAGGCCGCGCAAGGCGGCCAGCGCCTCCTCGGCCTTGCCTTCCTGGACATAGCCGATGATGGCATTGATGAGCACCACGCCGGCGATGACCACGCTGTCCAGCACATGGCCCAGCAGCAGTGTGATGAGGGCCGAAGCAAGAAGCAGGTAGATCAGCAGATTGTCGAGCTGGCGCGCGAAGCGCTTGAATGGGGAGGCGGGGCGCGCTTCCGGCAGGAGATTGGGCCCCTGGCTTTGCAGGCGGCGGTAGGCTTCTTCCGGCGACAGGCCCTGGGTGGATGACTGCAGCCGCAGAAAGGCACCCTCCGCTTCGAGGCTGTGCCAGGACGGGAGGTTGATCGATGCCGGAGCATCAGCTTGCGCCATAATAGGGCTCCCCCAAGTGGTTTGCTTTGATTTTTACTTTACCAGACGTGGCCAATCCGGCTTTGAATACCCTGTTGCAGGAAATCCGCGCCTGCAGCGTCTGTGCCGCCCACCTCCCGCATGAGCCGCGTCCCGTGTTGCGGGCATCGCCAAGCGCGCGGCTGCTCATCGTCGGCCAGGCGCCGGGACGGCGCGTGCACGAGACCGGCATCCCCTGGAACGATCCTTCCGGTGATTTGCTGCGCGCCTGGCTTGAGCTCACGCGCGAGCAGTTTTACGACGTCTCGCGCATCGCCATCGTGCCTGCGGGCTTGTGCTACCCGGGCACGGTACGCGGCGCCGACCTGCCGCCGCGCCCGGAATGCGCACCGTTATGGCATCCGCGCCTGCGCGCGCTCCTGCCAGGCATCCGCCTGGTGCTGCTGGTGGGACGCTATGCCCAGGATTATTACCTGCGTGTGGGCCGGGAGCGGGTCGCAGATACGGTGCAGGCTTACGCGCGCCATCTGCAACAGGGCTATTTCCCACTGCCGCACCCCAGCCCACGCAACCGCTTGTGGCTCAAGCGCAATGCCTGGTTCGAGCAGGAAGTGCTGCCGGCGTTGCGCGTGCAGGTGGCAAGCGCGCTGGAGGCTGCTCAGGCCCCGATGCAGGCAAGATAGGCCTCGTCCAGGCTGGTGCGCCCGGTGTGTGCCAGCAATTCCGCCGGTTCGCCAAGAAAGCGTTGCCGGCCCTCGTGCAGCAGCAGGATGCGGTCGGCGAGGTTTTCCAGCCCCTCGAACTGGTGCGTGCTGAACAGCACGCTGCACCCTTGCCGGCAGTAACGCGTGAGCAGCGTGCGCACCCGTGCCCGCGCGAGGGGATCGAGGCCGCTCAAGGGCTCGTCCAATAGCAGCAGCGGTTTTTCCATCAGCAGCACGGCGACCAGGCCGAGCTTTTGGCCCATACCCTTGGACAGGCTGCCCACCGGGCGGCGTAGCGCCTCGGGGGCGAGATCCAGTTCGCGCAACAGCGCTTCGGCGTTGTTCTGGTGCCAGGCGAGTCCCTGCAAGGACTGCATGAAGCGCAGAAATTCCCAGCCGCTCAGATGCGGCGGAGGCAGGAAGCGCTCCGGCAGGTAGGCGAGCCGCCGGCGCGCCTGGGCGTAGGGCAGCCCGAAGATGCGTACCGATCCGGCCGCCGGCCGGATGAGGTCGCACAGGCATTTGAGCAGGGTGGACTTGCCCGCACCGTTGCCGCCTACCAACGCAAGGCATTCGCCCGCGCGGATGTCCAAGTCCAGGGGATACAGCGCTATGTGCTGCGCGTAGCGCTTGGTGAGCGCGGCGATCTGCAGAGGAGGGACTGCGGCGGCTTGGGGCATGGCGGTGTGCGGTAGCATAGCAAGAATTTTTCACAGGTACGCTATGTGAACGATTTCAACACCCTGTTCGTATGGTCGCAATTGTCAACGATTAAAGATCGATCATGTGATGCGAAGTGAAAGCTACGACGATGAATCATGCTCGTATCCGTGGATTTGACCAAAGGCTCAAAGCGCCAGCCTTCAATCGCTTCCGTAAGCGCATCCGAGAGACGCTCCACTCTTTTGTCACCGGCCTCAACAGCCAGACAGTATTCCGTGAAGGCTGTCTGGCTACTCCGCTCCGTAAACGACAGTGTCCCCAGCCACCGGTAAAAAGTCTTCGTCCAGGCCGTCTTCCCGGAATAGCGAATACTGTGCCGCAACAGGAAGCCTCTCAGTTGATGCCTGACTTGCCGGCGGGCATTGATGGCGTCTTCCCGTGCACGCGCGAGATCCCGGATCGACTCGTCAACCATATCCGGAATCCAGATGGCCGTCAGTTCTCCCGCTCTGGACAGTTCTGCCAACCGAAGGCTGTCGCGTTGATCGGTCTTGACGCGGTCGCCTCCTCGTTTGGGAATCAACGACGGTGCAATTACTTCGCATGCATAGCCGTGTGCAACCAGTTCCCGTTGCAAGCCATAGCCGGTGGGGCCGGCCTCGTACACCACATGCACTTCGAAAACTTCGCCCATGGCCCCCAGTTTGCGTAACAGCTTGCCGGTGTCATGGGGAATCTGCCCCAACAACCGGGCAGATGATCGGCCAGTCTCAGCTACACCGATGGAAATGGATTCCTTATGCACATCCAATCCGACGAAATATTTGATACGCTCATCCATGGCCAGCCTCCGTTTGCTGATAACTCCAGTTACAGCATGTAGCTCGGCGCACTCGTTGCGCAACCTACGTCAATGAGGCTGGCCCTTGTGCACCGACCTGCGACCATGATGTCTAAGGTGGATACCGCCCTGGAGGACGCCTTGGCGCGCCTGGATCACCTGCTTGCCGGAGTGAGCGCTGATCTGCGGGTCGAATACTACGGGCCCTGCATGGGAGTGGAGGCGGCTGCCGCTCACCGTCCGGTGGTGCGTGCCCACCCCTGGGACGGAGGCCGGCCGCAATGGGGCGTCAGGATACGCAGTGCGGCGCCGCGGGCGCATAGTCGCGCCGAGTGGACGCTGTGGGGTGCCGGGCGGCTGCGCAAGGCGCTTATCGTGCGCGCCCTGGCGGAATTTTGCCGGCTATGCCCAAGCCGTGGCGACGGCCGGGAGGGCGCAGAGCGCCAGCGGGCAGCGGATAGCAGATCTGGCGCGACGCTTCGCCGACCCTATTTGACCTCTTCCAGGCACAACCGCAGCCAGCCCTCGCCGCGTTCCACCGGGATGCCGAAGCGTACCCGCTGCACCTGCTCCAGGCCGCGGATCTCCACGATGCGTTGGGGATGGTACTGGCCGGGATCGATGAGCAGGCAGACTTTGCTGCTCGCCGGATTCGTCAGGCGTATGGCCAGTGCCGGCAGCAGGCTGTTGGTCGCGTCGACGCCATTCACGTAATAACCGCCGCCGTTGCCGGGTGTGTAAAGGCTCAGGACATCCGGTGTTTCGGGCAGGGTTTCGATACCCACCGAACAACTGTCCGCGTCACCGACCTCGCGCGACAGGCGGCGCACGATACCGACCTTCCAGGCTTCGCTGTGCGGCGCGCGCAATGCCACCAGAACGCCTACGCGCAGCCAGTCGTGGCTTTGCAGGGAGATGCTGGCGCCATAGCCGCATTCGCTTTCGTCTTCCATAACCCAGCTTTCCATCGGGTAGCTGGGAGCCGCACTGGGGGATGTAGGCATCTGGGTGCGGCGTTCCCGGGTTCGGCTGGTGACGAAACCATAGACGTGCATGTCCACCGATTCGTCGTAGGCATAATGGTCGCCGTACAGCGGGGCGTCGTTGGTTTCGACGGGCTTGTCCTTGAGTGCCGCGATGATGTGGTCCAGGCCATACACGACCTCCAGGGATTTCTTGACGGCTTGGCGGTTCTTGCGCCGTTGGTCACGCGTGGTCAGGGGAGACCACTGGCGCTCCAGGTGTTCCAGCATGTCGGAGGTCTCCGGCATGCGCGCATCCTCGCCGAGGCCCAGACGGACGGGCGGGACGCCATCGCGAAGCTCCTCGCGCATCCGTCCCATCTGCTCGACCAGGGCAGTCGAGCTCCAGTAGCGATTGGCGGAATCTTCGCTCACGCGCCGGATGCGCCGCGCGCCGCGATCCTCCGCCAGATTGACGTTGAAGGTGTGGCGCGCACCGTCCAGTTGCCTGTCCAGATTCAGGCTCTTGACCCAGCCATCCAGCCATTGATCGACCAGGTCGATCTGGCGCGGATAAAGCGTGCCGGCATTGGCCTGGTTGAGCATCAGGCAGTGCAGGTACTCGGATTCGCAAGTATGTGCACCGGCCTCGTGCGGATAGGTTTTCTGCGGCTGGCGCTGGATGTCGCTGTCCTCCGCCAGCAGGTAGAGATTGTGCAGGCGTTGCCAGGTCTTGGATTCCAGGTGCATGTAGCGCATGAAGCGCCATTTCATGAAATGGCGGAAGTTGCGCAGGGTGCGCTGGATCAGGAGTGCCTGCACCTCGGACGTCAGGACGGCCTTCTTGCCCAGGTCGGCAAGATAGGTATGGTAGAGGCGGGCGATTTCCCGGTAGTAGTTGTAAATGGCGTGCCAGAGCTGGCTTTCCACGGCGCGTGACATGCGCGGGTTGCGCAGGTACTGGCGCACCAGGGTGTCCTGCAGATCTCGGCTGCGCGCGTCCGCGAGGAGGATGGCATCCAGTCGAGATTTCGTGCATTCTGTCGGATTTTCCAATAAACGCCGAAATTCCTCATAGACCATCTGCTGGGCCCGCAGGGCATCGCCGGTCGGCAGGTTGTCCAGCCAATGGCTGGCGGCCTTTACGCTGGCAAGCGGTGCGTCATCCCGTCCTCCCAGAGGCAGCAGGCGGCCTAAGCGTTCGGCCAGGTTGAAAGGCAGCGTTTTGGCGATCATGGTCGGGCGCGGTTTACCTCAACGAGCAAGCATTTCATCGGTGCAGGCAGGGCGGCCTGCAAACTCCGCAATTAAAATGCACAACGCCCGCTTTAATCAATGGCCCCGCACGATCTCTTGCGAGCAGCGCTGCCGGCGCGTGCATAGACTCATGTTGGCTTAAGCAACTCGCGTGCCGGAGGCGGCGACGGGCTAGAGCCGTTCCTTAAGCCAAGCCTCCACCGAAGCGAGCGCACCCGGCAACTGCGCCGGCTGGGTGCCACCCGCCTGGGCCATGTCGGCGCGCCCCCCGCCTTTGCCGCCCACCTGGGCCGCGACGAAATTGACCAGATCGCCCGCCTTGATGCGTTTGCTCAGGTCGGCGCTGACTGCGGCGATGAGATGGACCTTGTCGGCTTGCACGCCGGCGAGCACAAGGACGCAGGATTTGAATTGGTCGCGCAGCTTGTCGGCGGTTTCCCTAAGCGCCTTGGGCTCGCCCTCCGGCAGCGCCGCTGTCAGCAGGCGCACACCGGCAATGTCGCGGGCTTGGGCGGCCAGGTCGGCACCCAAGTTCTGGGCGAGGCGGGATTTGAGCTGGCTTAGTTCCCGCTCCAGGGTTTTGACGTGATCCATGATCTGGGCGAGCTTGGCGCCGAGTTCCTGGGGCTGGGCCTTGAGGCTCTGCGCAGCCGCTTGCAGCATGCGCTCCTGGGTCTGGATGCTGGCGAGCGCACCTGGGCCGGTGACGGCCTCGATGCGGCGGATGCCCGAGGCGACGCCGGATTCGGCAAGAATCTTGAACATACCGATGTCGCCGGTGCGGGTCACATGGGTGCCGCCGCACAGTTCGGTGGAAAAATCGCCCATGTTCACTACGCGTACCTCGTCGCCGTATTTCTCTCCGAACAGGGCCATTGCTCCCGCGGCGATCGCTTCCTGATAGGGCAGATAGCGTACGCCCACGACGTCGTTGCGACAGATTTCCTCGTTGACCAGTTCCTCGACGCGCGCCAACTCCTCCGCACTGACGGGCTTGGGATGGGAAAAGTCGAAACGGGTGTGCTCGGCGTCCACCAGGGAGCCTTTTTGCGTGACGTGCGTACCCAGCACCTGGCGCAGCGCGGCATGCATCAGGTGGGTGGCCGAATGATTGTAGGCTGCGCGCCGGCGCGCGTCCTGATCCACCTGGGCGGACACCCGATCGCCGATGGCCAGGCGCCCGCCCTTGAGCACGCCATGATGGCCGTAGACCTCGGGGCGTATTTTTTGCGTATCCGCCACTTCGAAATAGGCACTGTCGGATTGCAGCATACCGCGATCCCCCACCTGTCCGCCCGACTCGGCGTAAAAAGGCGTTGCGTCCAGCACCACCACGCCGGCCTGTCCCGGTTCCAGGGCGGGCGCCGGGCTGCCTTCGACATAGAGGGCCAGGATTCTGGCCTGCTGCGTGAGCGTGTCATAGCCGGTGAACCGGGTGGCCTCGCCCTCATAGGCCAAGGTGCCGGCGCTCTTGAATTTGCTCGCGGCACGCGCCCGCTCCCGCTGGGCGGCCAGCGCGGCGTCGAAGCCGTCCATGTCGATGCCGAAGCCACGCTCGCGCGCGATGTCGGCAGTGAGGTCGATGGGAAAGCCGAAAGTGTCGTAAAGGCGGAAAGCCGCCTCCCCGGACAGTGTGCCGCCGCCCTCGCGTAGGGCCTCATCCAGCAGCGCCATGCCATGCTCCAGGGTTTCGGCGAAGCGTTCCTCTTCCTGGCGCAACACATCCATGACGGCTTGCTGAGCCTGCAGCAATTCCGGGTAGGCCTGCCCCATCAGCTCGGTCAGTCGGGGCACCAGGCGGTGGAAGAAGGGCTTGGTCTGGCCCAGTTTGTAGCCGTGGCGAATGGCGCGCCGGATGATGCGGCGCAGCACATAGCCGCGGCCTTCGTTGCCCGGGATGATGCCGTCGGCAATGAGAAAGGCGCAGGCACGGATGTGGTCGGCGATCACTTTGAGGGAGTTGTCTGTCAGATCCGTGCAGCCTGTGATCTCCGCTGCGGCGTGGATGAGATCGCGGAAAAGATCGATGTCGTAATTGGAATGCACGCCCTGCAGCACCGCGGCAATGCGCTCCAGCCCCATGCCGGTATCGACCGACGGCTTGGGCAGGGGATGCAGCGCACCGCTCTCGTCGCGGTTGTACTGCATGAACACCAAGTTCCAGATTTCGATATAGCGGTCGCCGTCCGCGTCGGTCGAGCCTGGCGGACCGCCTGCGACGTCGGGGCCGTGGTCGTAGAAGATTTCCGTGCAAGGACCGCAAGGGCCGGTGTCACCCATTTGCCAGAAATTGTCCGAGGCGTAACGTGCGCCCTTGTTGTCGCCGATGCGCACGATGCGCTCGCGCGGCACGCCGACCTCGTTGGCCCAGAGATCGTAAGCCTCTTCGTCCTCCTCGTAGACCGTCACCCAAAGTCTTTCCGCCGGCAGCGCCACCTCGCGGGTGAGGAATTCCCAGGCATAGAGAATGGCGTTGCGCTTGAAATAATCGCCGAAAGAAAAGTTGCCCAGCATCTCGAAAAACGTGTGGTGCCGGGCGGTATAGCCAACGTTTTCCAGATCGTTGTGCTTGCCGCCGGCGCGCACGCAGCGCTGGGAACTGGCGGCGCGCACATAGGGGCGGCTGTCCAGGCCCAGAAACACATCCTTGAATTGCACCATGCCGGCATTGGTGAAGAGCAGGGTGGGATCGTTGCCCGGCACGAGCGGACTGGAAGGGACGATGGTATGTCCTTTGTCGGCGAAATATTCGAGGAAGCGGCGGCGGATTTCGTTGCTGGTCATCATCTGACTGTATGTGTGGCAGTCTGCTTTGGATCGATTCTAAACCAAACGCCCAGGCGCCTACTGAAAGACAAGCAAGAAAAAGGGGCCGCTGAGGCCCCTTCGATGCGCGTGTAAGGCGCTCAGATGACATTGGGAGCGATGCCCGGGTTGTGCGCGCCGATGCCGATCACCCTGGGCTGGTTGGCTTTCACGTGCTTGATGGTCTTGGTTGCGCGCAGGTACTCGCCGACCACTTCCCAGACCGGTGCGCCCGAGGTGGTATCGCCCACAGGCGCCCAACCAGCCACTTTGTAGGTCTTTTTCGGATCGACAGGCTTGCCTTTGAGCATCATGTTGCTGATGCGGTGCCCCACCAGCTTGGCCGGATCGACCGTGTAGCTGATGCCGCCGACGCGCACCATATCGCCGCCCTGCTGATAATAGGGGTCGGGGTTGAAGAGGTTGTCGCAGACATCTTCCATGATGCCCTTGATCTGCTCGCCGGTCAGTTCGCTGATAGTGGTGTAGGGATAGGTGATGGCGGTCTGGTCCATGAGGTGTTCCATGGTGATGGCTTCGCCCGGCAGCAGCGAGGTGCCCCAGCGGAAACCGGGCGAGAAGGCGACCTCGGCATCCTTCACCTTCATCAGGGCATCGAGGATGACCTGGTCGAAGGTACCGTTGAAATTGCCGCGGCGATACAGCACTTCCTCCGTCACGGCAAGCTTTTCCGCCAGCTTCTTGTCATAGGGGGCACGCACCTTCTGGATCAGCCCGCTCATGGCGGAGTCGGCGGGCAGCAGGTTGGAGAACACGGGCAGCAGCTTGTATTGCCAGGCCGCAACTTTGCCATCCTTGACGTCCAGATCCAGGACGCCGAGGAATTTTCCGTTGGAACCGGCATTGGTGACATAGGTCACGCCGCCGGCGTTCTTCACCGGGACGGGGCGGGGTACGCCGTCATGCGTGTGGCCGCCGAGAATGAAGTCGATGCCGCTCACCCGGCTGGCCATCTTCAAGTCCACGTCCATGCCGTTGTGCGACAGCACGACGACGGCTTGGGCGCCTTTCTTGCGCGCCTCGTCGACCCATTTCTGCATGCCGTCCTGGTTGATGCCGAAGGTCCAGTCTGGCACGAAGCGGCGCGGATGGGCGATAGGCGTGTAGGGGAAGGCCTGGCCGATGATGGCCACCTGCACGCCGTTGATGTCTTTTATCACGTAGGGCGGGAAAACCTGATCGCCGAAATCGCTGGTATGGATGTTCTGCGCCACGAAATCGACGCCGGCTTTCTTGAAGTCGCCGTTTACCACCTGAGTGACGCGCTCGGCGCCATAAGTCATTTCCCAGTGCGCGGTCATCACATTCACCCCCAGCGCAATGCCGGCATCCACCATGTCCTGGGCGTTACTCCACAGGGCCGTGGCCGATCCTTGCCAGGTATCGCCGCCATCCAGCAGCAGCGCGCCCGGCCGTGATGCCTTGAGGCGATCGACCAAGGTCTTGAGGTGGGCGAAGCCGCCCATCTTGCCGTAGGTGCGCGCGGCTTCGGCGAAATCCAGATAAGTGAAAGCATAGGCGTCGCGGGTGTGCGGCTTCATCCCGTAATACTTGAGAAAGTATTCGCCCACCAGATGCGGCGGGTGGCCGGCCGCCTGGCCTATGCCGATGTTGACGCTGGGTTCGCGGAAATAAATGGGCAGGAGCTGGGCATGGCAATCCGTCATGTGCAGCAGGGAAACGTTGCCGATGCGCGGCACGTCATAGAGAGCGTCGCCGTTACCCGCCAGCGCCTGCCGGCTATGCAGGGCCAGCCCGGAAGCGGCGGCGATACCGATGACCTGAAGAAATTCGCGACGATTCATATGCATGTTGACAGCTCCTGTTGGACTTCGTGCGTCCGTATTGTCGGCGCCGGCAAGGTCGGCGTAAATGGTAGGGAAAACCCAAAAAAAAAGCCTGGGCTGGCCAGGCTTGCGCAGGCGGACGAAGATTATTTGCGGAACACTGAGGCCTGCATGGGCAGACCGTTGGAAACGTAGGACTGGAAATATTCCAGATCATTCATTTCCGTGCCGCCGATTTTCGGAGGCATTGCGCGGATCATCTTGAAGCAGCCTTTGTAGCGCTCTTGCAGCGTGACGAGGTTCTCGCCGCCGCGGAATACCGGCCAGTGCGTGGCCTGGCCGATGATCGGCGACAAGAGATCGGAACGCAGCCGCGCGCCGGCCTGCTGGATGTGGCAGGTAGCGCACGCGAAGTTAAACTGGCCTACGCGCGAGAAATAGGTTTTCTTGCCCCTCTCATAGGCGGCCAGCGCACCCGGCCCTTGCACTTTGATATCCATCTTCATGCCGTCGGACAACGTGCGCATATAGGAGTCGAGCACGCCGATCTCCTTGCTGGCCAAGCCGTAAGGTTTTTCCCCGTTGGCCACGCGGCAGGCATCGATGGCATCGTTGAGTGTCACGACCTTGCCGGTCTTATCATCGAAATAGGGATAATTGCCGGCGATGTCCTTGCCGCCGTTGGGAAAACAGCTTGCATAGGTTTTGCCGTTGGCGAAAGGCGTGTCCCACATCTTCTTGCCCTGTTCGATGATGCCGACGAAGGGCGGGAAGGACATGATTTCCTTATACTGCTCCATGGCATCGGGGTCGAATGCCAGGGCGCCGTTGACATAGTTGTCGAGCTTGACGTTGGGATACTTGGTGGTGAAATATTTGATCAGGGCCTCGCGATCCTGTTCCGGGCCGGCGTTGGCAGTGACGGCTCCGAACACAAGCCCGGCACCGATCAGCAGGGACAGCAGTTTTTTCATCTGAACTCCTCCACGACGAGTGAACGGCCCGGGCACTTGTCCCGGGCCCATGAGGGCATCAGCTGCCGATGGTGGTTTCGCCAGTCTGGGTTTCGCCTTTGTTGTCCACCCAGGTGACCACGACTTTGTCGCCCGCTTTCGCGCCCTTGACCTTGAAGCCCATGAACGGATTCTTGGAAATGCCCACGCCCCACTGGGCAGAGAGCACCTTCTTGCCGTTCACGGTGGCCGTGATGTTGGTGATGAAGTGGGCGGGGACGATCTGGCCGGTCTTCGGATCTTTGCGCAGGCCGGTTTCCTCGGGGTGGTTGATCAACAGTTTGATGTCGGCCACGTCGCCTTGCAGGGTGGCACGCATACGCATGGGTTCCATAATTTTCCTTTCAATCGATGCTTGCGGACGGGAATCTGGTGCAGTTCAGCCGCCGCAGCCGCCGATGGTGACCTTGACTTCCTTGGCCGCGGTATAGAGCTTGCCGTTGGCCTTGACGACGGCGCGCACCGGACCGGTTTTGCCCATTTTGATGCGGATCGCCACATAACCCATGGCGCCGTTGGTGAGATCGAAATCGGCGATCAGCGGGGTGGGGTTGTTTTCCGCAAGGATCATGATGTACTCGGTACCGGGAATGTTGCTGGTGATTTCCACCGGCACGACCACGCCGTTTTCCGCGATGTCGGGAGCCTTGATGATGATTTCCTTGCTTTCCGCCGCGTTCACGGCGCCCAGGGCTTTAACGGCCTCCGGCACGGTCTTGGCATCAAATGCGGCCTTGTTCCAGTCGGCCAGGGCCAGGGTAGGCTTGAGCAGCCCGGCGCCGATGGCCAGGCCGATCATGCCGACGCCGCCGGCGTTCTTGAGTATGTTCCTCCGAAGAGCATCCATTGCTGATTTCTCCTTACAGTCCGTAAATGAAGTTGGTGACTTTATCGATTTCCTGTTCCGTCAGAATCTTGTTCTTGCCGTACAGGGGCATGGGGGTGTTAGGGTTTTTCACAGCGGCATCCCAGATCTGGGCGCGCAGCGCGGCTTTGTCGGGGAAGCGCGCCTTCATGGCGATGAGCGGAGGCCCGATGGTGCCGGGGGATGTCGCGTCATGCACGGTCGGCATGGCGTGGCAGGCGAGGCAGTTGCCCAGCGATCTGTCGAAGGCCAGCTCCTTGCCCGTCATTTCGCTCGGTTTTACAGGCTCCGCAGCCTGGGCAAGGCCGGCGTGGACAGCGAGGCCCAGCACGCCTAGCAGCAGCCCCATACGGATATTCCGCATAGTCTTCCTCCATGTTTCGTTTGGGTTGGGGTGGGACGTCGGCAAACAGCGGGAGCATATTACACCGAAGCCATCCGCGAGGGATGACTAAGAATAAGTTAATCCCTTTCCGTGGCGCAAGCCGAGGGCGCGCATTTTCGCTCCCGGCGGCGCAGTAAATTCATACCAAGCGGCAACTCGGTATGAGGCGCTGGTGTCCTGAGTCAGAGGTTCGTGGAATAAGCTCGGGAGGGTTTGGAGTGCGGTCGAAAAATGGCGATATCGCTGTCAGACGCGAAGCCGCGCGCAGCGAGGTTGAACACCTCGCGAGCACGGCGACAAAGTATGGCGGCGATATTCGACGTTTTTCCATAACGAATTTCCGACTCAGGACACTGAGATGCGGCATTGCCTTACTTGAGAGTGGCCTGCTGCTCTGCGAGCAGGGCGCGCCATTCGCGCTTCTTCGCCTCGGCGGCGCTGACGGTGTAAAAATCTCCCTGCCCGCTTTTTAGGCCGAGATCGATTTGCTCGATGGCGGCGCGATAGTTGCCTTCCAGAGCCAGCGCTTCGGCTTGGGCCCGGTGCGAAGCGAGCACCCGGCCCAACAGCGCGTAGGATTGCGCGGCCAGCAGCCACAGCCTCGCCTCGCCGGCACGGCGCACCAGCAAAGGCTGCAGGAAGCTCAGCGCCGCGGCCGGCTGTTTTTCTTCGATCAGCAATTCGGCATAGGCATAGGCCAGGGGATGATAGTTGGGGTAAAGATCGAGGCCGTGCCGGTACAGGGCGGCGGCCTGGCGCATCTTGCCCGTTGCTGCCGCGATCTTCGCCAGCAGCATGACGAGCATGGGGCTTTGCGCCAGGCGCGCGGCTTCCTCGGCAGGGGCTTGCGCCCGAGCCGGCTGCCCGGTGCGCAGATAGGCGACCGCAAGGCCATAGAGCGCGGCCTCTTCGCGCGCGTAACGCTTGTCGTCCACGACCCCGCGGAAATAGGCGAGGGCGTCCTGGGCACTGCCTTCCTGGGCACGGATGCGGGCGCGGACGAGGTAAAAGTTCTCGGAACTCAGCACCTGCTTGTAAGGCAGGCGATCGGCACGCGCCGCCATGTCGGCGATGCGCTCAGAAGTGAGCGGATGGTCGCGCAGATAAACCGGGGCGTTGTAGCCGTAGAGTTGGTTTTCGCGCTGCAGGCGGCGAAAAAACGCTACCATGTCGTGCGGATCGAAACCCGACTTGACCAGGATTTCGAAGCCGATGCGGTCTGCCTCTTCCTCGTGCTCGCGGCTGTGCGCCAACTGGTTTTGCACTGCCGCCGCCTGGGCGCCGGTGATGGCGGCCCCCGCGATGTCCGGATTGGAGCGGGCCGCGAGCAGGCCCAGGGCCATAGCCGCGAGCGTGGGCCACAGGCTGCGCGACTGTTCGGCGATGCTGCGCGCGACATGGTGCTGCACGACATGGCCGATTTCGTGCGCCAGCACCGCGGCCAATTCGGATTCGTCCTGGGCCGCCAGTATGGTTCCCGTGTGGATGCCGATGAAACCGCCCGGCAGGGCAAACGCGTTGATGGTCGGGTCGTGCAGCACGAAGAAGCGGAACGCCTGGCTGTTTTCCGGGCTGTTGGCCACCAGCCGGTAGCCCAGCTCGTTGACGTAGGCCTCGATCTGCGCATCATTGACGTAGCGCGGGTCTACGTGGATGTCGCGCATGATGGCGGCCCCCAGGGCCTGTTCCTGGCGATGGGAAAGATAGACGCGATCGGCTTCCCCCAGGTTGGGCAGATCCGCCGCCGCAGCCACGGAGGCAACGGCCAGGAAGGCAGACAGTAGCAGGGGAAATAACTTCACGGCCCGAAATCGCACGCTGGGCGGTGAATGGTACAACAGGAGTTTTCAGATGTCCCAATTGACTCATTTCGACGCCGCCGGCGAAGCCCACATGGTGGATGTGGGGGACAAGGCCGCGACCCGGCGCGTGGCGCTGGCGGCCGGGCGCATCCTTATGCGCCAGGAGACGCTGGCGGCCATCCGCACCGGGCGGGCGGGCAAAGGGGACGTGCTGGGCGTGGCGCGCGTCGCGGCAATCCAGGCGACCAAACGCACGGCGGAGCTCATTCCCCTGTGCCATCCTTTGGCGCTCACCCGCGTGGCGGTGGAATTTTCCCTCGACCATGAGGCCTCCTGCGTCGAGTGTCGGGTGCGCACGGAAACCGTCGGCCCGACCGGCGTGGAAATGGAGGCGCTGACCGGCGTGAGTGTGGCGCTGCTCACCATCTACGACATGTGCAAGGCCATGGATCGCGGCATGCGCATGGAAGCGGTGCGCTTATTGGAAAAATCCGGCGGCAAGTCCGGCGTCTGGCAGGCTGATTGATATCTTATTGATCCGGCATCAACAAGCTTGAAAATACGCGTTACGCGTGTTGTCGGTTGTCAAGTCGATTGGCGTTCTGTGGCTGCAGGATCAATAACAGGGTTAATCTTGGTACGTTATCGAGGCGGCCCAAGGGCGGAATCTGGCTTCCACAAGCGAACCGGGTGCGAGAATGTTTCAAGTTCGATATGGCCGCCTCAATAACGGCGGTGCCCGTCCGGCGTATCGTGCATTGCCGGCACGCAAGCCCACCCGGGACGGGTCAAGTACGGCTGGGTGTTGCAGCCGATGTGGGGTGGAACTTTCCTGCCGACGGCGCCCCTAATTTGCAGGCGCCGACGATTGCCCCGTTCTGCGCCGTTTCCGGCGTGATGGCTGGGCAACGAAGCAGACCATGCGTGAAGAAAGCAAACCGCTCCCCTCTGTATGCGCAGCGAAGGCCCGCCGAATAGGGAGCCTCGGCTCATTGCTCAAATGGCGTGGCCCGCGTTCCTTGGACGGGCGGGCGCGGAAGCCTGGCGGAGTTTTCCGGTGGGTAAATCCCAAAGAGCGGCGCCTGCCGGGAAATCGTGCGGCCGGTGTGATCGCGCAGGGAATTCTGGCTGCCGCGTTGTTGGTTACGCCTCCCTTGGCCGTTGCCCGGTCGTTGTTCCCGGTTGCTGCCGTATTACATGAACGCATGGCGGCGACGCCCGCCAATGTGGCCGGTGCCGCGTGGTTGGCCGATTACCGCCAGGACATGCGCGATGCGCGTGCCGGCTACGGCTATGCGTTGGCCCAACCCCTGGCCAACTTGAAAGCGCGCCTGGACGCCATGGCGCCCGCCGCGTCAGCCTTGCCGGGGCAGGGCACTTGGGTCGCGGCGCGCCGCGAAGACGAATTGGTGGGGTTGGCCACGCCCAATCTCGAGTTGCGCCAGGACATCCTGCGCGGCCATATCAATCCCCGCCCGGTGGAGCCGCTTCTGGTCGCCGGTGCCGTGCGGATTACCTGGCTGCCGCGTACCGCCTTGCGGCAGACCCTGGATCGGGCCGCAGCGGCCATCGCCGAGCATGCCCGGGGGGGCGAAGTGTGGCATATCCTGCAGGGCGGTCTTCGCCAGGTCAGAAAGGCGTCGTACCTGCAGGATGGCCGCCTGCTGCGCGCCTACGGTTTTCTCGAAGCTGCCCAAGCCGTAGTCCCGTTGAACGACCGCGCCGCCAAAGTCTTGCTGCTACGCGCCGCCGGCACGCTCGGAAGCGTAGGGCCTGCACCGGTGGCGGACCGCTTGCGCGATATGGCGCACGGACACCCGCAGGCCTATGCCATCGGTGCGCTGGCGCTGCAGTTGAAGGACCGCATCGCGCAACGCGCCCTGTTCTGGTTTGCCCACGCGCGAGCGCCGGTGCGCTATTTGTCGTCCTTGTCCTCGAAAGGGATTTCGGCGTCTTCTTCGTAGCGCTTGCGTGCGCTCGGCCGGAAGATCCAGGCGACAAGCACGAGAAAGGCGATCGGTATGAGGAAAAACAATGGGTTATCGAGAAAAAATTGCATAAAGCGTTGCATGCATTCTCCCCAAAATCAGGACTGCCGCCGTTTTGAATGGACGCTGATTGGTGCTTGCAGGACCATCAGCGAAGCGGCTGGCCAACCACGGGGCCGCAACTCAAGCTGGCTCGTGTTCCAACAAGGTCCGCGCGGACCGCGGGCTTGGGAGCGCGCATCCCGAATGTATGGCGCTTCCCGGCCCGGCGGACACTACCCGGCGGCAAGGGGGAACGTCAATAGGGACCCCAGCCCCAGGGCTCCGGCCAGGGGCCATACCACCAGCCGTCGTCGAAACTCCATCGGTTCCAGTCTTCAAGGCGCTGGTCATGGCGCACCGCCTGCAGATAGGTTTCCTGCATGTAGTTGAGGACTGCGTCAGGGACACCTTCTTTGTGCAATTGGACCAACTGGGCCGCCGTCAGCCGGTAAGCCGTTCCCGAGGCGCGCATTTTCTGAATGATCTCCTGGGCAGGCATTCCTTCCCGGCTCATTTGCACGATTTGAGGCACCCTCACCGGCGGCGGGGCCGGCTTCACCCCTAAGGTGGAACAGCCTGTCAGCAGGCTGGTGAGAAGCACGACGACTGCGAGAGGACGAGTTTTCATCGATTTTTCCTCCAGCGATGAACCATTGGAGTCCTCCTGCCCAAAACCGTTCCTCTGCCAGGGGCGGGAACATTGGAGCGCCGGTGCCTGTCATTACTGCTGACCGGCGTCGGCCGGAACCCAGGAGCTGGACGATGAAGTCATTTATGTTGCGGTTTTTACTCCCCTTTTTGCTTGTGGCGGGGGTATCGATCCTGATACTCGCCGGTCAGGCGGGCCCTGGGACGGGCGGTGCCTCCTGGTCTCTGGGCGGGGATTTGAAACAGGGCTATCACCGCAGTCTGGCCAGCGGCGAAAAAACCGCGCATGGGGTCATTACCTCCTGGCAGGTGCTGTTCGTGCACGACCAGGCCGTGAAAGATCTGTTCAAGGCGCGCCTCGATCTAGATGACGCAAGAATCGACAGCATGGTCGCCGGAGACAACCGTGCGGCTGCGCACGATTTGCAGGAGGCACAGCAGCATCTCGCCCGTGCGGCAGCGGGATTGCCGGTTGCCTATCAGGGCGGCATAGAGGATCTTTCGGACAGGGTCGGCGAACTCTCGCTGGAACTGGGCGATCCGGGCCTGAGCGTCATGGGCCGCCTGCGGGCCATGGACCGCGGCCTGTCCAATTTGATCAATCAAATGTGACCGGCTCCCAGCTCCGTTTTGCAAACTGGAGGTCAACATGGAAAGGGAAAAAGCGAAACGAGTACTTGTCTTGGGCGCCATCGCCGCGCTGGCGGTGGCCGAAGTGGCGCAGGCGGTGTACACCCACCGTCTGGCGGAGCAGGTCCGGAATCACCTGGGGCAGGCGCCCGTTATTGCCCTGAGTGCGCAACCGACCGCCATGACTTATTCGGCTTGGGAGCATCCCTTTGCTTATTTGCGCCAAGTACAAAGGGCGGTCGATCAGCAGGAGCGTGCCATGGCACAGGTCTTTTCCCTTTGGCGGTCGGCAGTGATGGTGGGCCTGCCGTCGGCACCGCCTGAGGGCGTGGCGGAAACGGTCAGTCTGCAGACCCAGCCCGGCCAATATGTCGTGCGCGCCAAGTTGCCTCCCGGCGTGGGGGCCAAACAGGTGAAGGTTGAACTGGTGGGACGCCAACTGAGCCTCGATACCCATCTGTCCGGCCAGATCAAGGGCCAAGGCGGCCGGGGCAAGACTTATAGCAGCGCCTATGTGGAAAGCTTCACCTTGCCCGGTCCGGTGGTCGATCAGGCGATGAGAGAACAGTTCAAGGACGGCGCGCTGACCGTCACCATACCCAAGGCCCGGGGCCCGAAAGTAACCCTATGACTGTGCCACCGGCCGCGCCTGAGGCTCCCGGCCTGCCGGGCATACGCCCGACCTGGGCAAGCAGCGACAAGGATCTGGTGGGCACCAGCCTCGGCCCGGCGCGGCTGTGGTACACGGTGGGTCATGGCATCCTGAACGAGATCTATTGTCCGCGCATCGACATCGCGCAAGTCCGCGATCTGGGTTTCATCGTTGCGGACGGGCACGGCTTTTGGAGCGAGGTGAAAAGGCTGCCCGGCTACGTCCTGGAAACCCCTGCACCCGGCGTGCCGCTGGCCACGGTGGTGCACAGCCATCCGCGCTTCAACCTCACTTTGCGCATCTGCCCGGACCCGTGCCGGGAAGTCTTGCTGCTGGAATTTCGCCTGGAGGGCGAAGCGGGCATGCGCCCCTATGTCCTGCTTGCCCCCCATCTGGGCGGCACGGGGAGAGACAACCTGGCCTGGTGTGGGGAATATGGCGGCGCGGCAGTGTTATGGGCCGAGCAGGGGCCGTTCGGATTGGCGCTGGCGGCGCGCGACGAACACGGCCAAGACGCTTACACCGCCCTGTCGGTCGGCTATGTGGGTGCCAGCGACGGCTGGCAGGATTTCTCCCACAATGGGCGAATGACCTGGAGCCATGGCGCGGCCGGGCCGGGCAATGTCGCCATGATCGGTGCCCTGCAGCCGCGCGGTGTGCTGGCCCTGGGCTTGGCGACTTCCAAGGAGGCCGCGGGCACGCTCGCCAGTGCGGCGCTCGCGCAGCGCTTCGAAGAAGTCTGGCAAGGCCAGGTGCAGGCGTGGTCGCATTGGCACGAGCAATACAGCGCCGCCGCCGTGCCGCCGGACTTGCCTGAGGCATTGGCGCGCCAGTTTCGTATCTCGGCCGGCGTGCTGAAAACCCATCTGGACAAGAGCTATGCCGGTGCCATGGTGGCTAGTCTTTCAGTGCCCTGGGGCAACAGCCGCGAAGAGCGCGGGGGCTATCACCTGGTATGGCCGCGCGATCTGGTGGAAAGCGCCGGAGCTCTGCTGGCGCTGGGCGCGTTCGGCGAGGCGAGGGATACGCTGCGCTATCTGCTCGCCACCCAGCAGCGCGACGGCCACTGGTTCCAGAATCAATGGCTGGGCGGCAAGCCTTATTGGCAGGGCCTGCAACTCGACGAAGCGGCCTTTCCGGTGCTCCTGGCCGCGGCCCTGGCGGAGCGCGGGCAATTGGACGGCATCCCGGTCGCGGCCATGGCGGCGCGCGCGCTCGCCTTCCTGGTCAGCCGCGGTCCGGCGAGTCCGCAGGACCGTTGGGAAGAAGACGCCGGCCTGAACCCGTTCACACTCGCGGTGTGCATCGCCGCATTGGTGGCGGGCAGCGAGTTCGTGTCCAAACAGGATGCGGAGTTGGCTGTGGCGGTGGCTGATTTCTGGAACGCCCGCCTGGAGGACTGGACGGTGGCGCGCAGCGGCCAGTTCGTGCACGGCCTGGGAGTGGCGGGTTACTACGTGCGCGAGGCGCCGGCCGGTGCACTGGCCAGCGAGGACGCGCTGTGCCGGGTGTTGCCGGTGAAAAACCGCCGCCACGATCCCGATTTGCCCGCGGCCGAGCAAGTGGGGCTGGAGTTCCTGCAGTTGGTGCGTTTTGGTCTGCGCGACGCACGCGATCCTTTAGTTGTCGACAGCATCAGGGTCGCCGATGCCTTGTTGCGGGTGGAGACGCCTAAGGGGCCGGTCTGGCATCGTTACAACGGCGACGGCTATGGCGAGCATCTGGACGGCAGCCCCTTCGACGGCACCGGCCGGGGACGCGCCTGGCCTTTGCTCACCGGCGAGCGCGGCCATTACGCGCTGGCCGCAGGGGAGGATCCGCTGTCTTATCTTTCCGCCATGGACGCCATGACCGGGGCCGGCGGCTTGATCCCTGAGCAGGTGTGGGACGAACATCCTCCGCCCGGCCGCCAGCCCGGGGCGCCGAGCGGTTCGGCCATGCCTCTGCTGTGGGCCCATGCGGAGTACATCAAGCTTGCCGTATCGCGCCAGCTCGGCCGGCCTTTCGACCGCCCCGCCGCGGTCTGGGCTCGCTACGGCGCCCGCCGGCCGGAGCCGGAAATCTGGATCTGGACACCGGCGGCGCCGGTGGGGCGTGTACCGCGCGGCAAGAGCCTTTGGCTTTTGTTTTCTCGACCGGTTTTGTTGCACTGGGGGCGCGACGGCTGGCAGCACATCGGCGACCTGCCCGCGGCCGGCGCCGGGCTGGGGCAATGGCGCGTGGTCCTGCCGGCGGGCGATCTGGCCGGCGCCCAGAGTCTGGAATTCACCTGGCAATGGCAGGATAGCGGCGCATGGTTGGGACGCGACCACCGCATCGTGATTTCTCCGCGCTGATCGCCTGCAAGGGGCCGGCCGCCTTGCCTTATAATGATCCCCTTGTAGAGATCAAGGAGTGGTTTGCGGCATGGCGGGCTTGACCCTGTACGACAAGCTTTGGCAGGCGCACGTCGTGGACGAGGCGAAGGACGGCGCCACGCTGCTCTACATCGACCGCCATCTGGTGCACGAAGTCACCAGCCCGCAGGCCTTCGAGGGCCTGCGCTTGGCGGGACGCAAACCCTGGCGGGCGAAAACCGCCATCGCCGTGCCCGATCACAACGTGCCCACCACGCGCCGGGCCGCAGGCATCGCCGACCCCGTCTCGCGTTTGCAGGTGGAAACCCTGGATCGCAATTGCGCGGACTTCGGCATCGAAGAATTCAAGATGAACGACGTGCGCCAGGGCATCGTCCACGTCATCGGACCGGAGGAGGGGTTGACCCTGCCGGGCATGACCGTGGTATGCGGCGATTCCCACACGTCCACGCATGGAGCTTTTGGCGCCCTGGCCTTCGGCATCGGCACCTCGGAGGTAGAGCATGTGCTGGCCACCCAGTGCCTGGTGGCGAAGAAATCGAAAGCCATGCGCATCAGCGTGGAAGGTGTTCTGGGCCTGGGCGTGACCGCCAAGGATGTCGCCTTGGCCATCATCGGCCGCATCGGCACGGCGGGCGGCACCGGCTACGCCGTCGAGTTTGCCGGCTCGGCGATCCGCGGCCTCAGTTTGGAAGGGCGCATGACTTTGTGCAACATGGCGATCGAGGTCGGGGCGCGTGCCGGCATGGTGGCCGTGGACGACAAGACCATAGACTATGTGAGGGGCCGTCCCTATGCGCCGCAGGGTGTGCAATGGGAGCAGGCGGTGGCCTGGTGGCGCACGCTGCACAGCGATGCCGATGCGCGCTTCGACGCCGAGGTGAGCTTGCGCGCGGAGGACATCGTGCCGCAGGTGACTTGGGGCACCTCTCCCGAAATGGTGGTCATGGTGGACGGGCGGGTGCCCGATCCGTCCAGCGCGCCGAATGCGGTCAAGCGTCAGGACTGGGAACGTGCCCTGCAGTACATGGGGCTTGCGGCCGGCACGCCCATCCAGGAAATCGCCGTGGACAAGGTGTTCATCGGCTCCTGCACCAACTCGCGTATCGAAGATTTGCGTGCCGCCGCGGCAGTGGTCAAAGGCCGCAGGAAGGCAGACGGGGTCAAGCTCGCCATGGTCGTGCCGGGCTCCGGCCTGGTCAAACGGCAGGCGGAGCAGGAAGGGCTGGATCGCGTGTTCGTCGATGCCGGCTTCGAGTGGCGCGAACCGGGGTGCTCCATGTGCCTGGCCATGAACGCCGACCGCCTCGAGCCGGGCGAGCGCTGCGCTTCCACCAGCAACCGCAATTTCGAAGGGCGCCAGGGCGCGGGTGGGCGAACCCACCTAGTCAGCCCGGCCATGGCGGCCGCGGCGGCCATTGCCGGACATTTCGTCGATGTCCGGCATTTTTGAAACAGCGGCCTGTCAGAGCCCCGGAGAAGTTCGCTTGCGAAGGAAAGCCGTGAAAAGGAAATCATTCGTCTTTGCCATGATCGCCGGTACGCTGCTGCTGGCAGGCTGCAACACCATACGGGGCCTGGGCCAGGACATCCAGGACGCAGGCCAGGCGATTGAACGCGCGAGCAACAAATAAAGCCATGACGCCCTTTACCCGATTGCTGGGCCTGGTCGCGCCCCTCGACCGCGCCAACGTCGACACCGACGCCATCATCCCGAAGCAGTTCCTGAAATCCATCAAGCGCAGCGGCTTCGGGCCCAACCTGTTCGACGAATGGCGCTATCTGGACGTAGGCGAGCCGGGACAGGATTGCAGCGCCCGGCCGCTGAATCCGGATTTCGTCCTCAATCAGCCGCGCTACCAGGGCGCCCAGATCCTGCTGGCGCGCGATAATTTCGGCTGCGGATCGAGCCGGGAACATGCGCCCTGGGCTTTGCAGGACTATGGCTTTCGCGCCATCATCGCGCCCAGTTTCGCGGACATTTTCTACAACAATTGCTTCAAGAACGGCCTGTTGCCCATCGTGCTGCCGGCCGAGACGGTCGACCGGCTGTTTGCGGAAACCTTCGCCACCCCGGGTTACCGCCTGGATATCGACCTCGCGCAGCAGACGGTGACACTGCCTGACGGCAGCGCGCTAGCGTTTGCCGTCGACGAATTCCGCAAATACTGTTTGCTCAGCGGTTTCGACGACATCGGCCTCACCCTGCAGAAGGTGGACAAGATCCGGGCCTACGAAGCACGGCGCCGGGCGGAAGCGCCTTGGCTGTTCGTCTAGTGTCCTGAGTCGGAAATTCGTTATGGAAAAACGTCGAATATCGCCGCCATACTTTGGTGCCGTGCTCGCGAGGTGTTCAACCTCGCCGCGCGCGGCTTCGCGTCTGACAGCGATATCGCCATTTTTCGACAGCAGTCCAAACCCTCCCGAGCATATTCCACGAACCTCTGACTCAGGACACTAGTATCCCCGCCGACGGATGCGGCAGCAGGCCGCGGGTAGTCAATCAAAAATCAGTGACCGACATTATGAAAATCGCAGTCTTGCCCGGGGATGGCATAGGTCCCGAAATCGTTGCCCAGGCCGTGAAGGTGCTCGACGCGCTGCGGCGCGAGGGGCTCAACATCGAACTGGAGCAGGCGCCTATCGGCGGCGCGGGCTACGACGCCGCGGGCGACCCGCTGCCGCAAACGACGCTTGATCTGGCGCGTGCGGCCGATGCCGTGCTGCTGGGGGCGGTCGGCGGGCCGCAATACGACCAGCTCGATCGGCCTTTGCGGCCCGAGCGCGGTCTGCTGCGCATCCGCAAGGAACTCAATCTGTTCGCCAATCTGCGGCCGGCCCTGCTTTATCCGGAGCTCGCCTCGGCCTCGACCCTCAAACCGGAAGTCGTCGCCGGGTTGGATATCATGATTGTGCGCGAGCTGACGGGCGACATCTATTTCGGACAGCCGCGCGGCATCGAGATGCGCGGCGGCGAGCGCGTGGGCTTCAACACCATGGTGTATGCCGAGTCGGAAGTCCGGCGCGTGGCAAAGGTCGCTTTCGACATCGCCATGAAGCGCGGCAGGAAGCTGTGTTCGGTGGAAAAGGCCAATGTGCTGGAGTGCTCGGAGCTCTGGAAGGAAGTGGTCATCGAAGTGGGCCGGCAATATCCCGAGGTCGAACTGT
>JAJZSR010000154.1 GCA_021849595.1 Pseudomonadota bacterium | reverse complement strand
GTGGATGCGGTGAACGAGGTGCTGGACATCCCCGCCGCCGACATCCTGCCGCCGCCGGCCTTCGGCGCCCGCATCCGTGCCGAGTTCATCAAGGGCATGGGCAAGGTACAGGACAAGTTCGTCATCGTCCTCGATGTCGATAAAGTCCTCTCCGAAGGCGACCTCGAACTGCTCGAACGGGCCACCCAGGCGAGGCCCGAAAATGGCTTGCCTGCGGGAACCTGATGCGGGTCCTCCAACTCCATACCCTGAATACCCCGACCTGGCGGGCCGACCAAGCCCGCGCCGGTTTCGCCGATCATTGCTTTACTCGGGGTTCCCCGGCCCCGCGCCAGCGGCGCGGTAACAGGCCGGGGCAATATGTGCCATGGAACAAAAACAAAAAATGTTGCGGAAATCGTTCGACGTATTTTTGCTCGTGGGCGGCGTGCTCGTCACCGCCGCTACCCTGGCCTGGCTGGGGCAATCCTCCCTGCAAAACGGGTACACGACTCGGAACGCGGACTTGGCGCTGGCCGCCGGGCCGCTGTTCGCGACCCTGGGGAGCCTGTCCTTGATCCTGCGCGGGTACGCCGGCCAGCACGAGGCGCGGCGCATCATCGCCACCGCGGCCTTTCTGATCGCCCTCACCGCAGGCGCGACGGGCGTAGGCGTATTCGTCGTCATGCACGCGCAAAACCGGGACACCCTGGAAAACGGGCTCACGGATACCCTGGATCTTTCCCAAACACTCATTGCCTCCACCCTGGAGCGCGCCGCACTGCGGCTGCCCGCCTATGCCGGCGAACCGCTGTACGCCAACGACCTCGCAGGCCCGGAGCCGCGCCGCCAGGAAATACTCGCTCCCGCCTTGCTGCGCATCCTGGCAAGCGGCGCGACGGCCGCCGCCGTGGAAGACCTGCAAGGGCATGTCGTGGCCACCGCCGGCAAGCCGTTCACCCATGCCGAACTGGCTCTTCCCCTGGCGCAAAGGGAAGGCACCAAACTCGTTTGGGCGAACGGCCGCTTTTATCTGCGCAACAAGCAACCCCTCGTACAGCATGGGCACGCGCGCGGTTATCTGCGGGTCGAACAGGCCCTACCGCGCGCCCTGGCCAGCATCCTCCTGGACATTCCCAAGCTGCATTCGACCAGCATGGTAGTCGCCCTATGCGGCCGCGACAACAAATCCGCCGCTTGCTTTCCCACGCGCTTTCAGCCCGCCCCGTTCCGCCTGCCCGCCGGGCACGGCACGGCCGCCCTGCCCATCGCCCGGGCGCTGAGCGGTCAAACCGGCGTGGTCCAGGAACGTAATTACCGCGGCACCCCGGTGGTGGCCGCCTATAGGCCGATAGGCAACACGGGGCTGGGCATGGTGGTGACCGTAAACGCCCGGGAATTGTATAGCGCTCCCGCGCAAAAGCTGTTCATACTCCTGCCTCTCCTGATCGGCATGATCGGCTTCGGCATCCTGCTGGTGCGCTGGCGCGTACGGCCGCTCGCCGCCCAACTGTTGGAGAGCCGCGAGGAGCTAAAGGCGCTGATCGACCATGTGCCGGACGGCATCGTGACCATAAACCCCCGCGGCATGATCCAGATGTTCTCGCCCGCGGCCGAGCGCATGTTCGGCTGGCCCGCCGCCGAGGCCGTGGGGCGCAACGTCGGCATGCTGATGCCCGAACCGGAGCGTTCCGGCCACGACAGCCATCTAAGCCGATATCTGGCCGACGGCCGCCCCAGGATCATCGGCATCGGCCCGCGCGAGGTCCTCGCCCAGCGCAAAGACGGCGCATGCTTCGCGGCGGAAGTGGCCGTGGCCGAAATCCATGCCGACGGCAAGCGTTGCTTCGTCGGCGTCCTGCGCGACATCACCGCGCGCAAGGCCGCGGAAGAGGAATACCGCCTGCTGTTCACCTCCTCCCTCTACGGCGCCGCCCTGGTGTCCGTCGCAGGCGCCTTCCTGCGGGTCAACCCGGCCCTCGCCCGGCTGTTGGGATATCGCGAGGAGGAACTGCGTGCTCTGGGCCTGGCCGCGATCCTGCCCGGGGAAGATTGGGGGCAATTCGAAGCCATCATGGACCGCTTGCTGACGGCGGCGGACGGAGGCGGCGGAGAAAACGGCCTGCTGCGCCTGCTGCACCAGACCGGGCGTACGGTATGGGTGCGCTTCGCCCTCGCGTTGGCGCGCGACGGCGTGCGCAAGGCGCGCTGGTTCGTGCTGCAGACCGAAGACGTGACCGCCGAGCGTCAGGCCCTGGAAGCGCTGACGCGCAGCGAACGGCGTTTCCGCGCCGTATTCGACGAATCGGCCAGCCCCATCGGCGTGCTGGACCGCGCAGGCAGGATACTGGAAATAAACCCCGCCGCTTGCAAGCTTTTGGGCTACGCAGGCGACGAGCTGCGCGCCATGGGCGCTGCCGCCGTCATCCACCCGGAAGATCGCGAGGAAACCCTGGCGCTGTTCGCACGCGTGTTCGCCGAGGGCCGTGGCGCCAGGCACGTGCTGCGGCTGCAGCAGCGCGACGGCGGGATCCGCCATGTCCATCTCGCCGCCGCCCTCATGCGCGGGGACGACGGCCATGCCGACACCCTCGTGGCCATGGCGCAGGACATCACGGAAATGGTGCGCGTGCGCAACGCGCTCAGCCAGCAGAAAACCTTCCTCAACGCCGTGCTGGAAACCATCTCGGCCGGCGTCGTCGCCTGCGACAACAAGGGCGGCTTGGTCTATTTCAATCGCGCCGCCAAAGAGTTACACAGCGTGATCGACCTGAACCTGCCCCCCCAAGCGTGGGCGCGCGGCTACGACCTTTACCGCGCGGACGGCGCGACACCGCTGGCACCCGAGGAAGTGCCCTTGTCCCGCGCGCTGCAGGGCGAAGATGTCAGGGATGCCGAAATCGTCATCGCCGCGCGCGGCCGGCCGCCGCGTCAGGCCCTGTGCAGCGGCCGCAAGATGCGCACGGAAACCGGCGAGGACCTGGGCGCGGTCGTCGTGATTCACGACATCACGGCCCTGCGGGAAAGCGAGGCGGAGACGCGCTGGCTGGCGGAAATCATCGAAAGCACCTCCGATCTGGTGGTGAGCATGGACGACGACGGCCGCATCGCCTACATCAATTCGGCCGGGCGCGATATCCTCGGCCTGGATCCCGATCAGTTGGCCGGCGAGCTGCGCATCCAGGATTTCTATCCCGACGCCAGCGCCGATCGCATATTCAAGGAGGGCATCCCCACCGCGCTGAGCGCCGGCACCTGGCAAGGCGAGTGCATGGTGCGCGACAAGAGCGGGCGCGAGATCCCTGTCTCCCAGGTCATCATCGGCCACCGCGAGCAGACCGAGCAGCGTCCCCGGGTTTCCGCCATCATGCGCGACATCTCAGAGCGCAAGAAGGCTCAGGAGCGGCTGACCTGGCTGGCCTACCACGACCCCCTCACCACGCTGCCCAACCGCTTCCTGTTGCGCGATCGGGTGGAACAGGCCATCGCGAAAGCCCGGTGGCACGAACGCAGCCTGGCGCTGCTCTTTCTCGACCTGGACCGCTTCAAGAACATCAACGACACCCTGGGCCACGAAGTGGGCGACCAACTGCTCAAACAAGTCGCTGCGCGGCTCGGCCGCATCGTGCGCGGCGACGACACCGTGGCCCGCATCGGCGGCGACGAATTCGTCATTCTTATCGAGGATTTCGCCCACCCGACCGACGTGGCCCTGGTGGCGAAAAAAATCGTCGATGGGCTGACCACGCCGTTCACCCTGGAAACGGGAGAGTTCTTCGTCACCGCCAGCGCCGGCGTGGCAGTCTTCCCCAGCGACGGCGACGACGTGCGCACGCTCCTGCGCAACGCCGACACCGCCATGTACCGGGCCAAGGACAAGGGCAGAAACCAATTCCATTTCTACCGCCCCGAGATGAACACTCACATGGCCGAACGCCTGTCTCTGGAAAACGGCCTGCGCCGCGCCCTGGAGCGGGGAGAGTTCCTACTCCACTACCAGCCCAAGGTACACCTCGCGACCGGCGGGATCACCGGCGTGGAAGTGCTGCTGCGCTGGGCCCACCCCGAACGCGGCCTGGTGTCGCCGCTGGATTTCATCCCGCTGCTGGAGGAAACCGGCCTCATCGAGCCCGTGAGCGCATGGGTCATGGATGCGGCATGCGCCCAGCTCAAGCGCTGGCGCAAGCTCGGCTTCGATGGCCTGCGCGTCGCCGTCAACCTGTCGCCGCGCCAGTTCGCGCACGAAGGCGTGGGCGAAGTTTTCATGCGCTGCTTCCACCAGCATGGACTGGAGGCCGGCGCCATCGAAGCGGAAATCACCGAGAGCCTGTTGATGCAGCATCCGGATCGCGCAGCCCAGGTGCTGCAGGAGATGCGCGCAATGGGGGTGACCGTGGCCATCGACGACTTCGGCACGGGCTATTCGTCGCTGGCGTATCTGTCGCGCTTCCCCGTGGACACGTTGAAGATCGACCGCGCCTTCGTGCGCGGCCTGCCGGACAACAGGAACGACGCCGCCATCGCGCGCGCCATCCTGGAAATGGCGCGTGCGCTGGACATCAAGGTCATCGCCGAAGGCGTGGAAACCGCTTCCCAGGCCGAGTTCCTGCGCGCCCACGGCTGCCACGAAATGCAAGGCTGGCTGTTTTCCAAGGCGTTGCCGGCAGAAGAAATGGAAACCCTCATGCGGGAGGGCAAGACCCTTGTGCTGTGATCTCGCGCCCGCAAGCGGCGCCCCCCGCGGAGGGCGCCGCCGTGCACGCTGAAGCCGACTACAGCAACCTGCGGCGCATCAGCGACACGGAGTTCGTGCGCTTCAAGACCCTGGCAAAAAGCATCGCCGGCATCCATCTCTCCGATGCGAAGAAGGCGCTGGTGTGCGGGCGGCTGTCGCGCCGCCTCACGCACTACGGCCTCGCCACCTACGGGGAATATTTCAAGCTCATCGAGAGCGGACGCGAACCGAACGAACTGCAAACCGCGCTGGATCTGCTCACCACCAACGAGACCTACTTCTTCCGTGAGCCCAAGCACTTCGATTTCCTGCGCCAGCGCATCCTGCCCGAGCGCAAGCCGGGTGCGCCGTTCCGCCTTTGGAGTGCCGCCTCATCCTCCGGCGAAGAGCCCTACACCCTGGCCATGATCCTGGCAGACGTGCTGGGGGAAGCGCCCTGGGAAATCGTTGCCTCCGACCTTAGCACGCGCGTGCTGGAAAAAGCGCAGCGCGGCATCTACCCGCTGGAGCGCGCGCAGAATATTCCGCAGCACTACCTCAAGGCCTACTGCCTCAAGGGCGTCGGCGTACAGGCCGGCAACTTCGTCATCGACCGCCGTTTACGTACACGCGTGCGCTTCCTGCAGGTCAACTTGAACCACGCGCTGCCCGGCCTGGGCGAGTTCGACGTGGTGTTTTTGCGCAATGTGATGATCTATTTCGACCTCGCCACCAAGCGCCAGGTGATAGGACGCATCCTCTCCGCACTCAAGCCGGGCGGCTGGCTCATGGTGGGCCATTCCGAAAGCCTCAACGGCATCACCGAGGACGTGCGCGCGGCTGCCCCGTCCATCTATTGCAAAGGGTAGCCCGATGCATAAACCACCGCACGTCATCGAAATCTTCCTGCAGCCGGGCGAGCTGTATTTCGGCGACCGCGACACGCGCATCCGCACCGTACTGGGTTCCTGCGTATCGCTCACGCTCTGGCATTCGCGGCTGCTGATCGGCGGCATGTGCCATTACATGCTGCCCGGCCGCGGCAGGCCCGCGGC
>JAJZSR010000015.1:27944-28374 GCA_021849595.1 Pseudomonadota bacterium | reverse complement strand
AGAAGCCGACGGCACCGGCGATGCGATTCTTGTCGTTCTTGTCGTTCACCAGCTTGACGATGAAGATACGCTCTTCGATGCGGTCCATGCCCAGGGCTTTTTTGGCGGCCTCGGCGACGATCCACTTGTAGGATTCGCCGTTGATCATGATCTGCCATTTGCCGGAACGCACGGGTTTGCCGCCGTCCTTCAGCGCGGGCAGACCTTTGGAGCCGTCATGACGCTCGCCGTTTTCGTCGGTTTTCCAAATGGGCAGGCCCCATTCCTCGAACAGGTGCACGGAGTCGTCGACGTGACGGCCCAGGTCGTAGGCGAGGTCGTCACGGGTGATGCCCATCAGGTCGTTGGAGACCATGCGAGCGTAGTCGGCGGGATCCTGCTCGGTGCCGATGTAGGTGTTGATGGCGGACAGGCCTTGGGCCACAGCGCC
>JAJZSR010000015.1:27525-27934 GCA_021849595.1 Pseudomonadota bacterium | reverse complement strand
CGACCAGTTTGATTTTCAGGTTGACGCCGGACTCGGTAGCCGCCGCATCGGCCCAACGGATCACTTCATAGGCGGCGCCGCAGTTGGCCATGCCGCCACCGATCAGAAGAATGTCTACTTCTTCTTCGATGATTTCTGGGTTTCCAAATTCACCAGCCATTTCTATGCCTCTTTCTTGAAATCAGATTACTTGCGAATCAGTTCGGCGGGATTGCCGGCACGGTAGCCCTTGGTCACGCCGCCGTCAGCCGAGCCGGTGAAGAAGCCGGTAGCGGCGATGTTGGCCATGGAAGCTTTGGGCTTGCCGCCGTAGGGATCGATGGAGCCCTCGGGGGTGGTGCGGATGGGGAACTTGAAGCGCTTGAGTGTGCCATTACGGAACTTGATGGTCCACATGATGGAGTCGGTG
>JAJZSR010000015.1:25071-27515 GCA_021849595.1 Pseudomonadota bacterium | reverse complement strand
GCAGGGGTTGTACAGAGCCGCCCAGAGGCACGATGTCCGCATAGTGGCGGGCTTCAATGGCCTGCTGCGGGCAGATCTTCACGCAGGAATAGCACTCCCAGCACTGCTCGGGCTCCTGGTTGAACGCGCGCATGGCATGTCCGGTTTCGGAACCGTCCTTGTCCAGCTTCATCAGGTCGTGCGGGCAGATGTACATGCAGGCCGTTTTGTCCTGGCCCTTGCATCCGTCGCACTTGTCGGTACGAACATAGGTAGGCATGACTAAAGTCTCCAGTTAGCTAACTCCGCGAATCGGCGCGGTCCGATGACACACTGAACCAACCTTGGCCGGGGCGTTGCGCGATTCCGCTTCCGGCGGCCCAGAGCTTCAATTCCTTGCTTGCGGCCTTGGCAGCATGGGCCGCATTTACGCCGGCCCCGGGCATCCCGGGCCGGCGGATACATCACGCGGCCGAGTGGCCTTTCAGCTCGACCTTGACGTTCTGCTCGGCAGTGAGGCTCGCGTAGTATTTCTTCAATACATTGGCCACTTCAGGGCGGGAAAACTCGACCGGCAGATCCTGGCCTTCGGAGAGCATGGCGCGCACCTTGGTGCCCGAGAGCAGAATGCGGTCGTCCTTGGTGTGCGGGCAGGTGCGCTGGCTGGCCATGCCGCCGCACTTTTTGCACCAAAAGGTCCAGTCGATGTTCATGTTCACGGTTTCGAGCGAGCCCTTGGGGATCTCGTCGAAGATCTTCTGGGCGTCGAACGGCCCGTAATAGTCACCCACGCCGGCGTGGTCGCGACCGACGATCAGGTGCGAGCAGCCGTAGTTCTGGCGGAACAGGGCGTGCAGCAGGGCTTCGCGCGGACCGGCGTAGCGCATGTCGAGCGGGTAGCCGGCCTGGATCACTGTATTGGGAGCGAAGTAGTTGTCGATCAGCGTGGCGATCGCTTCGGAGCGCACTTCCGCGGGGATGTCGCCCGGCTTCAGGGCGCCCAGCAGAGAGTGGACCAGCACACCGTCCATGGTTTCGATGGCGATCTTGGCCAGGTATTCGTGGCTGCGATGCATGGGGTTGCGGGTCTGGAAGGCGGCGATTTTGGACCAGCCCAGTTCCTCGAATTTGGCTCTGGTTTCGGCCGGGGTCATGAACTGAGCCCCGTATTTGGCCTTGAAGCCGCCGTCGGACAGCACCTTGACCGGGCCGGCCAGGTTGTATTTGCCCTGCGCCATGACCATCTTGACGCCGGGGTGCTCCAGGTCGGTGGTCTTGTACACCTGCATGCACTCGTGCGCCTTGTCTATGGTGTACTTGTCGGTTACCCGCATGGTGCCCATGATTTCGCCGGTTTCGCCGTTCACCAGGGCAACATCGTCGCCTTCCTTGATGGCTTCGTCGTCGGTGGAGAGGGTGACGGGAATGGGCCAGAACAGGCCGTTGGCCATCTTGTAGCCGTCGCACACGCCCTGCCAGTCGGACTTGGTCATGAAGCCATCGAGGGGTGTGAAGCCGCCGATGCCCAGCATGATGAGGTCGCCCGTTTCACGCGAACTCATTTTGATTTTCGGGAGGGACTGCGCGCGCGCCAGTTCGGCCTGGCAGGCCGCGCCGCTCAGCATCAGGGGTTTGAGTTCGCCGCCGCCATGCGGGCGCACCAGTTTCGACATGGAGTCTCCTTAAGAAATAGCCGAGTACTTATGAATATGCGGGCGTGCAGGATAGCCAGCCCGGGAGACAAGGTCTAATCGGATTATTTTATTTTCGGATAAAGGGCTTTATTAGTAGCCCGGCGGCAGAATGTGTGGGATAAAAAAGCCCAGAAAAACCGGGCCTTGAAATGACGACTTGAGAAATATCATGCATCGAAGAAAGCGGGCATGTCGCTTTGCTCGATTTCGATCACATCCACCCAGCAAGGCTTGTCCGCGCCGCCCGCAGCCGCCACTTTGCGCGTTTCTTCATAGAGCATTTTCCAGCGGTTATAGAGACAGTCGCTGATCTTGTGCATGCCGGCGTCGAAATAGGAGTTGTGCAGATCTCCTATGGTGCGGGTGAAGGATTCCACTTGTTCGAGCAGATTGCGCGGATAACCCTGCCGGCTGGGATCTACATATTTGACTTTTTCCCGCTTGACCGCACGCAAGAACACCCGCTGGCCCTCGGTCAGGTCCGCTTCCGTGCGCGGGCTGCCGCCCAAATTCATGAGTTCGTTGGCAATGTCATCCAGGCGCTTGCCAAAGTCATAATGGGCATAGTCGATTTGCTGCATGCTGCCTCCGTACCGCTCCGACTTAAATTAAAAATGTGGCGCTATCCTGAACTGCGGCCGAAATTTTGTCCAGTCGCGACAGGGTTGGCGGCATCCAGTTCGATGAAATCCGCATGCCGTTTCTGTGTCTCCGCGTCCCACACCGGGATCAAGAGGGTGTCACGGGCCTCGCGGTGGGGGCGGCCATGGG
>JAJZSR010000015.1:0-25061 GCA_021849595.1 Pseudomonadota bacterium | reverse complement strand
CGGACGCGCTTTCCAGGACCAGGGCCGGTCCGTCATCGAGGATTTCCACCACGCGGTAGCGCTGCCCGCGCCAGGTGATCTCGCGCCCCAGCCATGCCCGCAAAAGACCCGCGTCGGGGAGCGTCACCGGGGCGTCCGGACCAAGCCCTTGGCCCAGCGCCGATAAAGCGTGTCGGCCACCTCGTGCAGGCGCTCCAGGCGTGCGCCGGCGTCTTCCTGCATAACCGTGGCGGACTGCACCGCAGGGCTTGCGCCCAGATTGTCGCGAATTTCCCCGGCCCCGGTTTCGCACCAGGCACGGATCATGGATTCGGTCATCTCCACATGGCATTGCAAGCCCAAATGACGGTCGTTCAGGACGAAAGCCTGATTGGCGCAGTGTTCACCCCGCAATAGATGGCGGGTATCCGCCGGCAGGCTGAACGTCTCACCATGCCATTGGAACACCTCTATCTCGGCCGGCAGACCGGCCAGCCAGTCCTCGTCGCCTGCGGCTTCATCCGTGCGCCGCACGCTGCCCCAGCCGATTTCCTTCACCGGATTGCGGACCACCGTTCCTCCCAGCGCCCGACTCATGAGCTGGCCGCCCAAACAATGCCCCAGCACGGGGATATCTTTGGCCACGGCCTGGCGGATCAGCTCCAGCACTTCGGGTATCCAGGGCAGGTCGTCATTGACGCTCATCGGCCCGCCCATCAAGATGAGCCCGGCATAGCCGTTGATGGAGGACGGCACGTCATCGCCGGCGTCGACATTGCGCTGGACCCAGGGGAGCCCCTCCTGGTCCAGAAAACGGGCCAGGTAACCAGGGCCTTCCGTTTGGGAAAAACGAAAAATGAGGATGGGTTGCATGAGAAATTCCACAAAACGCCGGCACGACGCAGTCCATTGTATGGCAATTGCGGCCGTTCTGTGGGCTGCGCCGGCGGCGGCCACGAGCGTCGCAGTGGTCGGTCTCTTCAAAGACAAGGCCATGGTCAGCGTCGATGGAGGTCCCCCGCGCCTGATGAGCGCCCCAGGCGGCGCGGTGGATGGCATCAGGCTGATAAGCGCGGACTCCGACAGCGCCGTGCTGGAAATCGACGGCGCGCGCCGGACGCTGCATATGGGCCAGTCCTTCGCGGGCCAGGGGGCATCTTCGGGCGAGCCCATCGTGCATTTGACCGCGGACGCACGCGGGTCTTTCTCCACCACGGGTTACGTCAACGGCTCGGCCACGACCTTCATCGTCGATACCGGCGCCACTTCCGTGGCCATCAGCGCAGAGGATGCCACGCGTGCGGGCATAGATTTCAAGGCCAAAGGGCGCCACGTCGCGATTGCCACGGCCTCCGGTACCAGCCAAGGCTGGGCAGTCACGCTGGACAAAGTAAGGGTGGGCGACATCACGCTCTACCAGGTGCCGGGCGTGGTGGTGGAGCACGGCTTGCCGGTGAGCCTTTTGGGCATGAGCTTCCTATCGCGCACCGACATGAAGCGCGAAGGCCAGACCATGACCCTCACCAAACGTTATTGAGGCGCTGGCCGAGCCGCTTGCCGACGCGAGGCAGATCCTCCCGCCAGTGCCGGAGAGGCCCGGCGCAGGACGGCCTTGCGTTGCCACGCGTCTTGGAGTTTCTGAGTCCGCGACCCGAGCGGCCCCTTCCAGCCTGACCTGCGGGGCAGGGAAGGAAAGCGATGTCCGCTCACGCCCCGTTCCCGTGTCCATGATTTGCAGTGGGGACACGGGATTCATTTCCGATTCCAGGGCATGCTCACACTAAGCAAGACCCGCACAGATTTGACGCTTTCGGTCATCTGGCACCGATATTGCTGCGAGTCCCTGTGGAACACCCCTTAAAGAAACCCGCCGCATCTGTTGCTGCGGCGTGGGTCGCCTGCAGAGCGCGCGTGGGGGCTGAGCCGATGCGGAGAACAATACAAGTTGATACGGTCCGTTACAACAGCGGGAACCCCTCACGCGGGGGTTTCGCCGCTTAGTTCTGGTGCCCGGCGCTACCCGGGAGCACCAACTTTGTTCATCCTCCCATCGCCGGCCTGGTCGGCTTGCAAGCCATGATCCGAACGCGAAAAGGCCCTGCACGAATCTGCCAGGGCAAAGCCGGTTTCGCCGCGCTACGCGTCGCGGTCGGAAAACGGGCGAGCCTTCGCCTGTGGTGCGCGAAGCTTCCGCGCGAGTTGAGCGTTTGATCAAGGGAAGGGAAGAATGACAGCGGCAAATACGGAGTTGGACGATCTGCGTCATCTGTCCAAATTCATGACCGGCTTGCATGCCGACCAGGAAAAACTGCGCGAGATCCAGGTGAAATATGATCACCTGACCCTCCTCGGGCAGATGCTTTCCGCCGGCACCGACATCACCGGCATGCGGGAGGATTTCCATGCCTTGGCGAATGTTCTCCTGGGGCAACTGGCGACCGAGTTGCACAACAAGGCCATCCTCAACCTCAAATCGAATGCGCGCATCGCCATCGACGTGTTGACGCGCAACCTGTTCGAGCGCACCGCAGATATCGGCTTTCTGGCCACTGATGGCGCCATCCGCGATTACGCCCAAGCATGCGCGGAAGATCCCGCGGCCCTGCAGGCGGACGACCCCAAAAGGCTGGCGCTCAAGGAGCGCTTCCGGGAGTACGTGCTCAAGTATTCCGTCTACCACGACATCATTTTGCTGGCGCCCGACGGCAGCGTACTCCTCAGGCTCGACGATGACGCGGGCGCCGCATGCTCAAAGGATCCTTTGATCGCGCAGTCTCTGAGCACCGGCAGTGCTTACGTGGAGACTTTCCGGCCCACCGATCTGCTGCCCAAAGAAGGGTCGCCTTTGGTGTATTCCTACCGCGTCATGGCCAGGGACGAAAGCCGGGCCATCGGCGTGCTATGCCTGTGCTTCCGCTTCCAGGACGAATGCCAGCGAATATTCAAAAGCCTGTTGGGAGACTCCGACTGGACCGTCATCACCATACTGGATGCGCAGGGCGAGGTCATTGCCAGCAGCGACGTCCATCAATGTCCCATCGGCGCCAGGTTGGCCCAGGTGCTAGATGACCAGTGCCGCGTGACGCGCTTCGCCGGCCGGGAATATCTGGCCACCACCCAGCACACCCAGGGCTACCAGGGGTATATGGGACCGGGATGGCAAGGCCATGGTCTGGCACCCTTGAATCACGCCTTCGAGATGGCGGTTGCCCACGAGATTGCGCGCGTGCCCGCGCCCATCCTGGCGGGGGTACTGGAAACCGCCACGCTGTTTTCCGCGGAACTGCGTGCCATCCCGGTACGCGCCGCCAGCATCCAGCGCGAATTGAATCGCGCGGTCTGGAATGGCAACGTCTGGCTTTCCACCGACAGCCACGCGCTCAGTACCTCGTTCGCCAAAGTGCTGCTGCGCGAGATCGGCAACACCGGGGTGCACACCCTGGAGGTGTTCAGTCGCTCCACCAGCAATCTTTACAAGACGGTGGTGTCGTCGGTGCTGTACAACTGTTCGCTCCAGGCCGCGCTTGCCATCGACATCATGGACCGCAACCTCTACGAGCGCGCCAACGACTGCCGTTGGTGGGCGCTGACCGGAGCCTTTCGGGAGGCGCTGGGGCAGCCCGATACGCTTGCCGCAGCCCGGTCCTTGCGGCTGTCGGAAATTCTGGCCGGCATCAACCACCTCTACACGGTCTACCACAATATTTTGATATTCGACCGCGACGCAAGAATCGTGGCCGCCTCCAATCCTTCCTACAGCCATCTGGTCGGCACCACGCTGCAGGCCGGTTGGGTGATGCCGGCGCTTGCCCTGGACGAGAGCCAAAAGTACGTCGTCTCCTCCTTCGAGCAAAGCCAGCTCTATGACGGCGCACATACCTATGTCTATGCCGCCGCGATTCCTGCGCCGGAGGGCGCCAACACCGTGGGTGGCATAGCCATCGTGTTCGATTCCACGCCCCAATTCAAGGCAATGCTGGTCGATGCCCTGCCGAGAAATCGCGACGGCTCGTTCGTCAAGGGCGCCTTCGGAATTTTTGCGGATCGCAAAGGCAAGGTTATCGCGAGCACCGATGACGCCATCGCGCCGGAAACGAGCATAGGGATAGGGGAAGAGTTTTTCGATCTGCAGCCGGGAGAGGGCCATGCCAACATCATCGAATACGAAGGGAAATATTTTGCCGTCGGCTCGCGCATGTCCTGCGGATATCGTGAGTACAAGGGCAGCCGCGATGCCTACCGCAACGATGTCGTGGCCCTGGTGATGGTCCCGCTGTCCGAGCGGATTGCGCAAAGGGACTCTCGCGCGGCTGGCGAGCACCGGCAGGGCCATGCCTACACGGGCTATCGCGGTAGCGGCGAGGATGCCGTGGACGTGGCTACGTTCTACATCGGAAACGGTTTTTATGGCGTCAGGCTGGAATGCGAACTGGAGGCGGTCAATGATCAGGTGGTGACGAGGATACCGGACACGCCCGAATGGATGAGCGGCTGCATCGTTTACAAGAATGAAGTGATCCCGATCATTGATCTGGCGGCCTTCCTTCCCGGGTGCGCGGCGACGCCCGGGGCGCAGCAGATCATCGTGGTCGGCATGCCGCAGCGGCAGGTGCGTTTCGGCATCCTTGTCGATCGCCTGGGCGGCATGGAAGAGATTCCGCGTGCGCTTATGGATGACATGCCCGCCAATATGGGTGAAGGCACGGCCTTGATCGAGAGTCTGGTCAAACCCGAGACTGGAGGCGAAGGACCTCTGCTGATGATACTGGCGGTGGAGAATCTCGCGGAGCGCCTGGCGCGCACCGGGGCGCACCGGGGAAATGGCACGCAGTTCCTGAAGCTGGCGGCAGGCGCCGCCGCGACATGATGCGCGCACGCCGTATGCCGCCTGCGAAGAACCTCGTGCCCCCTGCCTTGGAGGGTGAGCCGGCAATACCTCCGGGCTGGCCACAACCCTCGGCGCGCGGCTTCCAGGCCTTTTTTGTCGAGGATGGGCAAGGGGTGTCCGCGCGGTTTAGGGGCTATAAGGCCGCAAGCGCGTTTCAGCCCATCTACAGCATCGCTCATCGGAAGCCGGTCGGCTATGAAGCCCTGCTCCGGGCGTATGCGGAGGATGGGACTTTCGTGTCACCCACCGATGTTTTTGCCGGTGCCTCCTCCGAGGCGGAAACCGCTCTTCTGGACGGCCTATGCTGGAGCCTGCATGCGCGCAACTTCCTGTCCCTGGGAGAGGAGGTGAGCTGGCTGTTCCTGAATATCAGCCCTGCCACGGCGATCCACGGCGAGCATTATGGGGAATATCTCTCCGAACTTACGCGGCAGCTTGGCCTTGCAACCCAGCGCCTGGTCATCGAAGTGCTGGAGGATGCCGTCGCCGACAAGCGCGCCCTGGCAGAGTCGGTGGCCTTCTTCAAGAAACTGGGCTGCCTGGTGGCCATCGACGATTTTGGCGCGGGGCACTCCAATTTCGACCGCATCTGGCAACTGGCCCCGGACATCGTGAAGTTCGACCGCTCGGTCATCGCGCAGGCCACCCGCAATCCCACCGTGGTCCGTATGCTGCCGAACCTGGTCAACCTGATCCACGAAGCCGGGTGCCTCGCCCTCATCGAAGGCATCGAGTCCGAGGAGGAGGCGCTCATCGCCGTGGACTCCGGCATCGACTTCGTGCAGGGCTATTATTTCGGAAGGCCTGCGCAGAACCCCTTTGTTTCGCCGACGACCGGTGCTGGCGGCATCGACCTCCTGTGCGAAAAATTCAAGGCATTTTCGGAGCATAAAAGGGCCCTGAGGCAACTTGAACTCGCGCGATACAAACGCGGGCTGGTGCATGCCGCAAGGGCAATCGCCTCCGGCGTCCCGTTTGAACAGGCCTGCGCCGAGGTCATGCGCCACCCCCGGGTCGAACGTTGCTTCCTACTCGACCAGGCGGGAACACAGCTCGACCATAATCTTGAGGCGTCACACCGGCGGGATGTAGGCCAGGCGAGATTCTTGCCGGTTGCCGGAACGGCTGGCGCCAATTGGTCACGGCGCCCTTATTTTCAGCGCGCCATAGTCGCTCCGGGAGAGGTACAGTGTACGCGCCCGTATTTGTCGGTTACCGGCGCGCGCATGTGCATCACCTTGTCGCTTGCCCTCCGGGACGGCGCACACCTGCGTGTGCTCTGCTGCGACCTCGCATGCGACGCCGATTCATGCCTATGAGCGGCGGTTTTCTCGGCGAAGCAGCTGGGGGCTGAACTTCGAGCGCTCAGGCGGTCTTGGCCTTATCCAGCTCGATGAGGGCGTAGGCGCTGTGATTGTGGATGGACTCGAAGTTCTCCGCCTCCACCACATAGGCGTCAATCTTGGGCTCGGCGTTCATGGCGGCTGCCACGTCGCGCACGATATCTTCGACGAACTTGGGATTGTCATAGGCGCGCTCGGTCACCCATTTCTCATCGGGGCGCTTGAGCAGGCCAAAGAGCTCGCACGAGGCTTGCGCTTCGATCTTGGCCACCAAATCCTCGATCCACAGGAAATCGTTGGTACGCGCCGTCACCGTGACGTGGGAGCGCTGGTTATGGGCTCCATAGTCGGAAATTTTTTTCGAGCAGGGGCACAGGGAAGTCACCGGCACCACCACCCGCGTCATGTGCCGGTATTCGCCGTTGTTGATTTCGCCGATGAAGGTGACTTCGTAATCCATCAGGCTTTGCACGCCGGAAACCGGGGCGGCCTTGCCGATGAAATACGGGAAGGTCATCTCGATGTGGCCGGACTCGGCTTCCAGGCGTTTGACCATGTCGCGCAGCATGTTCTCGAAGTTTTCCACGGAAATCTCCCGCTCCCGAGTATTCAGGATTTCCACGAAGCGGGACATGTGCGTGCCCTTGAATTGCTGGGGCAAATACACGTACATGTTGAAACTGGCCACGGTGTGTTGCACGCCACCGCTCTTGTCGGCCACTTTGACGGGATGGCGGATGCTCTTGATGCCTACCTTGTTAATGGCGATTTGGCGGGTATCGGCATAGTTTTGCACGTCAGGGATGGGTTTGACGTCGCAGCAGTCGTTCATGGCACAGTGTCCTTAGGGTTGGCGCTCCGAGGCGCTTTGGGCGGCCTCAGGCAGATTCCGCCAAGCGGGTTTGCGGAGCGTTCGGGCCGGCTTTGGCGTCCAACGAACGACGGCAAAGTCGCTGCCCGAAAAATTTAGACCGAGTATAAACCAGGAAATTACTTGAGTAAATTACTCGGATAATGCCGCCCAGCGGGTTCTGACCGCCGTTTCGATGCCCGAGGCATCCAGACCGCAGCGCGCAAGCAGCAGGGCCGTATCGCCCTGCTCGACGAAGCGGTCGGGCAACCCCAGATGCAGCAGGGCGGTGCGCAGGCCCAGATCGGCAAGGGCATGGGCCACTGCGTCGCCGGCACCTCCGTGCACGGTGTTCTCCTCTACAGTGACGAGAAGGGCGTGTTTCCGGACCAGATCGCGCAACAGTTCGATGTCCAACGGTTTGACAAAACGCATGTCCGCCACGGTCGCGTCGAGCGCCTCAGCGGCGGCAAGCGCGGGCGCGAGCATGCTGCCGAAAGCGAGCAGCGCGATATCCTTGCCCGTGCGGCGCAGACAGGCTCGCCCCACGGGCAAAGCCTCCAGGTCGTGGCCGGGCGCGACGCCGGGACCGCTGCCACGCGGGTAGCGCACCGCCGCCGGCCCGGGGTACAGGTAGGCGGTGGTGAGCAGGCGCCGGCATTCGCTTTCGTCGGAGGGCGTGGCAATGAGCAAGTTGGGCACGCAGCGCAAATAGGAAAGGTCGAATGCACCGGCATGGGTGGGGCCGTCCGCGCCCACCAGACCCGCGCGATCGATGGCAAACGTCACGTCCAGGTTCTGCAGCGCAACGTCGTGGATAAGCTGGTCGTAGGCGCGCTGCAAGAAGGTCGAATAAATCGCCACTACCGGTTTCATGCCCTCGCAGGCCAGTCCGGCCGCATAAGTCACGGCGTGCTGCTCGGCGATGCCGACATCGAAATAACGCTGCGGAAAGCGTTCGGAAAACTCGACCAGGCCGGAACCTTCCCGCATGGCCGGCGTGATGCCCACCAGCCGGTCATCCTGTGCGGCGGTGTCGCACAACCAGTCGGAAAACACCTGGGTATAGGTGGGCCGGCCCCCTGCGGGAGTGTCCGCGCCGACCTTGGGATCGAACTTGCCCACGCCGTGATAGAGGCAAGGATTGCACTCCGCAGGATTGAAGCCTTTGCCTTTCTGGGTCACGACATGGAGGAACTGCGGCCCTGACAGACGGCGCACATTGCGCAGAGTCTCGATTAGGGTATCCAGATCATGGCCGTCGATGGGGCCGATGTAGTTGAAGCCGAATTCCTCGAACAGCGTGCCGGGGGTGACCATGCCCTTCATGTGCTCCTCGGCCCGGCGCGCCAGTTCATGGATGGGCGGTAGGTGCGAGAGCACGCGCCGCCCGGCGCTGCGCGCGGCGGCGTAGAAGCGCCCCGACATGAGACGCGCCAGGTAGTTGTTGAGCGCGCCTACGGGGGGGGAGATGGACATATCGTTGTCGTTGAGCACCACCAGCAGGGGGAGATCGCTGTCGCCGGCATTGTTGAGCGCCTCGAAAGCCATGCCCGCGCTCATGGCGCCGTCGCCGATCACGGCGATGGCGCGCTGCGGGCTGTCGAGTTGCCGGAAAGCCTCCGCCATGCCCAGCGCGGCCGAGATGGAAGTGCTGGAATGACCCGCACCGAAGGCATCGTAGGGGCTTTCATCGCGCCTGGGAAAGCCGGCCATGCCATCTATCTGGCGCAGCTTGGCCATGCCGGCGCGGCGCCCGGTGAGTATCTTGTGCGGATAGGTCTGGTGCCCCACGTCCCAGACGATGCGGTCGCGCGGGGTATCGTAGACATAGTGCAGGGCAAGAGTCAGCTCCACCACGCCGAGATTGGAGGCGAGATGTCCGCCGGTGCGCGAAACGCTGTCGATCAGAAACTCGCGCAGTTCCGCCGCCAGGGTCTTGAGCTGCTCCGGTGCCAGGCAGCGCAGGTCGTCCGGTGAGGCAATCGATTCGAGGAGAGTGTCAGGCATCAATAACTACGATGGGTGATGTAATCGGCCAGTTCCGCAAGATGCTTGGCCATGTCGCCGAAGGGCGCCACGGCGTCGAGTGCGTCGCGGCGCAATTCCTCCGCCAGTTCCTTGGCGGCCGGCAGTCCCAGCACGCTCACGTAGGTCGGCTTGCCGTCATGGGCGTCCTTGCCCGCGGTCTTGCCCAGCGTGGCGGTGGGCGCCTCGGCGTCGAGCACGTCGTCCACCACCTGGAAGGCCAGCCCTACGCACTTGGCATAGTGATCCAGGCGCCGCTCCGCCTCGGCGTCCAGGGCGGTTCCGCACCAGGCGCCCAGCCGCACCGCGGCGCGGATCAGGGCACCGGTCTTGTGGATGTGCATGAATTCCAGTTCCGGCGCCGTCAGCATGTGCCCGATGCTGGCGAGGTCTATGGCTTGGCCGCCGGCCATGCCGTGCGAACCCGCCGCATGCGCCAACAGACTCAGCATGTCGCGCTGGCGCGCGGCATCGAGCTGCGGCTGCGGCGCTGCCAGAACCTCGAAGGCCAGGCTTTGCAGGGCATCCCCCACCAGCAGCGCCGTAGCCTCGTCGTATTCCACGTGCACCGTCGGCTTGCCCCGACGCAGGGAATCGTCGTCCATCATGGGAAGATCGTCGTGCACCAGGGAATAGGCATGGATCAATTCCACCGCGCAGGCTGCTTGCAAGACGGCAACTTGCGGCGCCGAAGTGAGTTCACCGGCGGCAAACGCCAGCAGCGGGCGCACGCGCTTGCCGCCGCCGAGCACGGCATAGCGCATGGCGTCATGCAGCCGCGCAGGCGAGGCATCCGCCGCGGGCAGGCGCAGAGCGAGTTCTTCCTCGACCAGCCGCTGCACGCCCGTTGCCCAGTTTTGCAGGGCAGGCGTCACGAGTCGTCTCCCATTTCTTCGGCGAAAGGTTTCAGCAGGCCATTTTCCAGAATGCGCACTTTCTGTTCCGTGTCTCCCAGCACCTTGCGGCAGAAATCCAGCAACTCCGCGCCGCGCTGATAGGCCGCCAGGGATTCCTCCAAGCCCAGTTTGCCGGATTCCATCTGGGTGGCGATTTTTTCCAGTTCGGCGAGTGCCGACTCGAAGTTCTTGGGGGGAGAAGAGGCTTTGGACATGGAGGACCAAACGGGGAAAGCGAAAGACTTTAGCAAAATTGTCCGTGTGCCGCATACGGAGATTGCCCAGCCTTTCAAAAATGCCTTAAAATAGCGCACTGACTCCCCCAGGCGCTGGGGGTTTTTTGTTGTTCATCGTCTCGTCCGGGTGGGCGTTTGGTGGGGGGCCTATGAGCGATCTCGCTGAATCTGCACTGCTTGCCAGCAAGGCGCCGCAACTGCCGGTGCACTGGTATTTCGATCCTGCTGTCTATGCCTTGGAGAAGAAACTCCTCTTCGAGCAGGGGCACGGCTATGCCGGACATGAACTCATGGTGCCGCAGGCCGGGGATTACCGCGCCTTGGAAACCTACGACGGAACGCGCGTCCTGGTACGCAATGCGGAAGGCGTCGAACTGCTCTCCAATGTCTGCCGCCACAGACAGGCGCGCATGCTCGATGGTGCCGGCAACGCCCGCAACATCGTCTGCCCGTTGCACCGCTGGACCTACGATCTCCAGGGGAAACTCATGGGGGCGCCGCATTTCCCCGAAACGCCCTGCGTGAATTTGCGCAACTATCCGCTGCAACGCTGGAACGGCCTGCTATTCAATGGCCCCCGCGACGTCGGTGCGGACCTCGGCCGCCTCAGCGTCACTCGCGATCTGGATTTCTCGGGCTATATGCTCGATCGCGTGTGGGTGGAGCACAGCCCCTACAACTGGAAGACCTTCATTGAGGTCTATCTGGAAGACTATCATGTCGAGCCCTTCCATCCCGGCCTGGGGAATTTCGTCACCTGCGAAGACCTGGCCTGGGAATTCGGCGAGTGGTATTCGGTGCAGACCGTGGGCATAAGCAACGGCCTAGCCAAGCCGGGGAGCGAGACTTACCGGAAGTGGCATGAGCAGGTGCTGGCCTATGGCAACGGCGCCGCGCCCCGGCATGGGGCCATCTGGCTCACTTATTATCCCGGGCTGATGGTGGAGTGGTATCCCCATGTCCTGGTGGTGAGCAACATCCTGCCCACCGGCATCGAGTCCTGCGTCAACATCGTGGAGTTTTACTATCCCGAGGACATCGTGCTGTTCGAGCGCGAGTTCGTGGAGGCCGAGCAGTCCGCCTATATCGAAACCGCCATAGAGGATCACGAAATCGCCCGCCGCATGCACGAAGGCCGGCGCGCGCTTTACCTGCAGGGCATCAGCGAGGAAGGGCCCTACCAGTCGCCCATGGAGGACGGCATGGTGCACTTCCACGAGTTCCTGAGACGGCACCTCGAACCCCATTTGCAAGAGCAGAGCACGCCCCCCGAAGTTCGCTGACCACGGGGCGCCCGCTATACTTCGGTCACGCCCCATCCACTCGCAGAGGATGTCATGATCCAACTCCAGGTCGAAGGTACGCGCATCACCGTACAGGTGTTGGGCACCTTCACACTCGCGGACTACAAGGAGTTCGAGGAAGCCTTCATTTTCAGCCGCAAGTTCCAGGGGCCGGTGAACGTGCTCATGGACTTGCGCGACATGCTTTCCTTCAGCGTGGACGTTGCCTGGGAGGAACTGCGCTTTACGCGCCAGCATGCCGCAGACATCCGACGCATCGCCATACTGACAGGCAGCGAGTGGGTGACCTGGAGCGCGTGGCTGAATCGCCTCTTCGTGGATGCGGAAATCCGCGTCTTTGACGACTCGGCCACGGCCGAGGCCTGGCTGGCCGAGGGGCAGAACTCGGCGGCATCGGCTTGACGTAGTTACCCGCCGGGCGGCGGACGAAAGATGGTCCGGTCGTCGTAAAAACCGGCTTGCTCATTGGCGTCGTGCCAACCCGGTACGCCGCAGATCGGCAGGGGCGGAAGCTCAGCCGGAGAAACAACGCCCTCCAGGGCGAGAGCGGCGGCGACATCGAGATCGTGGAGGTCTGGTGGGTGCGGAGCCTCCAGCAACAGGCATTTCGCCGTCAGGGCAGGGTAGGGCGCCAGGGTTTTCTCCAGCAGGCCATGGCCGACGGCCGTGAAGCTCATCTGCGTTTTTACCCGCTCACGTTGCCGCACGAACAGCTCGTGCCAAGCGCGTGCCGCAAGCCCTTGCAGCAGATCGGCAGGCCCGGTGACGAGCAGACTCATCTCGTCCAGCAGGGTGAGCGCATCGCGCCGGCGCCCGCGTCGTCGGGCTTCGTCCGGTTCGGCGAGCAAGATATGCGCGTGGCTGGCGTTGAGCGCCGCCTTGAAGCGCGGGAAGGCGAGCCAGACCAGGGCGTTCAGGCGGTCGTGCCAGGTAGACAGATCGACCGGGATGCGTCCTGTGCGCCAGATGCCCAGCTCATAGTCGGCCGCTTTGAGGCCACTTGCGAGGGCCGTAAAGCCGAGAGGCAGCCCCTGGCCATTGCGCATGCCGCGCGCGGTCGCCAGGGCGGAGAGCCGCGCAGGGTCAGGGGAAGCGCTGCCGCAAGACTCCGGCAAGGCGCGATAAGGGCGGAAGGCCGGATGTTTCCGCCAAGCATTGCTCTCCCACCGCGTCGCGACGGCCTCAGGCGCCAGTGGGACGCTCGTCAAGCTGATCGAGGTCGAATTCCGCCTTCACCGCGTCCAGGGCATCACGCAGGGTTTCCTCCGACAGGCCGTTGAGCTGCTCGGCCAGCATTTCGGCTGCGTCTATGGTATCGGCATCTTCGGGCAGATGATCGCTGTCGAGGTTGGCGACCAGCACGGCAGCGGCGCCGGTCACTTGCAGCAGGCGGCCGCGCTCGGTCATGAGCATCTCGATTTCCTTACGCAGTAGCTGGATTTCCTCGTCTTTCAAGGCATGGACAGTCACGGCGGGCCTCAGATGAACAAAGTCAGGACGCCAGTGTAACCATAAAGGCGGTTGTGGGAAATTTCTCCATTGGCATAGAAGCCCGCCAGGGGGAAGTCGCCCAACGCCGCGGATATCATGCGCAGTTCGGCCGAATCCGGCCCGAACAGGCTTTCCCCGCGGCCGAGGCAGGAGAAATAAAGCCCTCCCTTGGGCGGCCGGGCCAGCCGGGATTTCAGCCCTTCCAGCATGTGCCGCATGTCGGTAACGGCTGCCCGCGAGTCGCGCCGGCCGAAGAGCAGGGTGTCGCCGGGCCGCACGCTTTCGCCGATGGCAAGAAGGCGGTTTTTCGGGTCGATGGCGACGACGGGACGCACTTTGTAATCCGCCGTGTCCGAACCGGCTACAGGCAGGCCCACGAAAATTTCTCCGGCGGCGCGCCGCAGATCGCGAGCCAATACCTCGCCGATGACCTCTTCGAAGACATCCAGGGCGGGGCGATGATCCAGGGCGATCAGGATGTTGTCCTGGCAATCGGTGATCAAATGCTTGCCTGCGAGGGGGCTGACGCCCTGGGTCAGGCCGGTGATCACGCCGATCTCTTGGCTGAACAACACGCCGGAGAGGCCGCCCTCGCAGACATCTCCGCTGATCTGGGATGTCTGGGAGCGTGAGCTGGACAGCCCCCCGGTCAGAAAACCGGTTAGCGTGCGTTGCGCCACCAGGTCCAGCAATTCCCCCATGAGGGCGTTGCGGGGATCGCCATGCACGACACCGAAAGCCGCCGGCTGGCCGGCGATTTCGAAGCGATCGGCATAGCCTCGAAGGTCTTCCTCCTGGCGTATGACCGGCAGCAGGGCGTAGCTGGCGTGTGGGAGGTCCGCTGCCAGCACCACCAAGGCCGGCCTGTCCAGATATTCCCGGCCCGTAGCGCACACCCCGAGGCCCACCGTTCCGCTCCAGTCCCGGATGCCGGTGGCCGAACGCAAGGCCGCCAGGATGGCGGGCAAAGAGGGCGCGAAAAGATCGCTCGCATAGAGAAAACCCAGATTGCCGGAGAAGCCGCGCAAGGTTTGCGCGCACTCGGCGACGGCGTCCTGCCAATCTGCGGCTTCGGAATGAGCTTGGGCGAATCGCGGGCTCATGTCCCCTCCAGGGCACGCTTCATGCGCGCGGCCGGCAATTCAGTGCCCTCCCAATCCGGCCCGGAGAAGTAGGCTGGGCAGGTCTGCCAGTGCTTGACCACAAGGCCGTTCAACTCCTGGGCATCGAGGATGAGCATGTGCATAGGCGTCCCGCTGGGGCTTTGGGTGATAATAATAAATATATTTCCTTGTTGAGTTCTTCTCCCATGAATTCCTCTGAGTCGGGACGCCTGCCGTACCCGCCTGTCGAACCCTATGCCAGCGGGCACCTGGAAGTGGATGAACCGCATCGAATCTATTGGGAGACTTCCGGAAACCCGCAGGGAGTGCCGGTGGTGTTCCTGCATGGCGGACCCGGCGGGGGAACGCTGCCGGCGCATCGGCGTTTTTTCGATCCTGCCCATTACCGCATCATTCTGTTCGACCAGCGGGGCGCAGGGCGCTCGCTGCCCAAGGCGGAAATCGGTGCCAACACCACAGCCCATCTGGTGGCCGACATGGAACGGCTGCGGGAATTTCTGGGGGTGGAACAATGGCTGCTGTTCGGCGGTTCTTGGGGAACGACGCTCGCCCTAGCCTATGGTCAGGCCCACCCGCAACGCTGCCTGGGTTTCATCCTACGCGGGATTTTTTTGGGCACTGCGCGCGAAATCCGCTGGTTTGTCCACGACATGAGGGCAGTTCATCCAGAAGCCTGGCGCGACTTCAGCGGGTTTTTGCCGCCGAAGGAAAGAGCCGACCTGCTGGCCGGCTACCGCAATCGGCTCAATAGCGAGGATCCCGAAGTCCATCTGCCGGCGGCACGCGCCTGGGCCCGGTACGAAGCACGCGCATCGACGCTGTTGCCCAACCCGGAGCTGGTGCAGGGCATGGAGCGAGAACCGCTCGCGCTGGCACGTCTGGAAGCCCACTATATGGCCCATGCCCTGTTCCTCGAGGAAGGGCAGTTGTTGCGCGGCATGGATGCCATCCGCCAACTGCCGGCGATACTCGTCCAAGGGCGTTATGACATGGTCTGCCCCATGGCCGCAGCCGACGAACTGGCCCGCGCCTGGCCCGAGGCATATTACGAAGTCGTGCCGGATGCCGGCCATTCGGCCTTTGAGCCGGGCACTCTGCGCGCCTTGGCAGGGGCCGTCGAAGCCTTCAAGCAATTGTTACCTTTGGCGGCCGAAGCGCCGCAGCAACAGCCGCCCAAAGCCAAACGCCCGCGCCGACGCGGCACGCCGAAAAGCCAGCCGGCTGCCCAACCGCCGGACGACGGCAAGGCCGCGCATCCAGGCTCCGCCCCGGCCGGTGCAGAAAACCCGACCATGCGCGAAGAGGGAAAATCACGACGGCGCGGATCCAGGGGATCCAGGAAAAAACCCAAGGAGGACGCTGCGAAAACCAGCAATTCGACGCAACAAGAAATATAAAATCAATGTTTAACAGCATGATACTTAATAGTATTAAAGTTATTTGTTGAGTTATATGCTTAATTTACTGCCTCTCCGGGTGTTGCCACGCCCTTGTAGGGAGAGGCTCTTCGCGTTTGGATATAACAATAAAACAATTGGTTATTTTGTTTTATTGCCAAATAGCAGTAATTTCTGGCCGGGGCGGGGCGGCCCGGCGGGCGCGCCATCTGCCGTCAAATCGGGCGGGTGGGGATAGGCTCCGCCGCGGAGTGCTTCGCCGGCGCCTTCATCCACGCACTGTAGATCACCGGCGCGAGCCACAGCGACATAAATACCGAAAGCAGCAGCCCGCCCATGACGGCCACCGCCAACGGTTTGAGCAAGTCCGTGCCGCGGCCGATGCCCACCGCCAGGGGCAGAAAACCCAGCACGTCTGCCAGCATGGTCATGAGGACGGGACGCAGGCGGCTGCGGGCGGCCAGCGCGACCACCGCCGGCCGAGCGCGCGCACCGCCGAGCTGGCGGGCGCGGGCGAAGATGAGAATGACGTTGTTGACGGCAATGGCGAAGACGAGCAGCACGCCAAGGAAGGCGGTGCTGTCCAGATCGATGCCCAGCAGCAGGAGTGCCAGCAAGGCGCCGGGCGCGGCCAAGGCGATGGCGATCATGGCGGCGCCTGCGGCTCGCTGGCTGCTGAACTGGAAACCCAGCAGCACCAGCAGCAGGGCCAGTGCCCCTCCCAGAATCAGGGCCATCTGCCGGAAGCTCTGTGCCTGCTGGCGGTAATAGCCGCCCAGTTGCGCGCTGACGTGGGGTGGAAGATGCATCGATGCGATGACTGCGCGGGCCTTCTGGGCGGCTGCGGCCAGCCCCTCGCCGGGCTTGGGCTGCAGCCAGACGTAGGCGTAGGGCACCAGGTCCTGATGCGTGACATAGGGCACCGAGCCTTGCACCTTCACGTCGGCGACGCTCGACAGCGGGGTGTAAGTTCCGCCGGGCAGGCGCACCGGCAGGTCTTCCATCGCGGCGGGCGTGACTGACTGTCCGGTCAGGCTGACACGGATGGGCAGGATCTGCTCACCATGGAGCAGGAAGCCGGCCTGCCGGCCCCACAAGCGGGTCTTGACCTGATCGGCAAGATTCGGCGGGGTGACGCCGTAGATGGCCGCCAATGGGGAGGGCGTGACCTCGATCTCGGGACCCGCGGAGGGCGACTTGAAGACCACGGACTGGAACGCGCGGCTTTGGCGCAGCGCCGCAACCAGCCGGCTGCCTTCCTGCCGGAGGGTGGTCGAGTCCGGGCCGAACAGGAATACTTCCAGCGGAGCGTGCGCGCCGGAAAGATCACCCAGCCGGTTGACCATCACCTGCGCGGTCTGCACGGCAAGGAGGTTGGGCGCGGCCTGGCGAAATTGTCGATGCAGCACACGCATGACCGCCTCGGTGCTCTCCGTGCGATTCTCTTTGAGGAGGATGGAGATCGCGCCCTTGTTGGGCGTCGAGTATGGATTGCCCAAGGCTCGCCCGGCCAGCAGCGAGGCACGCGCGACGTTGGGATTGGCCAGGGCTATGGCCATGAGCTTGCGCCCCACCCGAGTGGTGTCCGCCACACTGCCGCCGACGGGAATGCGGAAGGGCACGGCGATGACGCCTTCGTCCCAATGCGGCAGGAACGCGGTGGGCAGCGTGCTCACGCCGAGCCATCCTGCGGCGCCGAGCACGATGATGACCGGCGCGGCCAGCCAGGGCCGGCGCATCCCGTAGATCAAGGCATGGCTGTAATGTCTGCGCAGCCATTGCTCCCCGAGGACGCGCCGGTGGGCTCGCGGCCGTCCGGCCAGCCAGACCGCCAGGACCGGGGTCATGAAGAGGGCCACCAGCTGGGAGGTGATGAGGGCGATGACGATGGCCAGCGCCATGTGGCGGAAGAGCAGGCCCAGCGTGCCCGACAGGAACACCAGCGGCAGAAATATCAGGCAGGAGGTGAGGGTGGCCAGGGTCATGAGCGGCAGGATCTCGCCGGCGCGCCGCAGTGCCGCCTCGCGCCGGGTCTCGAGATCACCGCGCAGGCCGTGGAGTCCGCGTTCCACGACGACGATTGCGTGATCCACCAGCGCCCCGATGGCTGCCGTCAGGCCGCCCAGTGTCATGATGTTGAGGCCGTATCCCAGCGCGTGCAGTACGAGAAAGGTGGCGGCCAGGGACATCGGCACCACCACCAGGGTGGCCAGCGCCCCATCCAGGCGGCCAAGGAAAACAAGCACCACCAGCCAGGCAATCAGGCTGCCCAGCCCCAAGGCGATCCAGACGTCCTTGAGGCTCGTGCTGATCAGTTGGCTCAAGTCGTAGATGGGCACGAGCTTCACGCCGGATGGCAGGTGCGCCTGCAGCGCCGCGATGCGATCGTGCACGGCACGCGCCACCGTCACTTCATCGGCGCCCGATTGGGCCAGCACGTCTATCACGAGGGCATGCCGGTAGCCCGCGACCGCTGCCTCGCGCAACAGAGGAGGCGGGCCGATGCTCACCTGCCCCAGCGCCCCCAACGGCAGCGGGGTATGGGCGCCGTGGGCATCGGGCGGGCCAAGTGGCAGGGTGAGGGCAGCCAGGCGGGCCGGGTCCACGGGCCGCGGCGTGGTGGCGACGATGAACTGCTGATGGAATGCCTCCAGCACGCCCGAGAAAAATGGACCTTGGGCCGCCCGCAAAGCGTCCACCACCTGGCGGCTGTCCAACTGGTACTGGGCCAGGCGCAGCGGGTCCAGCGCGACGTGCACCTCCGGCCAGCCGCGGCTCGTCTCCTCCACCCGATAGACGCCGGGCACCGACAGCAGGGCAGGGCGGATCTGGAAAGCGAAGGTGGGCATCATGGCGGAGCTGTCGATCTGGTCGGAAACCAGCGCGTACTCGGCGAACGGATAGATGTTGGGCGCCATGAGGCGCACGCTCATGCGGGCGCCCGGCGGCAGCGGAATATGGGCGAGGCGGGCCTGCAGCATGAGGTAGGCGGTTTCGGGGTTCACGCCGGGCTCGAAATAAACGTGAATCTTCGATAGGCCGTTGCCGGTCTGGGAGCGCACGAGCCGCACCCCAGGCTCCCCCTTGGCGGCTTCTTCCAGAGGGCGCGTCACCTCGATCTCCATGAACTTGACGGGCAGGCTGCCGGCATTGACCAATACCGACACCTTGGGGAAGCTCACGTTGGGGAATACGCTTTCCGGCAAGGCCCGCAGCGCGAACCAGCCGGCTGCGAGGACGAACAGTCCCGACAGGATCACCGAAAACCGGTTTCTCCAGAGGAAGGCCAGATATTGCTTCACGGCTGCGGCGCCACGGGCATCAGTTCGACCGGGACGCCGGGGGCCAGGCGAGCATTGCCCGAGATCACCACCAGCTCGCCGTCTCGCAGAGCGCCCTGCACCCAGGTCTTGTCGCCCTCGCTGGCCATGACCTGGATCGGTATTTCCATCGCGTGTCCCTGCTGCACCACGAAGACCCCACTGCGGGCACCGCGCATGACCACGGCCCGGCTGGGGACAAGAAAGGCGCTGCCGCCGGCTGATGAGAGAGTGAGTTGCAGCCACTCTCCCGGCAGCAGCGGGCTGGCCGCGGGCAGCATGATGTAGACCGTGACCAGGCCGAGGTGACGGGCGCTTTGCCCCACCGAGCGTATGCTCCCCCGGCCCTGCCAGTCTTGCGCCGCGATGCTCACCTGGGTTCCCGGCCGCAAGCCCTGGGCTTGGAGCGGCGTCACATAGGCCCGCGCCCAAGGCTGGCCGCGCCCTTCCAAAGTGGCGATGGGGTCGCCGGCGTTGACCACCGCGCCGGGCGGAACCAGATAGTGCAGGGTTCCGGAGAAGGGCGCCGTCAACACCTGCTCGCCCGCCTGGGCCTGCAGTTCCCGCAGCGAGGAGCGCGCCTCGGCGAGCGCCAGGCGGGCGCGGTCCACGTCCTGGCGCGCCATCACACCGTCATGGAACAACTCCTGGGCGCGTTTCATCTGAGCGCGGGCATAGGCGACCCGCGCCTGGGCCGCGCGCATGCCGGCGTGCAGACCAGGGGGCGCAATGCGCGCCAGCACGGTCCCCGCGGCCACACTGCCCGGCAACGGGAAAGGTCCCAGGACCCGGCCCGTCACCGGGGCCGTAAGGGTGACTCGGCCGATGCTTTGCACGGTTCCCATCACCTGGGTTTGCCTCACCCAGGAGGACGAATGCACTGCTACGGCATGCACGGGCAGGGCGCGAGCGGGCGGCGTGCCCCACAGCCACGCGAGCAGCAACAGCCAGGCCGGCAGGAAGCGATGCCTGGGCAACGGTTTATTCATGGCATTTCCTCGGTATTTGGCTCGCCAGCCGGCAGGAGCCCGCTGTCCAAGGCCAGTTGCGCCCTGGCAAGGCGCGCCCGGATAGCCGCCCCGGCCAGCCTGAGCCGCGCCTGCACCCAGTTGTTTTCCGCCTGTTGCAACGCCAGGCCGCTCAGGGCTCCGGCGAGATAACCCTTGCGCGTCATGTCATAGACGGCCCGGGCCTCTCGGGCCAGGGTCTGGTCATTGCGCAAGGCATTGTCTGCGGCTTGCGCCGCCCCGTAATCCGCCGCCATACGGCTACGGATTTGCAGCAGCAGCGCCGCCTTGCCCGCCTCCATGGCCTCAAGGTGTTCATGTGCGGCATCAATGCGGTCGCGATTGCGTCCGAATCCGAAAAGGGGCATCTGCAGGGTCACGGACGCCGCCCAGCCCAGATTGCGGGCCTGCGGGCTGGCCACCGTGTCCCAGCCGTAACCCAGATTCGCTTTCACGACGGGCAACCTTGCGGCCCGGTGATAACGCAGCAGGGCGTGGGCGGCCTGGATTTGGCCTTCGGCCACTTGCAAAAGCGGCTGAGCCCGGGCGGCCCGATCAACCAGTGCCGCTTCCAGTGGCAGTTCCCGCCGCGGAGCCGCGCTCGCCACCAGGGGTGGCAGGGCCGCAGCGGAGGCGTAGGCCGTCTGCAAAGCCAGGACCCCGCGCGCTGCGGCCTCCAGCGGCTGGGTCTGGTCGAGGCCCGCCAGAGCCGTGGAGACGGTCAAGCGGGCTTGCGTCAGGTCCAGTTGCGAGCGTGTGCCGGCCCGGTAGCTCTTTTGAGTGGCGCTGAGGATATCTTGCGCGGCTGACAATGCACGGCGCCAGACGTCCAGTTCGTTGTCAGAGAGAGCCAGGCGATAGTATGCGGCCGTGACTTGTGCCGCCACCAGCAGTCGCGCCTGGCGGGCCTGGTATTGGGCCACCGCAGCCTGGTCACGGGCCAGTGCCTCCAGGGCGCGCGCCTGCGGCGCATAAAGGGGAACGCTGAGCTGGAGCTGGCCGATCAACTCGCGGGCGCCATTGGCGGATGCCCACAGCGGCTGGCCGCTCTCGGTTTCCGCCCAAATGCCGCCGCCGGCCAGCGACAGGGCGGGCAACAAATCGGCGCTGGCCGCCCGTTGCAGCGCCGCGTGTTGCGCCACGATGTGCTCGGCCTCGCGGATCTGGGCCTGGCTGGCCAGCGCCCGCTGAATGGCTTGATCCAGCGAAAGGGCGGGGGCGGGGATAGGGCCCCCGGCTAAGGCGCTGGTCCAGCCGGAAACCAGGCTTGCTGCAAGTGCAAGTATCGGGACCAAACGACGCCGAGACGTGGGGCTGTCCATGCCCTTAATGATAGGCAGGGCTGGCAAACAGAAGGCTGACGCCAGGATGACAAAGCTGTCATCCTGGCGCAGGAAAGTTCAAGGTGGCGAGCGTGCCCACCCCCATACTCCCTTCCAGGGTGACGTGCCCGCCGTGCAGCGTCATGATGGACTGCACGATGGCCAATCCCAGGCCTGTTCCCTGGGGGTAGAGATGGCGCGCCGCCTCGCTGCGATAGAAGCGGCGGAAGGCCGTTGCGCGTTCCGTTTCCGCCAGGCCGATGCCCGTATCGGCCACCTGAACGAGGGTTTGACCCGCCTCATCGCAGACCAGGGCCACCGCCACATGACCTCCGGCCGGCGTGTATTGCAGGGCATTGGAGACAAGATTGCCAAGCGCGCGTCGGAACAGAACCGACTCCGCCCAGAGGCTGGCATTGCCCTCGATCGCGAGCGTGATGGACTTTTCCTCCGCCAGCGCTTCGAAATACTCGCACACGGCCTCGCTCTCGGCACGGGCGTCGAGAAGCTTCTTGTCCAGGGGCGGCAGCGGACCATCGGCGCGGGCGAGAAAGAGCAGCCGATCGATCATGCTGGCGAGGCGCTGGCACTCCTCCAGGCCGGACTCCAGGGTCTGGCGGTATTCCTCCGGGCTGCGCGGGTGTGACAGCGCCACTTCCAGTTCGCCCATCAGATTGTTGATGGGGGTACGCAATTCATGGGCGAGATCGGTGGAAAAGCGGGAAATCCGATCGAAGCTCGACTGCAGGCGTTCCAGCATGGTGTCAAAGGCGGTTCCCAGGTCCGCAAGCTCCAAAGGCCAGCCCGCCGGGCCGATCCGTTGGCCGAGCTGCCCCGCGCTGGTGGCGTGAGCCGTCTGGATAACGTTCTTGAGCGGGCGCAAACCCCGTCGGGTTGCAGCCATGCCGACGCTGGCGGCGAACAGGGTGCCCGTGAAAAGCACTAGGAGCAGGGTATGACGGTAATCGGTCAGCAGGGCGTCATCCGAAGAAGCATCAAGCAACAGTTCAAGGCGGTATGGCGTGGCGTGCGGTCCTGCCCAGGCCGACTGGAGCCAGTAACAGCGGGCGGCATCCTGGCACCAGCGCTTGGCCGGCCCTGGGAAGCCCTCCGGCGGACCCGGGTTCGGGAAAACGCGTCCCGGGATGTGGAGGGCGGCCATGCCGGGGGTAATTCTGAAAACCGTACCGCCGGGCTCCAGGATGCGCACGTAATAATGCTTGTGCTTGCCGGTGCCCCCTTCCCAGTCCACTTCCTCATGCAGCGCATCGGTGTTTTGCGCGGGCGCCGCAAGAATCTGTCGCAGAACCTGTATCTTGTCCTTGAGAAACTGGTTGTCGTCTCGCTGCAGACTTTTCAGCAGGCCCCAGTACAACCCGCTGACGGCAAAAAGCAAAATGACCAAGGTGGTCAGGGTGTACAGCAAAGTCAGCCGCACCGTCAGGGAACGAGGCCACGGCACGAGAGGCGGGCGCTCAGCGCGGTTCGAGGACATAACCCAGGCCGCGCACGGTATGAATCAGCTTGTCGGGGAACGGATCATCGACTTTGCGGCGCAGGCGTCGGATGGAGACGTCCACCACATTGGTGTCGGTATCGAAGTTGATTCCCCAAACCTGTTCGGCGATCAGGGTGCGGGAGAGCGTCTCGCCGTTGCGCTGCATAAAAAGGGACAGCAGGAGGAATTCCTTGGGGCTCAGGGCAAGCCGCTCGCCTGCGCGCGAGACTTTGTGCCTCAGCATATCCAGTTCGAGATCGGCGACACGCAGGAATTCGCTGGGCCGCAGGGGCCCGCGGCGCAGAAGCGAGCGTACCCTGGCAAGGAGTTCCGAGAACGCGAACGGTTTGACCAGGTAGTCGTCGGCGCCCAATTCCAGGCCACGCACACGATCCTCCACGGCGTCGCGGGCGGTGAGAAAAAGAATCGGTGTTTTCAGACCACGCTGGCGCAACTCGCTCAATATGCTCCAGCCGTCCCGCCCCGGCAGCATCACGTCCAGAATGATCAGATCGTGGCCGCCCTCGCGGGCCAGATGCAGCCCGTCGTCCCCGGTGGCCGTGACCTCGACGCAATAGCCGCTTTCGGCAAGCCCTTTTTGCAAATAGGTGGCGGTCTTGGCTTCGTCTTCAATGATGAGTATCAGCATCTCGTGCGCAGAAACGTGGGGTGTGGCGGCCGTTCGACGCGGAACTCGAAAGAGCCGTAGGCTGAAAACAAAATAATAAATAATCAAATTGTTGCAGTGTTTTCTTTCAGTTTATTGGTAACTTATTGGCAACCCGGCCTGTGCGCATTGCCCGCACTAGTCCGCCGCGTTATAACCCTGATGGCTAGGGAAAACAAATGCACTCGGAATCCATCATCCTAGACCGGCGCCTCATGGGCGAGTTTCCAGACGCCGGGACGGCGGCTGGCTGGCGCCATGTCTGGTTAAGGGCGTAGGCGTATGCCGGCGCGGCTGCCAGGAGCTACGAATCGAATCATGTTGCTATTGATACAACCTAAGGTTGCTAACCGCTTCGAAGACCCAAGGCGGGAGTGTGCGGGAACCCGGTTTCGCCCGCAAAGCAATTGAGGGCCGATTTTCGCCTCTTAGTAGCTGGTCTGGTGCCATATTTCGGTTAACGAGGCCCGGACGCCGGGATTTGCTTTGAGGATATCGAGACGGCTGAAGCGGCCGTCTCCTTCCTCCCGCAGGCACAGGTAAAGGGCGAGTTTGAACCGAGTATGGGGTCACCTATGGTGCTCATGCTCTTGCTGCTCCTCCTGCTGCGGAATCTCTTGTTGCGGGCTTTCGTGTTGTTCCTCTTCGAACTCTTCGTTTTCGTGGTGGCCTCCTTCGGGGACAAAGATGGAAGGCGGCTCGTCGAATGGCAACGAGTAGTCAGGAGGGTAGCCGTAATAGCTCGGCGGGGTTCCGTAATAGGAATACTGGGCTGGTTGCGTAGCGCACCCGCCAAGGGCCAGACATGCGCCTACGACAATGAATGCCGTGAGCAGCCGTCTCGACCAAGGGGTACGCATGTCAGATCACTCCGTCCCGCTTTAAATCAGACAGCTAGCCGACGGCAATCGTTCGTTTCGCGGTAACGGAGCCGGCCGAAGGGTATGGCCCAGCCCATGCGGGTGGGTTTGAGGCGCAAAGTGAGGGGTTTTGGGCTCATCGCGCACCCAGCGCGCGAGGCTTGAGGCTTGCACGGTGGGCGGCCAGACCCGGCGACGGTCGCCGCAGGGACGTAGACGGGCGCGGTATGTGGCCCCATGCCGTGCAGGGGCCAAGGGAGGGGGAGAAGGGCGCAGCCGGCGCATTCATGGCTTGGCGGCCCTCCTGGACGTTCTGGGACGCCCTGGCGGGCGCGGGCGCAGGTGGTGGAGAGGGGTTTGCACCCGCCACACCGGGCGGGCGCCCTGGGGGTCTTTGAACCCCACCAGACGATCCCGGGCCAGGAGGAAGCGGACACGCTGGGAGGACACCCCCAACAAGCGGGCGGCTTCATCGACGCCCACGAAGGCGTAGAGGACGGCGCTCATGATTGCCCCCCGACCACGCGCAAGGAGGGAACCCCTGGGGTGGGGCGGCAAGCCTGCCCCACCCCCACACCCAACCCCGCAGCCACGGGCGCGGGCGCGCGCCTGGCCGCCAGCATCTGCCGGAACGAATGCGACATGCTGAACACGAAGCGCAGGTTGTACAGCTCCCAGGCTTGGAAGGCGCGGCCATCGGGGCTGAATAGGGCACCGCCACGGCCGAAACGCCAGCCCTCCCAGCCCTCGGCCTGGACGATCCCCCCGGCGCGCAGCCTGAGCAGCTTGTAGGCCGCATGGGGGATACGCACGGCCCCGGCTTCCCAGTACCGCACCGCGCGGGGCGTGAC
>JAJZSR010000153.1 GCA_021849595.1 Pseudomonadota bacterium | reverse complement strand
GTATTGAAAATTAAAGTCATGCGCTCCCCATGGCATTCTGTCTATTAATTTTTTCTATATATTAAGTTAAATTTAATATTAATAATGTCTATATATCTTAAGTTGTATGGATCGAATTTTGTTTTAACAACAAGCTGTATATTTAGTTAATTTAATGATATTTATTGTTAAATTATAAAAACGCATCTCTTCAAATTTTGGTTATAAGCATAAAAAATCTGATAATTATTAATTATTTAATAATAAAAATATGTGTATTGCCTTATCGATGTAGGCTAGGTTCTAGGAGATTGGTTATTCCAAGCATCAATCCAATACCAGACGTTAACGCCGCAAAATGATGAAAAACGACTTGTTGTCGTCACAGTCTTGTCAGAGCCGCTGGCTAACATAGCGCGATGGTTAAAATCAGGTTAAACCACCGCGCCCGCCTCCAACGCGGCTTCACCCTGCTGGAGCTGTTGGTGGTACTGGTGATCATCGGGCTGCTGGTCGGCTACGTGGGGCCGAAGTATTTCGCCCAGGTGGACAAATCCAAGGTCAAGACCGCGCAGGCCCAGATGAAGGGCTTCGAGGAGGCGCTGGACCAGTACCGTCTGGACGTGGGGCGCTATCCCACTACCGAGGACGGGCTCAAGGCGCTGATGCGGGCGCCGCCCAATGCCGCGCACTGGCAGGGGCCTTACCTCAAGAAGACCCCGCCTGCCGATCCCTGGGGCAATGCTTACGTCTACCGCAGCCCCGGTGCCAATGGCGCCGACTATGACCTGCTGTCCTACGGCCAGGACGGCAAGCCCGGTGGCGAAGGACTGGCGGCCGACATCCCCGCGCCCTGATGAGGGCGGCATCATGGAATACCGCCTGCGTTGTCTCGATGCCCAGGGCACCGTGGTGCAAGTACCCGTGCGGGCGGCAAGCATCGAGGGCGCAAGCCTCGAAGCGCGCCGGCGTGGCCTCACCGTGCTTTCGGCGCGGCGCCTGGGCACGCGCAGCTTAAGCCGCCCGCGCAGCTTCGATCTCGCGCTCTTCACCCAGGAGCTGCTGGCGCTGCTGAAGGCCGGCCTCAATCTGCTGGAAGCCCTAGAGGCCCTGGCGCAAGGCAGCACCCGCCCCGAGGCGCGCAGCCTGCTGGAGGAAATCCTGGTCCAGCTCAGACAAGGTGAGCGCTTCTCTGTGGCCTTGACGCGGCTGTCCACGCCGCTGCCGGAACTCTTCGTCGCCACCATCCGCTCCGCCGAGCGTACGGGTGATTTGATCCCCGCCCTGGAACGCTATCTCGGCTACGCGCGCCAGGCGGATGTGCTGCGCAAGAAGATCGTCTCCGCTTCCATCTATCCGCTGCTGCTGGTGGGGGCGGGCAGCCTCGTCACGCTGTTTTTGCTGGGCTATGTGGTGCCGCGCTTTGCGTCCGTCTATGCAGACCGGCCGGACAGCCTGCCCTTCCTCTCAGGGCTCCTGATCCAGTGGGGCACGTTTCTGGACACCCATGGCCTTGCAGTCGGAGTGGCCGTGCTAGGTGTCGCGGTAACCCTGGCCGCGCTCTTCTCGCGTCCCGCCGTGCGCGCGCGCCTGGGCTTGCTGCTGCAGCGCCTGCCGGCCCTGGGAGAAAGCCTGCGCAAATTTCAGCTCACGCGCTTTTACCGCACCGTTGGCATGCTGCTGGACGGCGGTATTCCGGCGCTCGCGGCCCTGGGGCTTGCGCGCGGCTTGCTGCAGCCTGGCCTGCGCCTCGGGCTGGATGCCGCCGCGAAGGAAATCGAAGCCGGCCAGCCGCTCGCCGGCGCCTTCGCCCGCCACGGCCTCACCACCCCCGTGGCTCTGCGCCTCTTGCAGGTGGGCGAGCAAAGCGGGCGGCTGGCCGACATGCTGGAAGCCGCCGCAGCCTTTCATGAGGACGAGACCGCGCGCCGCATCGACATGGTGACGCGGCTGTTGGAGCCGCTGCTCATGGCCGGCATAGGCCTGGGCATCGGCGGCATCGTTGTGCTGCTTTACATGCCCATCTTCGACCTGGCGGGGAGTATCCAATGAACGCCCCTCTGCCGCGTTTTGCCATGGAAGCGCTGCATGGGCTCACGCCCGACTTTGCCGTTCTGGCCTTTCCACGCGCGCAGGCCAAGGACTGCCTCGCCGGGCGCGACGAGGACGGATGTCTGTGGCTGGTGGCGCCCGATCCTCCGCCGCGCGCGCTCCTGGAGTGGGCCGAGCAGCACATGGCCGAACCCTACCGATTGGCCCTGGCCGAACTGGCTGATATCCGTGCCTGGCTGGCGCGCCAGGAAGGGGAATTGAAAGCTCTGGACGCCTTCGGCGCCTTGGCCGGCGGCAGTGCGGCGGAAGGCGGCGGCGCGCAGGAGTTGAGCCTAGCCACCATCGGCGAGGACGACAGCCCGGTCATCCGTCTGGTGCATTCCACGCTCTACGACGCGTTGCAGGCAGGCGTGTCCGACATCCATCTGGAGAACGATCCCCAGGGCCTGGTCATCAAATACCGCCTGGACGGCGTGCTCGCCGTGGTGAGTCGGGTGGCCGGCGCGGACATGGCCGAGCAGGCCATTTCCCGCATTAAAGTGATGGCCGAGCTGGACATCGCCGAGCGGCGCATCCCACAGGACGGGCGCTTCAAGGTTCGGCTGCAGGGGCGCGAGGTGGACCTGCGCGTGTCCATCATGCCCGGCGTGCATGGCGAAGACGCTGTGCTGCGCATCCTCGACCGCCGCCAACTGGCCGACGAAATCCAGGGCCTGCGCCTGGAGCATCTGGGTTTCGATGCCGACATCCTCGCCAGCCTGCGCAAGCTCACCCATGAGCCCTACGGCATGGTGCTGGTCACCGGCCCCACCGGCTCGGGCAAGACCACCACGCTCTATGCCGCGATTTCCGAGATCAATCACGGCCGCGACAAGATCATCACCATTGAGGATCCCGTCGAGTATCAATTGCCCGGTGTGCTGCAGATTCCGGTGAACGAGAAGAAGGGGCTGACCTTTGCGCGAGGACTCAGATCCATCCTGCGCCACGACCCCGACAAGATCATGGTAGGTGAAATCCGCGACACCGAGACTGCGCAGATCGCCGTGCAGTCCGCGCTGACCGGCCATCTCGTGCTGACCACCGTGCACGCCAACAACGTCTTCGACGTGCTCGGGCGCTTCCTGCAGCTGGGCGTGGACCCCTACAACCTGGTGTATGCCCTGAACGGCATTCTGGCTCAGCGTCTGGTGCGCATGAACTGCAGCTATTGCAGCGTCGATGAGGTTCCCGCACCCGAACTCATGGCCGCCTCGGGCATTACGGACAGTACCGGCTTTCGCTTCCGCGCCGGGCGCGGCTGCGCTCATTGCCGCGGTACCGGCTACAAGGGACGCCAGGCGGTGGCGGAGATGCTGGTGATGAACGACGGGCTGCGCGAGATGATCGTGGCGCGCGAGCCCATGAGCCGCATCAAGGAAGAGGCCCGGCACGGGGGCACGCACAGCCTGCGTGCGGCGGCGATTGAATTCGTCAAGGCCGGGCGCACCACCCTGGAGGAAATCAACCGTGTCACCTTTGTGGCCTGAAGCCCTGGCCGTGACGCTCGCCCCGGGCACGGCACGCTTAGGCCGCGCCGAGCCCAAGCGCAGCGCGCACGCTGATTGGGAGGGCGCCCTGGAAGCGCTGGAAGCGGCGCTCCAGGGGAAGCGCGGCCGGGTGGCGCTCACGCTCTCCAACCGCTTCTTCCGCCTGCACCTCTCCGCGCCGCAACCCGCCGGGCTGCGCACCAAGGAAATCGAAGGCTTTCTGCGCCACGGCCTGGAAGCCACCTTCGAAGAGGATTTCGGCGCCTGGCAACTGCGCTGGCAGCCGCGTCCGCCGGGCGAGCCGCTCGCAGTGTGCGCCTTCCCGGCCGCGCGCCTCACCGAGCTCAGGCAACGCTTAGGCCCGCGCCTGCGCCTGGCTCGGGTCACCCCCTGGTTTGCCGCTGTGCGCCTGGCACCTTCCGCTTGCGTGGTGCAGGCCGAGGGCGAGCACCACACCGTGCTGGCGCGGTGCAAAGGCCGCTGGCGCCTGTTCACCCAACTGCGGGCTGCCGAGGATGCTGTGGCCACCCTGCGCCAGCGCATGGAACTCTTGGATGCCTGTCCCGGTACGCCCTGGGGGCCGGTGCGCGTGCAGGGTCTGACCCCCGGTCTTGCCCTGCCGCAGGGATGGAGCCATGGCCCGGCCATGGTCATGCCGGCCTGACATGGCCATGCTCGCTTGCCATTACGACTTCGCCCACCGCCTGCGTCCGCCGCTGGCGGCCTGGCTGCTGCTGGCAGGCGGCAGCCTGGCGCTTGCCGCCGGGCTGTTGCAATACCGCGAGTTGCGCGCGGCCATCGCCCAGCGCCAGGCGCAGGTGAGTACCGCCCTTGCTGTTCCACGCCCCAAGCCTGCACCGCTGCTGGATGCCGAAGACAGTCAGGAACTGGCACGCGCCCAGGCCTTGCTGGGACGAGACTGGCCGGGGCTGTTTCATGCCTTGGAATCGGTGCCTCACAAAGACATCGCCTTGCTTTCGATTGCCGCCTATCCTGAGCGCAGCCGCGTGGTACTGCAGGCCGAAGCGCGCACGCCCCGGGCCATGCTCGCCTACCTGCAGGCCTTGCAGGAGGCGGGGCCATTGCGGCCGCTGCGCCTGGTGCGCCACGAAATTCGGCAGGACGTGGCCGAGCATCCGGTGAAGTTCCAGTTGGAAGGGGGATGGCCATGAGCCCTCCCGCGTGGCGGCGCTACGCCTTCTGGCTCTCCCGCCTGGGCTGGCCGGGATTGCTGGGTTTGGCTTTGTTGGCGGCGGCGCTGGCCTTGCCGGCCCTCGTACTGCCCCAGCAGCAGGCGCAGTTGGCGCGATTGGAAACTGTATCAACGTCCCAAGCTTTGTCGCCGCCCGCGCCGCCGCCTTCACCCTTGGCCGGCCTCATGGCCGAGCGGGACGAAGTGCGAGTGCTAGGCGATCTCTTTCGTGCCGCCCATGACGCCGGCCTAGAGCTCGATCAAGGCGCCTATCGCGTCACGCGCGAGCGCCACGGCCGCATCGCCGTGCTCACCATCACATTGCCGCTCACGGGGAGCGACACCGCCGTGCGCGCGTTTCTCGCCGCCATCGTGGCCGCCGGCCCGGGCCTGGCCATCGAATCCTTGGTGCTGCGTCGGCCCGACATCGCCACGACCGACATCACGGCAGACGTGCACCTGGCATTGTTTCTCAAGGTGCCCTCGTGAAGCTTGCCCTGCGCCGCCTGCTGCTCTTCGGCGCGCTGGCTGCAACATTGGCCGCCGTCTACGGGGTGAACCGAGGCAACGAAGGCGACACGGTGCAGGTGGTGGTCCGCCCTCGCCACCCTGTGAGCGCCGTTGTGGCCAAGAGCGCATCGCTGCCTGCCGCGCGCGGGGCACTGCAGGCGCGCTTCGCTGAGGCCACACGCGATCTCTTCCCCAGCCAGACCTGGTACATCCCGCCCCCCCCGCCCAAACCCGTGCCGCCGCCGCCCCCGCAGGCGCCGCCCCTGCCGTTCCGTTTTCTGGGGCTGTGGGAGGAGGGGGGCCAGACCGCGGTGTTCGTGAGCGACGGCCCGCGCAATCTCATTATCAAGGCCGGCGACACCGTGGACGGCCGCTATAAGGTGGAAGCCATCGGCCCGGGCGTGGTGCGCCTGGTCTATCTGCCGCTTAACCAAATCCAAACCCTGAGTTTCGGCGAATGAAACCCCGCATCCTGATTTTCCCTTTGCTGATCGCCGTCG
>JAJZSR010000014.1 GCA_021849595.1 Pseudomonadota bacterium | reverse complement strand
GTAGGCAGTAGGCAGTAGGCAGTAGGCAGTAGGCAGTAGGCAGTAGGCAGTAGGCAGTAGGCAGTAGGCAGTAGGCAGTAGGCAGTAGGCAGTAGGCAGTAGGCAGTAGGCAGTAGGCAGTAGGCAGTAGGCAGGCGCGCAGGGCTTATAATGCTGACCGCTGCCTACTGATCGCTGCCAACTCGCAATGTCCATCAAATCCGACAAGTGGATCCGCCGCATGGCGGAATCCCACGGCATGATCGAGCCCTTCGAGCCCGGCCTCGTGCGCGAGGTGGAGGGCAGAAAGATCGTGTCTTACGGTACCAGTAGCTATGGCTACGACATCCGCTGCGCCAGCGAATTTCGGGTCTTCACCAACATCAATTCCACCATCGTCGATCCGAAGCATTTCGACCCGGATTCCTTTGTCGAAATGCACGGGGAATCCTGCATCATCCCGCCCAATTCCTTCGCGCTCGCGCGCACGGTGGAATATTTCCGCATTCCCCGCAACGTGCTGACCATCTGCCTGGGCAAGAGCACCTACGCGCGCTGCGGCATCATCGTCAACGTCACACCCTTCGAGCCGGAATGGGAGGGCTATGTGACCCTGGAATTCTCCAACACTACGCCTCTGCCGGCTCGCATCTACGCCAACGAAGGTGTTGCTCAGGTGGTCTTTTTCGAGTCGGACGAGATCTGCGAAACGTCCTACAAGGACCGCGGCGGCAAGTACCAGGGGCAGCACGGCGTCACCCTGCCAAAAATTTAATTTTTTCGGCAATCCGCAGTCTTATAATCCGGCCTTCCATACCCCGCCCGGAGCACCCGGCCATGCTGTTCCACTTTCCGGTCATCATCATCGACGAGGATTTCCGCTCGGAAAACGCCAGCGGCCTGGGCATCCGCGCCCTGGCCCAGGCCATAGAAAAAGAAGGCGGCGAGGTGCTGGGGGTGACCAGCTACGGCGATCTGACTTCCTTCGCGCAGCAGCAAAGCCGCGGCTCGGCCTTCATCCTGTCCATCGACGACGAGGAGTTTTCCTCCCCCGAGGCGGCGGACAAGGCCATCGCGGCGCTGCGGGCCTTCGTTACGGAGATCCGCTTCCGCAACAGCGACATTCCCATCTTTCTCTATGGCGAGACGCGCACCTCGCGGCACATTCCCAATGACGTGCTCAAGGAGCTGCACGGCTTCATCCATATGTTTGAGGACACGCCGGAGTTCGTCGCGCGCCATATCATGCGCGAGGCGCGCGCTTACCTGGACGGCCTGGCGCCGCCTTTCTTCCGAGCCCTCACCGGCTACGCCGCGGACGGCTCCTATTCCTGGCATTGCCCGGGCCATTCCGGCGGCGTGGCTTTCCTCAAAAGCCCGGTCGGGCAGATGTTTCACCAGTTCTTCGGCGAGAATCTCCTGCGTGCCGATGTCTGCAATGCCGTGGACGAACTCGGGCAACTGCTGGACCACACCGGGCCGGTTGCCGCCTCGGAGCGCAACGCCGCGCGCATCTTCCATGCCGACCACCTGTTCTTCGTCACCAACGGCACCTCGACCTCGAACAAGATGGTATGGCATTCCACCGTGGCGCCGGGCGACATCGTGGTGGTGGACCGCAACTGCCACAAATCCATATTGCACGCCATCGTCATGACGGGTGCGATCCCCGTTTTCCTCACGCCCACGCGCAACCATTACGGCATCATCGGCCCGATTCCTCTCGATGAATTCCGCCCCGAGAACATCCGCAAGAAGATCGCGGCGCACCCCTTCGCCAGCACCGTGCCGAACAAGCAGCCGCGCATCCTCACCATCACCCAGTCCACCTACGACGGGGTGCTCTACAATGTCGAGGAGATCAAGGCCCTGCTGGACGGCGAGATCGATGCGCTGCACTTCGACGAGGCATGGTTGCCGCACGCCGCGTTCCACGATTTCTACGGCGATTACCACGCCATCGGCGAGGGACGTCCGCGCTGCGAAAATTCCCTGGTCTTCTCCACCCAGTCCACCCACAAGCTGCTGGCGGGGCTGTCGCAGGCCTCGCAGATCCTGGTGCAGGATTCTGTGGCGCGGCAACTGGATCAGACGGTGTTCAACGAAGCCTACCTGATGCACACCTCGACCAGCCCGCAGTACGCCATCATCGCCTCCTGCGACGTGGCGGCGGCCATGATGGAGCCGCCTGGCGGCACGGCCCTGGTGGACGAATCTCTTCGTGAGGCTCTGGATTTCCGCCGCGCCATGCGCAAGGTGGACGAGGAATGGGGCGCCGATTGGTGGTTCAAGGTGTGGGGCCCTGATTATCTGGCGGAAGAGGGCATAGGCACTCGCGACGACTGGATGATCCACGCTAAGGACCGTTGGCATGGCTTCGGCGACCTGGCTGAAGGCTTCAACATGCTGGATCCCATCAAGGCCACGGTCATCACGCCGGGACTGGATCTGGAGGGAGACTTTGCCGATTGGGGCATTCCGGCGGCCATCGTTACCAAGTATCTCGCCGAGCACGGCGTGGTGGTGGAGAAAACAGGGCTTTATTCCTTCTTCATCATGTTCACCATCGGCATCACCAAAGGCCGCTGGAACACCCTGGTGACGGCCCTGCAGCAGTTCAAGGACGATTACGACCGCAACCAGCCGCTCTGGCGTATCCTGCCCGAGTTCGTCGCCAAGCAGCCTCGCTACGAGCGCGTCGGCCTGAAGGATCTCTGCGCGCAGATCCACGGCATTTACAAGAGCAATGACGTGGCGCGCCTGACGACGGAAATGTATCTTTCCGACATGGTGCCGGCCATGAAGCCTGCGGATGCCTTCGCCAGGATGGCGCATAAAGAGATCGAGCGCGTCGAGCTCGATCATCTGGAGGGCCGCATCACCTCGGTGCTGCTCACCCCCTATCCGCCAGGCATCCCCTTGCTGATTCCCGGCGAGCGCTTCAACGCCACCATCGTGCGCTATCTGCAGTTCGCGCGCGAGTTCAATGAAAAATTCCCCGGCTTCGAGACCGACATCCACGGCCTGGTGAAGGAAATGGTGGCGGGACGTCCACGCTATTACGTCGATTGCGTGAAGTAACCCCAGTCTACCTTTGCTTTGGGCGGGCCTGCTGAGGGGCTGAATTGAAGATAGCGCAGATCATGCTCACCAAGGGGTTCGGCGGGGCGGAACGTGCCTTTGTCGATACGTGTCTGGGGTTGGCTCAGGCGGGCAATGAAGTTCTGGCGATCACCCATCCGGACTTCATTAAGCGCGAAACATTGCGTCAGCACGGCATACGGATTTTTCCCTTGCGCTTTTTTGCGACCTGGGATCCTTACGCGCGCTCGGCGCTCGCCCGTGCGCTGGAAGACTTCCAGCCCGATGTAGTCCACGTCCACCTGCGGCGTGGCATGGAATTGGCGGCCAGCCGCATAAAAAAGATGGGCCTACCCTTGGTGGCCACCCTGCACAACTATAACGGGATAAAAAAATACATCGGCGTGGATCGCCTGATTGCGCTTACCGAGGATCACAAAACGGCTATCCTCGCTGCCGTTCCGACCCTGGCCGGCCGGGTAGACGTCATTGCCAACTTCTCGCGCTTTGCGCCGCATGCAGCCGCCATATCGGACTCGGGACCGTTGAAGCTGCTTGCTTACGGGCGGTTTGTGCGCAAAAAAGGTTTTGATTTGCTCCTGGACGCTTTTTCCAAAGCCAAGGCGGCGGCGCCTGAGCTCACGTTGACGCTGGCTGGCGACGGGGAGGAGCGCAGTAATCTGGAAATGCTGATCAAAAGGCTGGGGCTGGGGAGCGCCTGCGAGCTCAGGGGTTGGACCGACCAGGTGGAGTCCTTGCTGGACGAACATGACGTATTCGTCCTGCCGTCGCGCAGCGAGCCTTTCGGCATCGTGGTGCTCGAGGCCATGGCCCGCGGCAAGGCGATCATCAGTTCCCGCAGCGAAGGGCCGTCACAGTTCCTCGATGAAAGCGTCAGTCTCTTGTTCGACGTCGGAGATGCCGATCAGTTGGCAAGCAAAATGATTTTTGCGAATACCGATCGGCGGCTGATGCAGAAGCTCGCGGATCAGGCTTTGGCCCGATACCGCGACAATTATCATGTCGACCGGGTAATTCCCCGCATCCTCGCCACCTATCGCAAAGCCATGGCCAAGTGAGGCTGGCGGGCGCGGTGCCTCAGAAGGGCAGCGCCAGCCCGGGAGCACCCTCGTGGATGACCCGACGGAAGTCGGCCTGGATGCGCTCCAGGGCGGCCTGGTTGTCGGCCTCGAAGCGCAGCACGATCACCGGGGTGGTGTTGGAGGGACGCGCGAGGCCGAAGCCGTCGGTGTATTCGACGCGCAGCCCGTCGAGTGTGATGATCTCCTGGGCGCCGGGGAAGCGGGCCGTGGCCTTGAGTTTGTCCATGAGCGCGTAATGCTCGCCCTCGGCCATCTTGATGTTGAGCTCCGGGGTGTTCACGGTGTCGGGCAGGCCGTGCAGGGTGGCGTTGATGTCCGCTTGTTTGGAGAGGTATTCCAGCAAGCGCGCCCCGGCGTAGAGGCCATCGTCGAAGCCGTACCAGCGTTCCTTGAAAAAAATGTGGCCGGACATTTCCCCGGCCAACAGGGCGCCGGTTTCCTTCATCTTGGCCTTGATGAAGGAGTGGCCGGTCTTCCACAGCGTAGGCTTGCCGCCGCGCTCGCGGATCCAGTCGAACAGCTTGCGCGTGGATTTGACGTCGAAAATGATTTCGGCGCCGGGGTTGCGGCTCAACACGTCGTCGGCGAAGAGCATGAGCTGGCGGTCGGGGAAGATGATGCTGCCGTCCTTGGTGACCACGCCCAGGCGGTCGCCGTCGCCGTCGAAGGCGAGGCCGATTTCCGCATCGCTGGTCTTGAGGCGCCGGATGATGTCCTGCAGATTCTTGGGCTGGGAAGGGTCGGGGTGGTGGTTGGGAAAGTTGCCGTCGACTTCGCAGTACATTTCTTCCACCGTGCAGCCCAGGCTGCGGTACAGCGCGGGGGCATAGGCGCCGGGCACGCCGTTGCCGCAATCGATGACGATGTTCATGGGACGGGCCAGCTTGAGGTCGCCGGCGATGCGGGCGAGATAGGCCGGCGCGATGTCATGGCTGCGGTAGCTTCCGCTGCCGCTGGCGAGATCACCCTTTTCCAGGCGCTCGCGCAGCTTCTGGATGGTTTCCCCCGCCAGGGTTTCGCCGCCCAGCACCATTTTCAGGCCGTTGTAGTCGGGTGGGTTGTGCGAGCCGGTGACCATGACGGCGGAATTCGTGCCCAATTCGTAGGCGGCAAAGTAGGTCATGGGGGTTGCCACCATGCCCAGATCGATGACGTCGATGCCGGCTTTCTGGATGCCGCGCGCCAGGGCCGCCGCCAGCTCCGGGCCCGAGAGGCGGCCGTCGCGCCCGATGCAGATGGCCTTTTGCGCACGCGCACGCGCCTCGCTGCCAATGGCGTGGCCGATGGCCTCGACGATCTCCGCGGTGAAGGTCTTGCCGACGATGCCGCGGATGTCGTAGGCCTTGAAGATTTCCTGGGGGTAATTCATCGTTGGAAAGTCCTTGACGAACGCATGGGGTCAGATTCTACCGCCCATATGCGTCAAACCTGCGGCAGGGGTGAAACCATATGCGCGCGAAGCGCCTGCGGTGTATATTCGCGCCATGATCGAAGCCGACCGCCTGATCGCCCCGAGTGCGCTGTCTTCCCAGGAAGAGCAGTTCGAGCGTGCGCTGCGTCCCAAGCGGCTGGCCGACTACATCGGCCAGGCCAAGGCCCGCGAGCAGTTGGACATCTTCATCCATGCGGCAAGAAAGCGTGCTGAGGCCCTGGATCACGTATTGCTGTTCGGCCCGCCGGGTCTGGGCAAGACCACGCTCGCGCACATCATCGCGCGCGAGATGGGGGTGAATCTGCGTCAGACCTCCGGCCCGGTGCTGGAGCGCGCCGGCGACTTGGCCGCGCTGCTCACCAACCTGGAGCCGCGCGACGTATTGTTCATCGACGAAATCCACCGGCTGTCGCCCGTCGTCGAGGAAGTTCTTTACCCGGCGCTGGAAGATTTCCAGATCGACATCATGATCGGCGAGGGGCCGGCTGCGCGTTCGGTCAAGCTGGACCTGCCGCCCTTCACGCTGGTGGGCGCCACCACGCGCGCGGGCATGCTCACCAATCCCCTGCGCGACCGCTTCGGCATCGTCGCGCGTCTGGAGTTCTATGCGGCCGAGGATCTGGCGACCATTGTCGGGCGCTCGGCCGGCCTACTGACCATGGAGTTGGATGAGGCGGGCGCTCTGGAGATCGCGCGCCGTGCGCGCGGCACGCCGCGCATCGCCAACCGCCTGCTGCGCCGGGTGCGGGATTACGCCGATGTGCGCGCCGGCGGACGCACCTCGGTGGCGGTTGCCGATGCCGCGCTGTCCATGCTGGATGTCGATCGTGCCGGCCTGGACCTGATGGACCGCAAGCTGCTGGAGGCCATCATCCACAAATTCACCGGCGGGCCGGTGGGGCTGGATAACCTGGCCGCCGCTATCGGCGAGGAGGCCGATACCATTGAGGACGTGCTGGAGCCTTATTTGATCCAGCAGGGCTATCTGCAGCGCACGCCGCGCGGGCGGCTGGCGACGCCGCTGGCCTATCGCCACCTGGGCCTGGCGACGCCCAATGTTTCGGCCAGCAGCACCCTCTTCGAAGATTCCTTATGAGGGCGGTGCCCTTCGTCTGGCCGGTGCGGGTGTATTGGGAGGACACGGACGCGGGCGGCGTGGTGTATTACGCCAACTATCTCAAATTTCTCGAACGTGCGCGCTCCGAATGGCTGCGCAGCCGGGGCTGGGAGCAGGACCGGCTGCGGCAGGAGCGGGGCGTGGTGTTCGTGGTGCGGCGGGCGGAAATCGATTACCTGGGCCCGGCCCGCTACAACGACCAGCTCGATGTATGCTGCACGCTCACGGAACTGGGGCACGCCAGTCTGGTCGTAGCGCAGGCGGTAAAGCGGTGCGGTGCGGCACTCGTGCGCGCTTCCGTGACCTTGGCCTGCGTTCACGCAGAACGCTTCAAACCCGTTAGAATTCCTTTCGAACTGAGTCTGTCCCTGTCCGATTCCCCACCGTGACCCCTGCCCTCACGCCCGATCTGTCCATCCTGCAACTCGTCGTCCATGCCAGCCTGCCGGTCAAGCTGGTGCTGGCGCTGCTGCTAGCGGCCTCGTTCATGTCCTGGTGGTACATCTTTCTCAAGATGTTCGCCTTGAAGCGCGCCATCAAAATGACCGATCATTTCGAGCGGGAATTCTGGGCGGGTGCGGACCTGCAACATCTCTATCAGAAAGTCGGCAAGCAGGGTGCGGGTGAAATGGAGCGCATTTTCGAGGCCGGCTTCGGCGAGTTCCTCAAGCTCAACCGCCAGCCCGGCGTAGGCAACCAGGCCGTCCTGGAGGGCGCGCGGCGCGCCATGCGCGCGGCCTTCCAGCGCGAGATGGATGGCCTGGAGGCGCATCTGCCTTTCCTGGCCACGGTGGGTTCGGTGTCGCCCTATGTCGGACTGTTCGGTACGGTGTGGGGCATCATGCTGGCCTTCCACGGCCTGTCCACCGTGGCCCAGGCGACCCTCGCGCAGGTGGCGCCGGGCATCGCCGAAGCGCTGGTGGCTACCGCCATGGGCCTGTTTGCCGCCATACCCGCGGTGGTTGCCTATAACCGCTATACTCACGACATCGATCGCCTGACCACCCGCATGGAAAGCTTCATGGAAGAGTTTTCCAACATTCTGCAACGGCAGGCGGCGCGCGCTGCCTGAGGGCTACGATGGCACGGCCGCGCAAAACCATCAGCCAGATCAACGTCGTGCCGCTCATCGATGTGATGCTGGTGCTGTTGGTGGTGTTCATGATCACCGCGCCTTTCATCAATCCCGGCCAGGTGGCCCTGCCCAGCGTGGGCAAGACCTCCAAGTCGCCCTCCCGCCCGCTGGAAGTGATCCTGCGCGAGAACGGCTCCATCACGCTGCGTGACCGCGCCATGGGGGGCATCGAATACCCTGCCAGCCGCGACACGCTGGCGCGCACCGTGACCAAGATACTGGCCGGCCATCCGGACCAGCCGGTGGTCATCGCGGCCGACAAAAACGTGCGTTATGAAAAGGTCATGGACGTGATGACGGCCCTGCAAGAGGCGCAAGTCAGCCGCATCGGTCTCCTGGCGCGGCCCGTGGGGCGATGAACCCGGCGCTCGACTGGCGCGGGCCGGAATGGAAATCCGGGCTGCTCGCCTTCGTCGTGCACCTGCTGTTCTTCCTGCTGCTGGTGTTCGGCCTGTCCTGGCATGTGGAGGACAACAGCGCGCCGATACAAGCACAGATCTGGAACTCGCTGCCGGCGGCGAGACCGGTGCGCCATCCCGAGCCCAAGGCCGTTTTGCCTACGCCGCGTCCGCCGGAACCGGCGCCTAAACTCCAGCCCAAACCTCAGCCCATACCCAAGCCGCAACCGGCACCAGAACCGCAGCCCGAACCCAAGCTCAAGCCGGTACCGGAAACGCATCCGGCCGTTCCCACCCTCAAGCAACCAGACATCGGCCTGGACAAGAAGCGCCGGGAGGCCTTGCGCCAGCAGCTCCTGCAGGATCAGCGCGAGCAGGCGCGGCTCATGGCGCAGCAGGCGGCGCAGGAAAAGCTGGCATTGCAAAAACAGCGGCGCGAACGCCAATTGAAGGAACTGCAGGCGTTGCAGCAACAGCAGAACAGCATGGTGGACAGTTCGCTCAACCGCGATCTGCACACGCTGCGCGAGCAGCAGGCCGCGGCGCTCGCGGCCGGACGGCTGAATGCCTTGGTGGGCAAATACAAGGAGATCATCGCGCAAAAGGTGCGCGGCTTCGTACGCATCCCGCCGGACATCAAGGGTAATCCGCAAGCGGTATTTCGGGTCAGCGTACTGCCGACCGGCGACGTGACTGCGGTGGTGTTGCAACGCTCCAGCGGCAATCCGGTCTACGACCAGGCGGTGCGCTGGGCCATCCAAGCCGCCTCGCCGCTGCCGTTGCCTGATGATCCGCGCGTGGCGAACCAATTCCAGCCCACCATGGAATTTTCTTTCTGCCCCAAGGAGCAGTTGGCCTGCCCATCGCCCTGAACTCCGGCCCCGCCGGGTTGTCGGGGCGGATGTTAGACTCAAAAACTTGCTTGCAAGGAGACGCCGTGAAATCGTTCGAGCGTGCATTGCTGTGGTTACTCTTCTGCCTGGGCCTCTTCGCCTGCGCAAGCGCCGCGCGCGCCGCGCTGCAGATACAGGTCACCGGCGGAGGCGCCAGCCGTATTCCCATCGCCCTGCCGGCTTTCGCGGCCCAGGGCGCCACGCCCGCGCCGCCGCTCACCGACATCATCAGCGACGACTTGCTGCGCACGGGGCAGTTCAAGCTGGTGGACACTGGCGGCATCCCCGTGGCGGCCAGCGTCAACCAGGCGGATTACGCGCCTTGGCTTGGGCGCGGCGCCCAGGTGCTGGTGGTGGGGAGCACCGCCCTGCAGCCCGACGGCCGCTACAACGTAGCGTTCCGCCTGCTCGACGTGGGCAGCCAAAGCCAGCTTCTCGGCTATACCTTCAACATCGACACGCGCCAATGGCGCGCCACGGCACACAAGATCGCCGACCTCATCTACCAGAAGATGACCGGCATACCGGGCATTTTCGCCACCCGCATCGCCTACATCCAGAAGCAGGGCCAGTTCTACGAGCTGCGAGTGGCCGACGCGGACGGCGCCAACCCGCAGACCGTGCTGCACTCCCGCGCGCCCATCATCTCGCCGGCCTTTTCGCCCGGCGGCCATCGCATCGCCTACGTGTCCTTCGAAACCAACAAGCCGGTGGTGTTCGCCCAGGATTTGCGCACCGGGCAGCGCTGGGTGGTGGCCAATTTCAAGGGTTCCAATTCCTCGCCCGCCTGGGCGCCCGACGGACAGCGTCTGGCGGTGACCTTGACCCTGAACGGCAATTCGCAGATTTATTCCGTGGGTGTGCACGGCAGCGATCCGACCCGGCTCAGCCACAGCGACGGCATAGACACCGAGGCGGATTATTCCAGCGACGGGCGCTGGATCTACTTCACGTCCGACCGTGGCGGCAGCCCGCAGATCTATCGCATGCCGGCGGCCGGAGGGCCGGCCAGCCGGGTTACCTTCCAGGGCGGCTACAACGTGTCGCCCAGCGTCAGCCCGGATGGCAAATATCTGGCCTATGTCACGCGCCTGAACGGGGATTTCAATATCGCCCTGCTGGACTTGACGAACGGCCAGGTGCGCATCCTGACCCAGGGCGGGCACGACGAGTCGCCGCATTTCGCGCCCAATGGCCAGATGGTCATTTACGCCACCAAGGTCGGCGGCCGCGGTATCCTGAGCACCGTGACGCTCGACGGCCGCACGCGCTCCACCCTCTCCGACCCTGCCGCGGATGCGCGCGAGCCGGCCTGGGGGCCTTTGTGAAAATGATTTGCCGGGGTGAACTTTTTGCCCGTCGCACCTGTCCCAAGCCGCGGGCTTGAGCGCGGTTCCCGGCGCTCGTTCCCATGGTAAGCAGATTTTAATTCCACCGTTCAGCCTAACCAGGAGACTCCATCGTGAATCGGCTCATCCTCCCCACCATGATTGCCGCTGCCCTGACTTTGGGCCTTTCGGCATGCAGCAGCACCGGCACGCCCAAGGCAGAAGTGCAGCCGGCGACTCCCGCCAAGACAGCGCCCAGCGGCCCCGCGACCAGCGGCGTGACCGGCCAGGGCGTGACTGGAACCCAGGCACCCAGCTACGCCGACGAGCGCATGAATCCCAGCAGCCCGCTCTATCATCCTTCCGTGTATTTCGCCTTCGACCGCTATAACGTCCAGGACAAATACCGGCCCATGCTGCAGGCCAATTCCAACTTCATGCTGTCGCACCCGGACCTCAAGGTGGTGGTGCAGGGCAATACCGACGCGCGCGGCAGCCGGGAGTATAATTTGGCCCTCGGACAACGCCGGGCCGAGGCGGTGGTCAAGGTGATGGAACTGATGGGCGTGCCGGGCTCGCGCTTGGAGGCCATCAGCTTCGGCAAGGAAAAGCCGCGCGCCTTGGGCGATTCGGAAAAGGACTACGCGGAAAACCGCCGTGCCGATATCGTCTACTCCGATCAGTCTGGGTACACCGAACATTTGCAGTAAGGCCGCAACCAAAGGGGGGAAGGTGGGCAAGACAGCCGTCGATTCGCATTTCGCACGCCTTCGCACCCTGTTGAAATCCTGGCAAGCCCGCACCTTCCCGCCGCGCGCCTGCGCGGTGGTGATGGTGGCGGGGTTGTTCCCCTTCAGCGCACATGCAGATCGGGAAACCCAGGCCCAAATCCAGCAATTGCAGAGCCAGGTGCAGGATTTGCAGGTGCGCCTCGCGCGCATCGAGGCGGTGATGCAGGGCCAAGGCCTGCTGACCCTCTACAACGACATCCAGAGCCTCAAAGACCAGGTGGCCAAGCTCAACGGCATGAGCGAGGTGCAGGGCCATCAGCTCGACCAGTTGGATCGCCGCCAGCTCGATCTTTACCAGAACCTGGATCAGCGCATTACGGCCCAGGCGCTGGCTTTGGAAAAGCTCAAGACCCAAGAGGGCGGCACGGAGCCTGCCCCGCCCGCGGGCGCCGCCTCCGCGCCGCCCGCGGCCAATGCCGCAGCAGCCGCGGCCGGCGGCCCGGCTGTCGCGCCCAAGGCGGTCAGCGAAACCCAGGCCTACGAGGCGGCGCTGGCCCGCTTCAAAAAGGGTGACTATCGTGGTGCCGCGGACGATTTCAGGGCCTTCCAGAAGAACTTTCCGGCCAGCAGTTTGGCTGCCAACGCCCAATTCTGGGTAGGCTATAGCCTTTATCTGCTTAAGGACTACAAGACGTCCATTGCCGAAATGCGCCGCCTGCTCCAGGGCCACCCGAAAACGCCCAAGGCACCGGATGCCTTGCTCACCATCGCCAGTTGCGAAGTCGAACTGAACCAATTGACCTCCGCCAAGACCACGCTCAGGGAGTTGGTCAAGCAATACCCTCATTCCACCGCAGCCGGCATCGCCCGCAAGCGCCTGGAACTGCTCCAGTAAGGCAGGCCGGTGTGATGGCGCCCGCCACGCTGCGCGTGACCGAAATCTTTTTCTCCCTGCAGGGGGAAACCAGCCGGGTCGGCCTGCCTACCGTGTTCGTGCGCCTGGCCGGCTGCCCCTTGCGCTGCCGCTGGTGTGACACCCCCTACAGCTTCCAGGGTGGCGAGATTTTGGACCTTGCAGACATCCTGTACCGCGTGGCCGCCTGGCATCCGCGCCATGTCACCGTCACCGGCGGGGAACCGCTGGCGCAAAAGCATTGCGGCAACCTGCTCGCGGCCTTGTGCGACGCCGGCTATGACGTCTCGCTGGAAACCGGCGGCGCGCTCGACATCGCCGAAGTGGATCCGCGCGTGTGCCGCATCCTGGACATCAAGCCGCCGGGCTCGGGCGAGGCGCAGCGCAACCGCTGGGAAAACCTGGCTGCGCTCACGGCACGCGACGAAGTGAAGTTCGTCCTGGCCGGGCGTGAAGACTATGAATGGGCCAAACAGGTCATGCGCGAACATGGCTTGGCCGAGCGCTGCCCGGTGCTGTTCTCGCCGGTGTATGGGGAATTGCAGGCGCGCCAACTGGCGGACTGGATGCTGGAAGACCGCCTGCCTGCCCGCCTGCAAATCCAGTTGCACAAAGCGCTCTGGGGCGAGGAGCGCGGACGATGAGGAAGGCCGTGGTGCTGCTCTCGGGCGGGCTCGATTCCGCCACCGTGCTGGCCTTGGCGCGGCATGACGGCTATGAGTGTTACGCCTTGAGCTTCGATTACGGCCAGCGTCATCGCGCCGAGCTCGATGCATCCCGCCGCGTCGCCGCCGCGCTGGGCGCGCGCGAGCACCGCATCGTGCGGCTGGACCTGGGGCAACTCGGGGGCTCGGCGCTTACCGACCCGTCCATTCCCGTGCCCGTCCTGCCTACTGAGGGCATCCCGGTGACCTATGTGCCGGCGCGCAATACCGTCATGCTCGCCTATGGCCTGGCCTGGGCCGAGGTGCTGGGGGCGCTGGATATATTCATCGGCGTCAATGCCGTGGATTACTCAGGTTATCCCGACTGCCGGCCCGAGTTCATCGAGGCGTTCGAGCGCCTCGCCAATCTCGCCACCCGCGTGGGCGTGGAGGGCGAAACCCTGCGCATCCACGCGCCCCTCATCCACTGGTCCAAGGCGGACATCATCCGCCGCGGCGTGGCCTTGGGGGTGGACTACGGCCTCACCGTTTCATGTTATCAGGCCGACGCGGCCGGGCGCGCCTGCGGCCGCTGCGACGCCTGCCGGCTGCGCGCCGAAGGCTTCCGCGCCGCGGGCATGGCCGATCCCACGCATTATTGATGGGAAATTCAAGACTTGAATTTCCCATCAATAATCCGCCGGGGCTCGATTGTTATTGATCCGAATGGCAATGCGGTTTTTTAGCCCGCCAGAAAAATTCGCCACTTTCCGTTCTGTTCAAACCCCTCCGTTCCGGATCAATATCTGACCTGACGAAAATACCATCCCGCCGCGATTGCCCGCCAGGCGGGTCTCATGGCATAAAGCGTTCAGGGGTCGTTAAGACATCGCGCCAGATTTGCGCGCGGCCCCTCGGGCTTACGGCCTGCTCAATAATATATTCGGAGGACGGATGATGACGGTGGAAAGAGAGATCGCCTGGCTGGCGTTCGGCCTGGGCGGGCTATTCGGCTATATAGGCAACAAGACGCAATTCTGCACCATGGGCGCGGTGTCGGACGTCGTCAACATGGGCGACTGGGGACGCATGCGGGCATGGCTGCTGGCCATCGCGGTGGCCATCATAGGCACCAACGTTCTGGCCTATGCGGGCGATCTGAACATCGCCAAGACCATATACACGTCCTCCACCGTCAACTGGCTGGCTGGCATCGTCGGCGGGCTCACTTTCGGCATCGGCATGACCCTGGCCGGCGGCTGCGGCCAGCGCACGCTGGTGCGCGCAGGGGGCGGCAATCTCAAGTCCATCGTCGTGTTCCTCTTTTTAGGTTACTCGGCGCTGGTTACCCTGCACGGGATTTTCGGCCTGTTCCGCGTGAATTATTTGCAGGCTCCCGCGGTGTCCCTGCAACTCAACACCCTGCAGACGCTGCCGCAGATCTTTCACATGGCCGGCCGCGAAGCGACGCTGGGCCTGGCCCTGGGCCTGGCTGCCGTGATTCTGGCGTTTGTCTTCGCCAGCCGTGATTTCCGTACCAGCCGCGACAATATCCTCGCCGGTCTGGCGGTGGGGCTTATCGTGATCGCCGGCTGGTACGTCACCAGCAAGATCGGCTACGGCGAGGATCCGGACACGCTGGAAACCATCTATCGCGGCACCAATTCCCATTTGGCGGAATCGATGAGCTTCGTCGCGCCCATCGGCTACACCATGGATTTGTGGTCCTACTGGACGGACAGTTCGACCATCGTCACCTTCGGCGTGGCCGCGGTGTTCGGCGTCGTGGCGGGCTCGTTCCTCTATGCGCTCACGCACAAGGGCTTCCGCTGGGAGTCGTTCAACTCTCCGCAGGACATGCTGCGCCACATCGTCGGCGGCGTGCTCATGGGCTTCGGCGGCGTCACCGGCCTGGGCTGCACCATAGGCCAAGGCATCACCGGCGTGTCGACCTTGTCGGTGATGTCTTTCCTGGTGCTGGCCTGCATCATCCTGGGAGCGGCGCTTACCATGAAGGTGCAGTACGCGCTCATGATGCGCGAAGCGGCGGCCTGAGTAGGGCGGTGGCGGTGCCTCAGGCACCGCGCCGCACGGCGCCGGCCGGTGCCACTCCTTTGGGCAGTTCGGCCTGCAGCGTCTGCGCCAGGCGCTGCAGCGTCTCGCTCCGCGGACTGCGTCGGCGCCATACCAGGCCGATGGTGCGTGTGGGCGCAGGGGGTGCGAACGGGCGCAGGGCGAGTAGGCGTTTTTCCCCGCGCGGCGCGTTTTCGGCGGCAAGCTGGGGCAGCAGGGTGATGCCCAGATCCATGCCCACCATCTGTCGCAGCATCTCCAGGCTGGTGGCCTGCACTTCGTCGGTCTTGCCGGCGCGGGCGCCGCACAGATCCAACGCCTGGTCGCGCAGGCAATGGCCTTCTTCCAACAGCAGCAGATTCTCGCCGCTCAAATCCTTCACCTTCAGTTGATCGCGCGCCACCAGCCGATTGCCGGCCGGCAACGCCACCACGAAAGGCTCGCGGAACAGCGGGAATACCTCAAGACCTTCCTCATCGATGGGCAGCGCCAGCAGGGCGGCATCGAAGCGGCCCTCGCGCAGGCTGGTGAGCAGCGTGGGCGTGATTTCCTCGCGCAGCATCAGCTTGAGGTGCGGGAAGGCCTTGTGGACGGTCAGCAGTGCATGCGGCAGATAGTAGGGGCCCACCGTCGGGATGACACCTAGTTGCAGGGTGCAGGCCATGATGTCCTCTGACGCGCCGCGTGCCAGGGCGCGGATGCGTTCGGCCTCATCGACGATGACCCGTGCGCTTGCGATGATCGCGCGTCCGGTAGGTGTCGGCGTGACGCGCTTGAGGCTGCGGTCGAACAGCGTCAGCCCCAGATAGTCCTCCAGTTTTTTCAACTGGGTGGACAGGGTCGATTGGGTCACATGGCAGGCCTCGGCGGCCTGGCCGAAATGGCCAGTATCGGCCAGCGCCACAATATAGCGTAGTTCCTGGAGGGTCATGGCATATTTACATCGTCAATGGTCTGTAACGATAAGATTCATTTTACATCGAACCGGACGCGCGGCTATCTTGATGCTGCGGCCGCACAGGCGCCGTCGCCCGGGCTCTGCGGGGCCGATTTTTTGCGAGGAGGAATCGCGATGCTAAATTTTGCAAGTCGGATGGCATGGGCCTGGGCGCTGTTGGGGGCGGGTTTCGAGGGCATGGCCCTGGAGGCGGCCTGATGCGGGCTGTCGATGATTGATGCGGCGCAGGACTGTGCCTGCCACCTCCGGCGGGAGGTGTCATTACATTGACGATATCAATCTGTTTATTTAATAACTTTCATTTTACAAATGGCATGGGGCGGTGTTGAATGACCGTATGTCCCCAATGCAACCATCTCTGAGGAGCGTGTCATGGTGCTAAGCTTGTACAGTACTTATCGGGCCTGGCGGCGCAGCGTCGCCGCGGAGAAGGCGGCGCGGGCCTATGATGGCGTGCCGCTCGGCATCGGCTGAGGCAGTTTCCGTCAACCAGCAAAAGGAGCATCAAATGGCGATCGATATCGGCATCCCCGACAAACAGCGCGCAAAAATTGCCGAGGCTCTCTCGCATATGCTTGCGGACAGCTACATCCTTTACCTTAAGACCCACAACTTCCATTGGAACGTGACCGGGCCGATGTTCCAGACTCTGCATATCATGTTCATGGATCAGTACACCGAGCAATGGAACGCGCTGGATTTGATCGCCGAGCGCATCCGTGCCCTGGGCTATCCGGCGCCGGGTTCCTACAAGCGCTATGCCGGGCTGTCCTCGATCAAGGAAGAAGAGGGCGTGCCGGCCGCGCGCGACATGATCCTGCAGTTGGTGGCCGGCCAGGAAGCGGTCGTGCGTACGGCGCGCGCCGCCTTCAAAGTAGCCGATGCCGCGGATGACCAGCCGACGGCGGACCTGCTCACCCAGCGCATGGAAATCCACGAGAAGAACGCCTGGATGCTGCGCTCGCTGCTGGAGGATGAAGGTGCGGCGGGATCTGCCAAGGGCAAGGGCGGCAAAAAATAAGTTGAGCGGCTCGTCCGGGCCGCATTAATCCCGCAGGGCGGGCTTGAAGCTCTGCCCCGAGGCTGGGTGGGAGCGATAAGAGCCATTACAATGCCGCCGCATGAGTGTTCCTTCCACCCAGACCATCGGCCTGGTCGCCGGCGAAGCGTCCGGCGATATGCTCGGCGCGCATTTGATGCAGGCCCTTGCGGCGCGGCGCGCGGGACTGCAATTCGAGGGAGTGGTCGGCCCGCGCATGCTGCAGGTGGGCGCGCGCGCTCTCTTTTCGAGCGAGCGCCTGGCGGTCAACGGTCTGGCAGATGTCTTGGTGCATCTGCCCGGACTCTTGCGCATGCGGCGCCAACTGGTGCGTCATTTTCAATCCCGTCCGCCGGCCGTGTTCGTGGGCATCGACGCGCCCGATTTCAATTTCGGCCTGGAGGCGCGCCTCAAGGCGGCGGGTATTCCCACTGTGCATTTCGTCAGCCCTTCGCTGTGGGCCTGGCGGCCGGAGCGCATCGAGGGCATACGCGCGGCGGTATCGCGCATGCTGGTGGTGTTTCCCTTCGAGCAGGAAATTTACGAGCGCGCCGGCATTCCGGTGAGCTATGTGGGCCATCCTCTGGCAGATGAATTGCCCATGCAGCCCGACATGACGGGCGCCCGGCGCACGCTGGGCATACCCGAGGGGATGCCTGTGGTGGCGCTTTTGCCCGGCAGCCGCATGGGCGAAGTGCAGCGCCTGGCGCCTATCATGCTGGAAGCGGCGCGGCATATCCGCCAGCGTTCGCCGCAGGCCCATTTCGTCCTGGCGGCGGCGCCGGGGCAGGCAGCGCGATGGCTGCAGGCGAAGGCGAGGGGGCTGGATTTGCCGCTGACTCTGGTTGTGGGGCGCTCGATCGAAGCCATGACGGCGGCCGACGTGGTGCTGCTGGCGTCCGGTACCGCCACCCTGGAGGCGGCGCTGCTCAAGAAACCCATGGTCATCGCCTACATCATCCCCTGGCTCACCAAGGTCTGGGTGAAAAACAAACTGCTGCTGCCCTATGTGGGCTTGCCCAACATCCTGAGCCGGGAATTCGTCGTGCCCGAACTGATCCAGGATCAGGCCACTCCCAGGCGCCTGGCTGCCGCGGTGCTGGACTGGCTGGAGCAGCCGGCGCGCTGCCGGGCGGTCGCTGCGCGCTTTGCCGACCTGCATGCGACCTTGCGCTGCAATGCCGCCGAGCGCATTGCGGACGCCTTGTTGCCTTATCTATGAGGCCGGCCGTCGTCTGCGGCGTGGACGAGGCCGGACGCGGCCCGCTGGCCGGGCCGGTGTACGCCGGGGCGGTGATCCTCGATGTGCGCCGCCCGGTGGACGGGCTCAAGGATTCCAAGCAGCTTTCCGCCACCCGGCGCGACTGGCTGGAGAGCCGCATCAAAGAAAGCGCCCTGGCCTGGGCCGTGGGCATGGCCACGGTGGAGGAAATCGATCGCCTCAACATTTTGCAGGCCACCTTTCTCGCCATGACGCGGTCGCTGGAGGCCCTGGATGGGGCATTCGACGAAGTCTGGGTGGACGGCAACCAGCGTCCGCTCTGGCCTCACGTCACGCGCACCGTGGTCGGCGGCGACGCCAGCGTGGCGCAGATCTCGGCCGCGTCCATCCTCGCCAAGACGGCGCGTGACCGCGAGATGCGCCGTTTGCATGCATGCTTTCCGCAATATGATTTCGCCGCCCACAAAGGCTATGGCACGGCCGACCATCTCGCCGCGCTGCGCCGTCACGGCCCCTGTGTCGCGCATCGGCGCAGCTTCAATCCGCTCAAGTCCTGGCTGGCGCAGGGGGAATTGCCGCTCTCGCCCTGAGATGCCGCGCTCGCGCGCCGGCGGTCATGCAGCGGCACGGATGAGCGGGCATAATCCCACCTTTGATTCACGAACTGGATACTGCATGAACGTCGCCTTGTTTCTCCATGTCCTCGGCGTGGTCGTGTGGGTGGGGGGCATGTTTTTCGCCTACCTGGCCCTGCGGCCGGTCGCTGCCAGCGTGCTGGAGCCTCCGCAGCGGCTGATGCTGTGGCGTGGCGTGTTCGGGCGCTTTTTCCCCTGGGTGTGGATCAGCGTGCTCTTGATCCTGGTGTCCGGCTTGTGGATGTTCATGCTCATGGGGGCGGGCAACGCACCGGTCTATGTACACGCCATGTTCGGCCTGGGCATCCTCATGATGCTCATTTTCGCCCATGTGTTCTTCGCTCCCTACCGGCGCCTCAAGCGCGCCGTCGCCGGCGAGGACTGGAAAGCCGGGGGCGCGGCCCTGGCGCAAATCCGCAAGTTGATCGGCTTGAACCTCAGTCTGGGCCTGATCACCATCGCTGTGGCCATGCTCGGTCGCCTGATCGGATGACGGGGCGGTTCATGAAACCGTCGTTGCGCTTGGCCGCCCTGCTCTTGAGTGCTTGGCTCGCCGCGCCGGCGGCTGCCATGAGTTCGGAACAGGGTGCCATGGTGGCCAAGGAGGCGGCGCGCGGCAGTGCGGCATCGCAGGTGCTGCTGGGCGTCATGTACCTGCATGGCGACGGCGGTTATGCACAGAATCCTGCCCTGGCTGCGCAATGGCTGGAGCGCGCCGCGCTGCAGGGCAATGTGTACGCTCAGCAGAAGCTGGGCGATCTCTATGCCCAGGGCCTGGGGGTAGCGAAGAACCCACGTCTTGCCGCCGATTGGTGGGAGAAAGCGGCGGTACGCGGCAGCGTGCGCGCCCAGGCAAGCCTGGGCCTGGCTTATTGGCATGGCGAGGGCATGGCGCAGGACTATGGGCGGGCGGCCTATTGGCTCAAGCGTGCGGCGGTCGGCGGGGACGCGCAGGCCCAGTTCGAACTGTCCCAGCTTTACCGTTCCGGCGCCGCCCAGCCCGAGGCGGGCGAAGGGGCGGATACCTGGCTGTCGCGCTCGGCCAGCCAAGGCTACGAGGAAGCCGTGCGCTTCGGCCACTGGCTGGAGGATTTCGGCTACCAGGTCGAGGAATATTTCCACCCCACCTCGCCGCGCCTCAAGAAACTGGCCGCGGATGGCGACGCGGAGGCGCAATACCAGCTTGCGCTGCGCTATGAAACCGGCAACGGCGAGCCGCGCGACGGCGCGCGCGCCGTGCAGTGGTACACCCGCGCGGCGCTGCAAGGCCATCGCAAGGCGATGCTGGCATTGGCGCACATTTATCGCGAGGGCACGGACGGCGTGCCGGCCGATGCGGCGGTGGCGCGCACCTGGGAGCAGCGCGCGCGAGGGGCCGGCGGCACCCGCTGAGGTCAGGCTGCCGGCTTGCCGGCAGGGCTGGAACGTTTTCTGCTGCCTCCGGCAAAGGCGGGCAGCGGCTGATGGCACGATGCTGCCGGATGCCCGCAACCGGCGGCGCAGCCAAGGAGACGCGTGGGCGGGGTGACATAATCCCGACGGGTGCGCCGATTACCCAACAGACACCGGGAGAGCCATGAGCGCTTTGCGGCCCTCGCTAAAGCAAATCTTCATTGTGGCCTTTGCCCTCGTGGCGGCTACGCCTGTGGTGTTCATCACCCTCTGGTTGCGCGCCGGCGTGGAGCGCAACCTGATGACCGAGGCGCATGACAAGAATGAGCTGCTGGCGCAGAACATCGCCACACCCGTGGCCGAATACCTGCGCGCCGCACGCGGCAATCTCGACGTCCTGGGTATGCTCGCGAGCGATCACCCCGCCGCGGTGGGCGACGCCATCCGGGCCCGGCATTATTACCGGGAGGTTTGGCTGCTGCCCCGGGAGCCGGGCGCTTATCGGGCTTGGGATGCCCAAGGCAAGTCGCTTATCGGGGCGCAGTGGGTAGCCGGCGCAATCGCCATGCGCAGGTTGGCGACGCCGGCGCAGACCGGTACCGTGGTGCGCGACCCGATCGGCGGCCAGCCTACCGTGTTGCTGGCTCACGACACGTCGGCAGGCACCTTGGTGGGAGCGCTGGATCTTGCCCCGCTGCGCCGGCTGTGCGGCGAGATTCATTTCGGCCAGCGCGGCCATTGCGCCATCACCGATGCGCGGGGAAATGTCGTCGTGCATCCCAATCCGCAATGGATGCGCGAGATCAAGAACATCGGCGCCTGGCCCATCGTGCAGGCCGGCATGGCGGGGCGGCACGGCGTGATGCGCTTTTACTCGCCTTTCATCCATGCCGAAATGATCGCCGGCTATGCGTCCGTGCCTGGTTTCCATTGGGTGGTGCTCACGCCGCAACCCCTCTCCGAATTGACCGGTCAAGCCGCCAGCCTGCTACGGCGAGGCCTCATGGTGGCGGCCATGGGCCTGGGGCTGGCCCTGCTGCTTGCACTGGGCCTAGGGGTGTGGCTGTCGCGCTCGATCGGCAGCGTGGTGGCCGGGGTGGGGAAAATTCGGGAAGGGGAATACGCGGGTTCTTTCCCGCCCCTGGGCGCGATCGCTCCCCGGGAAATCGAACTGCTGCGCAACTGCGGCATCGCCATGGCGGACAGCGTGCGCCAGGCGCTGAGTCTGAAAGACGGTCTCAACGAGGAACTGGAACGCCGCGTGCGCGCGGCGACGGACGAGTTGGCGGCCGCCAATGCACGCCTCGCCGCCCAGGCCCAGGTGGACGAACTGACCGGGCTACTCAATCGCCGCGGCCTGTGGAGCACCGTGGCGCGCTTGGCACAGGAGGGAGGGGGGGACGGCGAAGGGGCGTTGATCCTGCTCGACGTGGACCGTTTCAAAGAGATCAACGACGAGCATGGGCATGCCCTGGGCGACCGCGTGTTGGTGCACGTCGCCCGCGTCATCTCGGCTGACATTCGCGACGGCGATGCGGTGATCCGCTATGCCGGCGACGAGTTCCTCATCCTCATGCCGCGTTGCGACCTGGAGACAGCGCAACGGCGCGCGCGGGCGCTGTGCCAGCGCATGGCCGCGACACCGCTGGTGAGCGAGGGCCGCGCGGTGTCCGTGACCTTGAGCATCGGCGTCACGGCTTGGCGCGGCGGCCTCACGCGGCAGCGTTTCTCCGAGCTCCTGGGGCGCGCGGACGAGGCCATGTATGACGCCAAGCGCGCCGGACGCAATCAGGTGTCGGCGCGGGAAGCCGTGTGAAGGGAGCGCGGCGCGTGGACCAGACGGATGTCATGCAAGGGCCGACACTTCCGGCGGGGAGCCGCAGAGCGGGCCTGCCCTTATGGCGCGACCTGAGCCTTTATGGGCGGCTGGCCCTGGCCGTGTTGGCGGGCTGGACCCTGATGTTCGCGCTCGATCTGGTCATGGGGGTCTACCAGGCGAAAGGACAGGTGCAGGATTTCCTGGCCGAGAATGCCCGCATTGAAGCGGACAATCTCGCCCTGTCGTTGGCCACGCCTGCGGCCCGGGACAATACGGCCTCGGCGCAGCAGATCTTGCGGCGCCGCATCGGGCAGGGGGACCTGCTTTCGATCAGCTACCGCGCCGGCGGCCAGAGCCTGGTCTTCAGCCGGCCGCCAGCCCCCGCGCGGCGCCCGCAATGGTTCGCTGACCTGGTTGGCTTGCACCGGGCTACGGGGATGGCGAGCGTGGCACTCGGCAGCGGGCGGATCGGGCAGTTGCGCGTGACGGTTTCGCCCGAGACCAGGGAGGTCATCCTCTGGCGCGTCATCTCGCGCCGGGTGATGTTCTTTTGCCTGCTGCTCCTGGTCATGGCCTATGTGATGCACTGGCTGCTGCGCAGCAATTTCCGCGGCCTTGCCGCCTTGCGCGTCGGGGCCGGCGCCTTTGACGCGGGGCGGCTGGAGACACGTGTCGCCGTGGATGGCAACGCGCCCCCGGAATTGCAGGCCACGGCCGTCGCCTTCAACCACATGGCCGACAAGCTGGAAGCCCTGGTACGGGACCTCGGCCGGGAAAAGGAGCGCTGGGCCGTGACCCTGGCCTCTATCGCCGACGGCGTGGTGGTGGTGGCGGAGGGCGGGCGCATCCTGTATTGCAACCCGGCTGCCGCCGGCCTGGCTCGGGCCCCCGTGGCGGCATTGGAAGGGCGGCCTTTCGAGGCCGCGTTCCCGCTGCGCATGGAAGGGGGGACGCCCGCGCAGTTTGCCGACCTGTTCGTCTGCACGGCCATGCCAGGCGGCGGTTGTACCTTTGACCTGCGCCGAGCCGACGGAAGCGAGGTGCCGGTGCAGTTGAGCGCCTCGCCTTTGCTCGAGGGCGATTTTACGGGCCATGTCGTGGTGCTGCGCGACGAGAGCGAGCGCCACGCCATGCTGGAAGAACTCCGCGTCATGGCTTACACCGACCGTCTGACCGGGCTGCCCAACCGCTTCGCCCTGGAGGGGCATTTGCAAAGAACCCTGCTCAAGGCGCGCGAGTCTGCGTCGTCGCATGCTTTCTGCTATTTGGACCTGGACCAGTTCAAGCTGGTCAACGACACCTGCGGGCATGCCGCGGGTGACGAGGTGCTGGAGGACATCGCCCGGCGCTTGCGTGGCACCCTGCGGCCGGAGGATTATCTCGCCCGCCTGGGCGGCGACGAATTCGGCGTGGTGCTGCTCCATGTGAGCGAGGCGCAGGCGCTGGCCATGTGCGAAGCCTTGATAGGCGTGGTGCGCGCCCGCCAGTTTCACCTGCAGGGGCGCAATTTCGGGATCGATGCCTGCATCGGCGTGGCTTTCCTGCAGGGCGAGGAACTGGGTGCCGGCGACCTGCTGGCGCGTGCCGACAAGGCGTGCTTTGCCGCCAAGAGCCATGGCGGCGGGCGCATCGAGGTTTACCGGCGCGATCATCCCACCTATTTGCGCATCGAGCAGGAAATGGAGTGGGTGTCGCGTTTTGCCGAGGCCTTTGCGGAAAATCGCTTCAAACTATACCGCCAACCCATTCTGGCATTGGACGGCAACGCGGCAACGCAGCACTACGAAGTTCTGCTGCGCCTGATGGATGGCGGCAAGCTGGTGAGTCCCGCGAGCTTTTTCCCGGCCGCGGAGCGTTACGGCCTGGCCCCCAACTTTGACCGCTGGGTCTTGCGTACGCTGTTCGCCTACCTGCGCACGCATCCGCAGGACGATGCCATGTATGCCGTAAACCTGTCCGGCAGAACCCTGGCCGACGAGGATTTCCTCGGCGTCGTCAGTGACTTGCTGGAGAGCAGCGGCGTGCCGGGCAGCAGGCTCATTTTCGAGATCACCGAAACCGCGGCGGTCAACAACCTTGCCCTGGCGCGCCGCTTCATCGAATTCCTGCGCGCGCGAGGCTGCCGTTTCGCGCTGGACGATTTCGGCTGCGGCATGTCCTCCTTCAGCTATCTGCGCGAATTGCCGGTGGACTACCTCAAGATCGACGGCGCATTTGTGCGCGGCCTGGGTGAGGCCGTCAATTTCGTGATTGTCAGCGCCATCGCCAAGATCGGCCGCGAACTGGGCATACGTACCGTGGCGGAGCAGGCGGAGGATGCCGAGGCCGTCGCCCAGGTGCGCCGCCTCGGGGTGGATTACGTGCAGGGTTATGCGGTCGGCTATCCCCAGCCGTTCATGGAGGAAACGGACGACGCTGCGCGCGTCCTTCCAAAGCAACCCGGCATGGGGTAATTCTCAGCAGGCTTCGAATTCTCCTACCAACTGACGCAGCCGGCTCGCTTCGTTCTCGGGCCGCATGAGGGCGCGCCGGGCGCGGCCGTGGCGCAGCAGCTCGGCATAGAAATCGGGGTCATGCTCGGCATGGGAAATGAGGCGAGCCAGGCGGCGTTCGTCGCCGGCGGGAAAATAGCCCGGATAGTTCCCCCCCAGCATGCCGATGTTGCCGGGCACGGCCGATGCCAGCACCGGCGTGCCGGCGGCGAGCGCTTCGCAAATGACATTGGCGCCGCCTTCCATGAGGGAACTCAAAACCAGCAGATGGGCGCCGGCGAGGCGTTCTAGGGTGTAAGCGTGGGTGCGCTCGCCCAGCCAGTTGTAGCGTTCCAGGCGGCGTTCCAAATAGCGTGCTGCCTGAGCGAATTCCTCATCCAGGGCGCGGCCGATGTGCATTACGCGCGTGCGCGACTGCGGCGCCAGCCAGGCGCTGGCCAGGGCGGTACGGAAAGGGTCTTTTTCCTCGCGCAAATGACCCACCACCAGAACCTCGAAGGCATCCGCTGCCTCCGGGCGGCGCGCCACGTCGGCGGCGGACTGGTAGATCACGCGCGTCTTGGCGGCCCAGCGTCCGGGCAGCGCCTGCGGGCCCCGTTCCTGCAACACCACAAGGCGGTGCGCCAGGGCGAGCGACTCCTGGGCCTGCGGGCTCATCTCGATGTCGCGGTAAAGGTCCGTGCCGGTGAGCGCCACGATCAGAGGGCGGCTGGCGTAGCGGTGGGCGAATTCGCGGATGGCGTCATGGCTGCGCCGCGCGTGCAGGGCGATCATGAGATCGGCCTCGGCGCCATCCCATTGCTCGGCAACCCGGACACGGTGGCCGACCTCGCGCAGAAACCCGGCCCAGCGCAGGGCCGTGTGGGCATTACCGTTGCGGTGCGCGCGGCCGTAGGGCGTGATGAGGGAGATGCGCATCGCGTTATAGTGACGCAACTTGGCTCCGGAGAAAATATTCATGCCCGCGTCGGCAGGCGTCGTCAGTTCACGGGACAATCCGCACTTCAAGCGCTTGAGGAAGCTCGCCGAGTCCGCGCGGGCACGGCGCCAATCGCGCACTACGCTCCTGGACGGCCCGCATCTCATCGAAGCCTGCCTGCAGGCTGGGGGAGAACTGCGCACCCTGGTGTTGAGCGCCCACACTGCCCCCGGCCTGGCAGATCAGTTTGCCGCTGCATTGCCGCAGGTGCGCCGCCTGGTTTTGAGCGAGGAGCTGTTCGCCTTGCTCTCCCCGGTGGCGACTCCCAGCGGTATGCTGGCCGAGGCGGCCTGGCTCTCGCCGCCGCGGCCCAGCGGCCCGGCTCTCGTCGTGCTGCTGGAAGGCATACAAGATCCGGGCAATCTGGGCAGCATCCTGCGCAGCGCCGCAGCCGCGGGTGCGAGCGCGGCCGTGTTGGATCGCGCCTGTGCCGATCCTTGGTCGCCCAAGGCCTTGCGCGGAGGCCAGGGCGCGCAGTTTTTTCTGCCCGTGGAAGAAAGCGCCGATGCGGGCACCTGGCTGGCGGGCAAGGCGTTGCAGAGCGTGGCATTGAGCCTGGAAGCCGAAACCAGCCTGTACGAGCTGGATCTGGCCCGCCCCACGGCGCTGCTGTTCGGCAACGAAGGCGCCGGATTGACTGAGGCCCTGCGTGCGGCCGCCTCGATGCAGGCGCGCATACCCATGCCGGGGAAGGTCGAGTCGCTCAACGTCGCCGCGGCGGCGGCAGCGGCCTTGTTCGAGGCGGTGCGCCAGCGCATGGCGCGCTGAAGCCCCGCTTACTGCGCGAAGAACTCCTTCACTTTGTCCATGAAGGATTTGGACTTCGGATTGTTGCGCCCCTGGTTGAGGGAGTCGAATTCGCGCAGCAGTTCCTTCTGTCGATCGGACAGGTTGACCGGGGTCTCCACCACGACATGGCAAAGCATGTCGCCGGGCTCGCGGCTGCGCACGCCTTTGATGCCCTTGCCGCGCAGGCGGAAGACCTTACCTGACTGGGTTTCGTGCGGGATGCGTATGCGCGCCTGGCCGTCCAGGGTGGGGATTTCGATTTCCCCGCCCAGCGCGGCCGTGGCGAAGCTCACCGGCATCTCGCAGTGCAGGTCGTCGCCCTCGCGTTGGAAGATGGCATGGGCCTTGAGATGGATCTGCACGTACAAATCCCCGGGCGGGCCGCCGTTCACGCCGGCTTCGCCTTCGCCCGCCAAGCGGATGCGGTCGCCTTCGTCGACGCCGGCGGGAATCTTCACCGACAGGGTCTTGTGCTTCTTCACCCGCCCCTGGCCATGGCAAGTGGGACAGGGTTCCTGCACGATCTTGCCGGAGCCGCCGCAATGCGGACAGGTTTGCTGCACGGAAAAGAATCCCTGCTGCATGCGCACCTGGCCATGGCCGCCGCAGGTGGGGCAGGTCTGCGGCTGGGTACCCGGCTTGGCGCCGGAGCCACGGCAGGTTTCGCATTCCTCCAGGGTGGGGATGCGTATCTTGGTTTCGCTGCCGCGTGCGGCTTCCTCCAGAGCGATCTCCAGGTTGTAGCGCAAATCCGCGCCGCGGTAGACGCGATCGCGGCGCTGCGCGCCGCCGCCGAAGATATCGCCGAAGATGTCGGAAAAGGCGTCGGCAAAACCGCCGAAGCCGGCCCCGCCGCCCATGCCGGCCTGGGGATTCACCCCCGCATGGCCGAACTGGTCGTAGGCGGCACGCTTGTCGGCGTCGGTGAGGATTTCGTAGGCTTCTTTGGCCTCCTTGAATTTTTCTTCCGCATCTTTGTCGTCCGGGTTGCGGTCCGGATGGAACTTCATCGCCAGCTTGCGATAGGCTTTCTTGATGTCGTCGTCGGACGCGTTCTTCTGGACGCCCAGGACTTCGTAGTAGTCGCGTTTGCTCATGGAAGTTGGTAGCCAGCAGTGGTCAGTGGGCAGTGGTCAGCATGATCTGCCGCCAACTGCCCACTGCCGACTTTTATCGATTATTTGTCCTTGACCTCGGTGAACTCGGCATCGACCACGTCCTCGTCGCCCTTGCCGGCCGAAGCGCCGGGCTGCGCACCAGCTTCCGCCGCACCCTTGGCCTGTTCGGCCTGATACATCTTCTCGGCGAGCTTGTGCGAGGCCTGGGTCAGCTCGTTGGTCTTGGCCTCGATGGCGTCCTTGTCGGAGCCGCGCGCGGCTTCTTCCACGGCCTTGATGGCGGCCTCGATTTTTTCCTTCTCACCGGCGTCCAGCTTGTCGCCGTAGTCGGCCAGTGACTTCTTCACCGAATGCACCAGGGAGTCTGCGCCGTTGCGGGCGGTGGCCAGCTCGAAAGCTTTGTGGTCTTCGGCGGCATTGGCTTCGGCGTCCTTCACCATGCGCTGGATCTCATCCTCGCTCAGACCCGAGGACGCCTGGATCTTGATGCGGTTTTCCTTGCCGGTGCCCTTGTCCTTGGCGGAGACATGCAGGATGCCGTTGGCATCGATGTCGAACGTCACCTCGATCTGCGGCATGCCGCGCGGCGCCGGCGGAATGTCGGTCAGGTTGAATTGGCCCAGGCTCTTGTTGCCGCTGGCCATTTCACGCTCGCCCTGCAGCACGTGGATGGTTACCGCGTTCTGGTTGTCGTCGGCGGTGGAGAACACCTGGCTCGCCTTGGTGGGAATGGTGGTGTTCTTGGGGATGAGTTTGGTCATCACCCCGCCCAGGGTTTCAATGCCCAGCGACAGCGGCGTGACGTCGAGCAGCAGCACGTCCTTGACCTCGCCTTTCAGCACGCCGCCCTGGATGGCGGCACCGATGGCCACGGCCTCGTCCGGGTTGACGTCTTTGCGCGGCTCTTTGCCGAAGAATTCCTTGACCTTCTCCTGCACCTTGGGCATGCGGCTCTGGCCGCCCACCAGGATGACGTCGGAAATATCGGAGAGCGACACGCCGGCATCTTTGATGGCGATCTTGCAGGGCTCGATGGTGCGGTTCACCAGTTCTTCCACCAGGGATTCGAACTTGGCGCGGGTGAGCTTCATGGTCAGATGCTCGGGGCCGGCCGCGCCCATGGTGATGTAGGGCAGGTTGATTTCGGTCTGCTGCGTGGAAGACAGCTCGATCTTGGCCTTCTCGGCAGCTTCCTTGAGACGCTGCAAAGCCAGCACATCCTTGGAGAGATCGACGCCGCGGTCTTTCTTGAACTCCTCAATGATGTAATCGATGATGCGCTGGTCGAAGTCTTCACCGCCCAGGAAGGTG
>JAJZSR010000152.1 GCA_021849595.1 Pseudomonadota bacterium | reverse complement strand
GATCGTCCCCGGAATTTGTTGGACAAGGCCATGAGCAAAACCCCCCGTACCCGGGCCTGCAGGTTTTCTTCCGTGACATCGAACGGCAAGCCATCAAACATGTCCGCCAGCGACCCCAGCAGACTTTCGTACACAAGCTTGATCGGGATCTCGTCGTAATGCACCTTGAGCGCTTCCGACATTTGCCGGGCGTCTTCCAGGCTCATCGTCGCAGTGAATTCGGATGGCATCATGACTGCGTGTACGCGCTTGGGCCCCAGGGCATCCACAGCCAGCGCCAGGGTCAGTGCCGAATCTATGCCCCCCGAAAGTCCCAGATGCACTTCCTTGAAGCCGTTTTTCCGAACATAGTCGCGTACGCCCAGCACGAGCGCCCGATAGATGCCGTCGAGTTCTTCCGGCTGCGGGGTCGCGTCGCTGCCTGCCGGCGCTCCGTCCGCCAGATCGACGAAATAGACGTCCTCCTGCCAGGCGGGAAACAGATGGGTGACGTTGCCGGCCTTGTCCATGGCAAAAGAGCTGCCGTCGAACACGAGTTCGTCCTGGCCGCCGAGCAGATTGCCATAGATGACGGGGATGCCCGCTTCCAGAACGCGGGCGCGCGCCACCTCGATACGCTCGGCATGCTTGCCGATGTGGTAGGGCGACGCGTTCGGCACCAGCAGGACTTGAGCCCCCGCCTGCGCCGCCAGTTCCGCCGGCCCGCGCTCCCATAGATCACCGCAGATATTCAAACCGAAACGCAGCCCCTGATGCTCGAACACGCAGGGCTCTACCCCGGGAACAAAGGTGCGGCACTCGTCGAATACGCTGTAATTGGGCAGCTTCTGCTTGTGGTAAACGGCGATCACGGCGCCGTCGCGCAGTACGGCGGTGGCGTTGTACACCTTGTCCTCGCTTTCGCGCGGATAACCTACCACCACGGCCAGCCCGGCCGGCAGCTTGCCGGCCAGCTCTTGCAAAGCCGCCGCGCAGCCGCGACGAAAATCGCCCCGCAGCACCAAGTCCTCCGCCGGATAGCCGGCCAAGCCCATTTCCGGAGTGAGCAGGATGGCGGCACCTTTTTCGGCCGCCTTGCGTGCAGCTTTCTCTATCCTGACGGCGTTGCCGGCAACGTCGCCAACGGTCAGATTGAGCTGGGCGATCGCGATTTTCATGTTCTGCCCGCCACGGCCTGCTGCAGGGCGGCACCGATATCGGCCGGCGAACGTGCCACTACCACCCCGGCCTTTTCCAGCGCGCGCATCTTTTCTTCCGCAGTGCCCTTGCCTCCGGCAATGATCGCGCCCGCATGGCCCATGCGCTTGCCGCGCGGAGCGGTAACGCCCGCGATATAGGCCGCGACCGGCTTGCTTACGCTGCTCTGGATGAACTCAGCCGCCTCCTCTTCCCGACTGCCGCCGATTTCCCCCACCAGAACGATGGCCTCGGTTTGGGCATCGCGCTCGAACAGCTTCAGACAATCGATGAAGTCCATCCCCTTGATGGGATCGCCGCCGATGCCAACGCAAGTGGTCTGCCCCAGGCCCAGTTGGGTCGTCTGATGTACGGCTTCGTAGGTGAGCGTGCCCGAACGCGACACGATGCCCACCTTGCCGCGCTGATGGATGAATCCCGGCATGATGCCGATCTTGCATTCTCCCGCCGTGATGACGCCCGGACAGTTGGGGCCGATCAAGCGCGCGCCGTTGGCCCGCAACGCCGCCTTGACATTGAGCATGTCGCGCACGGGTATACCCTCCGTGATGCAGACGATAAGGGCGATGCCGGCATCCGCAGCCTCCATGATGGAATCGGAGGCATAAGCGGCCGGCACGTAGATCACGGAGGCATCGGCGCCGGTTTGCGCCACTGCGGCCCGCATGGTATCGAAGACCGGTAGCCCAAGGTGGGTCTGCCCGCCCTTGCCCGGCGTGACCCCGCCGACCATGCGCGTGCCATAGGCCAGCGCCTGCTCCGAATGGAAGCTGCCCTGCTTGCCGGTAAATCCCTGGCAGAGGACCTTGGTCTCGCGGTTGATGAGTATGCTCATCGCGCCGCCTCCACCGCGTGCCGGGCGGCGGCCGTCAAATCCGCCGCCGAGACGATCGCCAGCCCGGATTCGCCCAGGATGCGTTTGCCCTGGTCCACGTTGGTCCCTTCCAGGCGCACCACCACGGGCACCTGCACGCCCACTTCCCGCACCGCCCGGACGATGCCCTCCGCGATCACGTCGCAACGCATGATGCCGCCGAAAATATTGACCAGCACCGCCCGTACCTGGCCGTCGGCCAGGAGTATCTTGAACGCCCGGGCCACGGTTTCTGCCGAGGCCCCGCCGCCGACATCCAGAAAATTGGCAGGCTCGCCGCCATGCAGCTTGATGAGGTCCATGGTGGCCATCGCCAATCCCGCGCCGTTCACCATGCAGCCGATGTTGCCGGACAGGGCGACATAATTGATGCCTGCCTCGTGCGCCGCCGCTTCGCGCGGATCGGCCTGGCTGTCATCCCGCAGGTCGGCGAGCCGGCCCTGGCGATACAGGGCGTTGTCGTCGACCGCCATCTTGCAATCCAGAGGCAACAGACGGTCATCCTGCGTGACGACCAGCGGATTGACCTCCAGCAGGGTCAGATCCAGCTCCACGAAAAGCCGGTACAGGCCGGGTAGCAGCCGGCAGAAATTTTTATACGCCTGGCCCGTCAGCCGCAGCGCAAAAGCCAGGCTGCGAACCTGATAATCCTGCAGGCCCAGCAAGGGATCGCACAATTCGCGCAGCACCTCGTCGGGATGGCTGCGCGCCACTTCCTCGATGTCCATGCCTCCGGCCGCGGAAGCAACCACGGCCACCCTTTCCGCCGCGCGGTCCACCAGCAAGCTCACATAAAGCTCACGCGCAATGGCCAACCCCTCTTCGATGAGCACCCGATCCACCGGCTGCCCTTCGGGCGCGTTCTGATAAGTCACCAGCCGCCTGCCCAGCAGTTCGGCGGCGCAACTTTCCACCTCTTGCAGGTTCGCGGCGAAGCGTATGCCGCCCGCCTTGCCGCGCCCGCCGGCATGTACCTGGGCCTTGACCACCCATCCCTGCCCGCCCAGGCGGGCGGCCGCTTCCTTCGCCGCGGCGGGGCTGTCAGCAACCTCCCCGCGCGGCGGCGCCAGGCCCGCTTCGCGCAGCAGCTGTTTGGCCTGGAACTCATGTAAATTCATGCGATATCAGTTTGCAACGCGAACAAGCCCGCATTGTGGAGGAAATCCCTTGGCCGGAAAAGCCGTCGAAGTGCGCCGTCACGCCAGCTTGGCAGAACTTCCGCGCGAGGCCTGGAACGCCTTGGCGGGAGATACCCCCTTCACGCGCCATGAATTTCTGCATGCGCTGGAAGCCAGCGGCTGCGTCGGACCGGACACCGGCTGGGACCCCTGCCACCTCAGCCTTTGGCAAAGCGGCGAACTGGTCGCGGCCGCCCCGCTGTACCGGAAATTTCACTCCTGGGGAGAGTATGTCTTCGATTGGGCCTGGGCCGAAGCGTTGGAAAAGGCCGGGGGCCGTTATTATCCCAAGCTGCTGTGCGCGGTGCCCTTCACGCCGGTGAGCGGCCCGCGCCTACTGAGCAAGAACGCGGCCTTCGGGGGTCAACTCCTGCAAGCCGTGCTGCAGGCCGCTCAGGAGGCCGGGCTGTCTTCCTTTCACTGCCTCTTTCCCCGCGCCGAAGACCTGGCCCTGCTGGAACAGCAGTTGCTCGTGCGCCGCGGCTACCAATACCACTGGCACAACGAAGGCTACCGAGACTTCGCCGAATTCCTCGGCCGGCTCTCCCACGACAAGCGCAAGAGAATCCGCCAGGAGCGGCGCAAGCTATTCGACGCCGGCTGCCGCTTCGTCCACAAAACCGGCCGCGACATCACGGAATCCGACTGGCTGTTCTTCCACCGCTGCTACGTACAGACCTATCGGCAGCACCGCTCCACGCCCTACCTGAACCTCGACTTCTTTCTGCATTTGAGCGCCGAGATGCCAGACAGCCTCCTGCTCATCGCGGCCGAGCGCGACGGCAAGCCCGTTGGCTGCGCCCTCGACCTGTTCGACCACACCACCCTGTATGGGCGCTACTGGGGGACCCTGGAATACGTGCCTGGCCTGCATTTCGAAACCAGCTACTATCAGGGCATGGAGTTTTGCCTGCAACGCGGCCTGGCCATATTCGAAGGCGGTGCCCAGGGCGAACACAAGCTGGCCCGCGGTTTTCTGCCCACCGTCACCCACTCCGCCCACTGGCTGGCGCATGCCGGGCTGGCGCACGCGGTCGAGGAATTCGTGCGCCGCGAAGGCCACGCCATCGGGCATTATCTGGACGAATTGGATGGCCCCTATCGGAAAGACCCAAACCATGCTGATCGCTCAGTTGAGTGACCTCCACCTGGGGCCGCCGGGCTGGCTGTTGGGCGGGCGCGTGGATACCGCCGCCTGCCTGAACGCAGCCCTGGATCGTCTGTTGGCCCTCGAGCCGGCACCCGACGTCGTAGTCCTGAGCGGCGACCTCACAGACGGCGCCAGCGCGGAAGAATATCGATATTTGCGCAGGCTGCTGCAACGGCTCATCCAACCCTATTTTCTGATGGCCGGCAACCATGACCGGCGTGCGACGCTGCTGGAGGTCTTCGGCGGCCAGCCCTGCCTCCCCGTAGAGCACGGGTTTTTGCACTATGCTGCCGACCTCGGCGGCCACCGGATGCTACTACTCGATACCCTGGACGAAGGCCGTGAGGAAGGCGCCCTGTGCCCGGAAAGGCTGGGCTGGCTGCAAAGCGAGTTGGACGCCCACCCGAACACCCCGACGCTGGTCTTCCTGCACCATCCCCCGTTCGCCTGCGGCATCGCCGGCATGGACGCTATAGGGCTGAAGGCCCCGCAGGGCCTGGAACGGATGATCGGGAACAGCGCTCAAGTGCGGCTCATGGCCTGCGGTCATGTGCATCGCAGCATATTCACCACTTGGGCCGGCAAACCCACCTGCATCTGTCCGAGCCCCGCCCAACAAATCCATCTGGATTTGAGCGGCGACGCATGCTTGCGCTACACCCTGGAACCCGGCGGCTTTCTGCTGCACCAGCTCACGGCTGACGCCGTCGTCAGCCACGTGGTCGCCAACATGCCGTTTCTGGGTCCCTATGATTACGACTGAGGCCCCCCTCAGGCGGGGATGAGGGCACGCATCTTCTGCAGGGCCCGGGCCTCGATCTGGCGTATACGCTCCGCCGAAACGCCATATTCCGCCGCCAGTTCATGCAGTGTCGGAGCATCGGCTTCCTTGAGCCAGCGCCGCTCGACAATGCTGCGGCTGCGCTCGTCCAGGCTTTGCAAGGCCTTGCGCAGCGCCCCGCTCTGCTTTTCCGCCAGTTCGCGCTGGGCCAGAGCCGTTCCCGGCTCATCCTCGGGACTCGCCAGATAAGCCAGCGGGCTGTAGGCCTCCTCGCCGTCTTCCACCATCGGATCGAGAGCCACATCGTGGCCGGAGAGGCGGGTTTCCATTTCCAGCACTTCCGCACGGCTGACGCCCAAATCCTTGGCCACGGCATCGGCTTCCGCCAGACTCAAGCTGGCCAGGCTCGATTTCATGCTGCGCAGGTTGAAAAACAGCTTGCGCTGGGCTTTCGTGGTGGCGACTTTGACCAGGCGCCAATTGCGCAAAATATATTCATGGATTTCGGCCCTGATCCAGTGCAAGGCAAAGCTCACCAGACGCACGCCCCGATCGGGGTCGAAGCGCTTGACTGCCTTCATCAGCCCGATATTGCCCTCCTGGATCAAATCTGCCTGCGGCAGGCCGTAACCAAGATAATGACGCGCCACGCTGGCCACCAC
>JAJZSR010000151.1 GCA_021849595.1 Pseudomonadota bacterium | reverse complement strand
TCCGATCTATCCGGATCGACCGCACCCTGCACCACGTTCTCACCCAGGCCATAGGCGCCGGTGATGAATACCGCGTCGCGGAATCCGGATTCCGTGTCCAGGGTGAACATCACTCCCGAGGCGGCCAGATCCGAGCGCACCATCTTCATCACGCCGATGGAGAGCGCCACCTTGAAATGGTCGAAACCCTGGTCGATGCGGTAATGGATGGCGCGATCGGTGAACAGGCTGGCGAAGCAATGCCGGCAGGCATCCAAAAGACTCTGCTCGCCGCGCACGTTTAAATAGGTCTCGTGTTGGCCGGCGAAACTGACCGTGGGCAGATCCTCCGCGGTGGCGGAACTGCGCACCGCCAAGCTCACGCCCTCGCCGTATTCTTGCTGCAAGGCGCGGTAGCCGGTCAGGATCTCGGCCGCCAGGTCGGTAGGCAGCCCGGCGCCATAGACGATTTCCCGCGCGCGCTTGCCGCGCCGCGCCAAATCGGCGACATCGGCGGGATCGATTCCATCCAAGGCTTCGTGCAATGCTCCCCAGGCGCCCGCCTGATCGAGTATGTAGCGATAGGCAGCGGCCGTGACCGCGAACCCATTGGGCACCCGCACCTCTTGGGCCGCCAGGCTGCGCACCATTTCCCCGAGCGAGGCGTTCTTGCCGCCCACCAAGGGAACGTCGTCGATGCCGAGGTCGGCGAAGAAACGCAGGTATTTATAGCTGTCCATGATTATTCCTTTGCTGTAGCAATGTCGCAGGCCGCCACGCAGGGCCCCGACGCTCCAATCTTGTCGGCACGATACCCCACCGTGCCTCAATGGCTGTGCGCATGCAAGCGGCGTCCCAAAACGTTGAGAAAGGACTGATGACGGGGCGAAGTTCTACCGAGATGCCGATAGACCGCAACCTTGGCCCGGTCTTCGATCAATACCCAAACGAGGCAATAAACCCAGACAAGGCCGATATAGGACCAGGGAACGGGCGCAACCAGGAAACCGAAACCGGCGATCAAGGCAGCAACGGCCTGCGTGCCCAATATGGCGCCCAGCAGGAGCGGGGCCGGGAAAGGGCGGGCAAACATGGGGCGCCGGGTACGCGCCACGAACAGCGTCAAATGGCCGGCAATCGACAGCTTGAGAAAGATGATGGTCTGAATCTGCGCCAGCGGGAGATCAAACCGGTTCTTTACGAGGATGAGCAGCAGGAAAGTCTCGATCACGCCGATAAGACCGAGCACGGTGGCCAGGGTAAACACTCTGTGCATCTGCCAGCGTACCGGTTTCGGATCGAGCCAGGTGTTGTCCACGGCGATGGTCATGATGGGTAGGTCGTTAAGCAGCGCCAAGAGGATGATCATGATGGCGGTGATCGGGTAGGCGTTGAAAACGATCATGGCCGCCACCATGAAAACCATGATGCGTATGGTCTCCGTGATGCGATAGATGGCATAGGCGTTCATGCGTTCGAAAATGCGCCGCGCCTCTTCGATGGCCCGGATGATGGTGGACAGCCCCGGCGCCGTGAGGATCAGGTCGGCCGCGGCGCGCGCCGCGTCGGTGGCGCCGCTCACGGCGATGCCCACGTCGGCCTGCTTGAGCGCGGGAGCGTCGTTCACGCCGTCGCCGGTCATGGCCACCAGATGCCCGCGCTCCTGCAGAGCCTTGACGATGGCATATTTGTGCTCGGGGAAGACCTGGGCAAATCCATCCGCCTTTTCGATGCGCTCGGCGGCATCGAGCGCCGCGGCGCTGCCGTCCTGGAACAACGCCGTGGCCGGCTGGATGTTTTTTCCCAACCCCAGTTGCCCGGCGATCTCGCGCGCGATGGCCACGTTGTCGCCCGTCACCATCTTTACCTCGATGCCGTGCTCCTTTGCTTCGCGCAGCGTCTGGGCCGAATCCTCGCGCGGCGGGTCGAAGAGCGGCAGGATGCCGAGAAAGCACCAGGGGCCACCCGCGTCCCGGCGCGCCACGCCCAGGGTGCGGCAGCCTTTGACGGCATGCCCCTCGATCACGGCATTGGCGCGTTGCGCCGTCGCCTGATCCACCCCAGCCAGCTCCAGGATGATCTGCGGCGCCCCTTTGGTCACCGTGGCCGATCCGCCCTGCGGTATTCTGACCTCGGCCTCGGTGCGCTTCGAGACGGGATCGAAGGGCACAAAACGGGTTTGCGTGTAGCCGGCAGGCGCCCGGGGATCCGTCAAGCCGGCAAGTACCGCCGAGTCGATGGCATCCCTGTCTTCCGCCCTGGAGGCCAGGGCCGCCGCCAATATGACTTCCTGCGCGTCGGCTGCGGCGAAGAGGCTGGGTTCGCCCAGAGCCAGCGTGTTCTGGGTCAAGGTGCCGGTCTTGTCGGAGCACAGGATATCGATGCCCGCCATTTCTTCGATGGATTGCAGGCGCGAGACGATGGCTTTCATTTTCGACAGCGCCAGCGCTCCGACCGCCATGGTCACCGACAGCACCGCCGGCATGGCCACGGGGATAGACGCGACGGTGAGGATGAGGGCGAACTGCACCAGCCCCAGGAAAGGCGCGCCGCGATACAGTTCCACCAGCAGCAAGAGCGCCACCAGGCCCAGGCTCAGGTAAATGAGGTAATCGCCGATGGCCAGCACCGCTTTCTGGAAATGCGAAGGCGCGCCGGCGCTTTCGACCAGCCTGGCCGTGCGGCCGAAGTAGGTCTGGCCGCCTGTCGCCGTCACCAGGGCAACCATCTCGCCCTGCTTGGCCACCGAACCGGAATACACCACGTCGCCGACCTTTTTGCCGACCGGCAGCGACTCCCCGGTCAGCGCCGACTGATCGACGCTGAGGTACTCTCCATCGACCAGCTTGGCATCGGCCGGGATGATGTCGCCCAGGCGCACCCGCGCCACGTCGCCGGGCACCAGTTCCGCGGCGTCGAGCTCCCGCCACCGACCGTCGCGCAGCACGCGCGCCTTGAGCGCCAACTGGCTCTTCAATGCTGCGAGCGCGTTGGCCGCCTTGAATTCCTGCCCAAAGCCGACCAGGGCATTGAAAACCAGAAGCACGAGAATGATGATCAAATCCGGCCAATGGCGCACGAGCGCGGACAGCAGGGCCGCGACCTCGATCATCCAGGGTATGGGCCCCCAGAAATAGCCGAGGAATTTCCGCAATGGGCTGATTGTTTTCTCTTCCAGCGCATTGCGCCCATACTGCGCCAGCCGGCGCTGGGCCTCCGCCTCGCTCAGACCTTGTTCGGGCGAACTTTCCAGTTGCTTGAAAAGAAACTCCGGCGTCTGTTTTTCTGCGTCCTCTGCCGTCAATGGGTGCATCATCAGCCTTTTTTCAGTAGGTGATCGCGATTTTCAGCGGCAGCGGCCATGGTGCGCATCGATATCAGGCCTCAGCTGCGGCCCGGGCCTTTTCGTAAACTGCGCGGCAAGAAGCCTCCGGCAGAAAGTTCGGCATTTCGGGAGGCTGACGCAACAGATGGACAAACCATTTGGGCGGGTTGTTTTTGTCCATATATTTCGAGCGCTTCCGCAAGCTTCTGCTGAAACCGGATCACGGCCAGGCGGCGCAGATCGGGATGCGCCTCGGTGGCGAGGGCCATCAGCCGGTTCATGTCCGTGATGTTGCCGAGAACCTCATAATGCCGCTGTACAATGACCTCCTTCAGGTAATCGGGTCCGCACTCGGCATAGCGCCGTCCAATCATGGCGGGGTCGTTAATCAGCGATATCAGGTGCCTGTACTCCAGAGGACAGTTTTCAATCTCGATGGCGGATTCCGACCAGTCTCCCCTTCCAACTCGATGAGCCGGCGCAGAGCCGCAGCCGCGTCCGTGATGCTGGAAATGCCCTGCAAACAGGCCTTGTGCTTGGTAATGGCGTCCAGCAGAAATTGGCGATCAAGGGTTTCCATTTCAACCTCCTGAGATAGATGTCCGGCATTGCGCGTTACGGCAAGCGGATTGGGCTCGCGACGAGCAAATAATGGCTGCATGCCAAGAATAGGAAAGCCAGCCGGCTTGCGCAATTCGGCTTTTTGACTTCGCAAATCTCCGGCGGCGCGCATACCGGATTTCTTCTTGCCCTGGCAGGCAACGCCGCTATGCTGGGAAGAGATTCCGGGCGATGCCTGCGGCGAGCGCAAGACCGATGGCAAACGAATATAAAATTGCTTGGGTGCAAAATCGACTGGGCTTGGGTCAACCCCTGATCGATGAGCAGCATCAACGGCTCATCGAACTGGCCAACGCCGTCCTGGAAGGTATGCTGACGGGCAAGCCACCGCAGGACATGGCCCAGGCCGTAGGCCGGCTGCTGCAATATGCCCGCTCGCATTTCGAATTCGAGGAGTCCCTCATGAGCCGCTACGGCTTCCCCGACCGCAAACGCCATGCCGCCGACCACCGGCGCCAATTGGATCAGCTCCAGGGAATGCTCGACGGCCTGGATCAATCATCGCCCGCGACGCTCGAGTATGTCGCCGCGTTTCTGCACGACTGGGTTGAGCTGCACATCCGCTCCGAAGACAGGGAACTCGCGAGCTATCTGAAAAACCGGGATCAGAAGCCCGAATGAATCCGGCGCGACGCAGGTTGCCTTGCCTGCGGGGCGCATTATTCTTTCCACCCATGATGCACCAAGGCGGCAATTGCCGCTGATGCCAGACGGGCCGAAGGAGGATCGGAGCGCGATGGCAGCACGATGGGCACGCGCGCGCCGAGCACGATCCCCGCCATGCAGGCCTTGGCCAGATATTCCAGATCCTTGGCGAGAATGTTGCCCGAGTCGAGATCGGGCACGAGCAGGATATCGACATCGCCCGCGACATCGCTGTCTATGTGCTTGATACGCGCCGCCTCCAGGGAAATCGCATTGTCGAACGCCAACGGCCCGTCGACCACGGCATGCATGATCTGGCCGCGGCTGGCCATTTTGGACAGGCACGCGGCATCGATGGTGGAAGCGATCGCGGGCTTGACCACCTCGACCGCGGACAGGGCGGCCACCTTGGGCCGCTCTATACCCAGCAGGCGTGCGAGGTCGATGGCATTCTGTGTGATCGCGGCCTTGGTCATCAGGTCCGGCGCGATGTTGACAGCGGCATCGGTGACGAACAGGAGCTTGTGATAGGTAGGCAATTCGGTCACGAATACATGGCTGACCCGTCGCCCGGTCCGCAGGTGCGACAGCACCGGGTGCAGCAGCACGTCCGTATGAACCCACCCCTTCATGAGGGCGTCTGCTTTGCCGTCCAGAACCTGGGCCACGCCAATCTCGGCGGCCTCTGCCTCAGACACCGCCTCGATAATCGGGTAGCTGGTCCCGCCCAGGCCGAGGTCCGCCCACACCCTTTCGATATCATCGCGTCGGCCGATGAGTACCGGGGCCGCAAGGCCCGCCCGCGCGGCCTCATGCGCACCCGCGAGCACATGCGCTTCGGCGGCGTCGACCACGGCGACCCTCATGGGTGGGAGTTCGCGCGCGCGATTGACGATGTCCCCCATGCGCGGCGGCAGTTCGGGGAGATATTCGGAGTTCATCGGTTTCACCCTCATGAATTTTCAAGGCCGCGTGTTGTTCCGCGGATCGCGTGAACGGTGCGCCAAGGATGCGATCATGTACTACTGTATAAAAAGCCGTAAAAAAATCCGAGTATATTTCCCAGACTGCCCTGCAGGTTTCGTGACGCCGCGCCTTTCATGAGCATTGCACCGGACACCCCCGCGAGAGCGGCAACATGATCGAAATCCGCATCCATGGGCGCGGCGGCCAGGGCAATGTGGTCGGGGCCTATGTCCTGGCGACGGCGGCCATCGGCCTGGGGCGCTTTGCCCAGGCCTTCCCCGCTTTCGGCGCCGAACGGCGCGGCGCGCCGGTGGCGGCATTCGTGCGCCTAGCCGAGG
>JAJZSR010000150.1 GCA_021849595.1 Pseudomonadota bacterium | reverse complement strand
CTCGATGGCCGCCGCGATAACGCGTGATTTTTGTTGTTGTTTTTGGAAATCCACTGCAATCTCCGGATGCAAGGGCTCTGCTTGGCCCCTCAAGGGATGTGGAACACCCACATCCGGAGACGTATAGGTAACGCAGTTCCAATTTCTGCGCGTTCCTATAAATTTTTTTCACACCCCGCGCCAGCCGGGCATTTAGCCCAGGCCAGCTACTTGCCATGGGACTGGGAAAGCGTTATCCGACGCTGTGCCAAATCTCCCACCATCGCTGGCCGTGGGAGTGAACAAGTCGAATTCAGGCTGGTGAATAGCCGTGAGCAGCCCATCAGTCGGATGCTACAGCGGCAAGTGGTCGGCCTTACCGGTCACTCGGGCGGCCAGCCGTCGCGGTCAGCAATGCGCTAGACACCCGCCTGTCAGCTGGAATACGCGTTGAACGACATCTTTACTCTTGGGCGTACGCGCGCTGCCGCCTCATACCTGCCGTTTCACCTTTTTGGAGCCAATCAGGCAAGTGTCGGCCCACAGCGGCCACTCGCCAGATCCACTGGCCCCGTCAGTCGAACGACTGATGTGCTCCGTAACCCACCGGATGCCTTGCGCAATCGAGTCAGCCAACTTGGCCACTTCACAGATGTTTATGTCGAGAACGCAGATTGGTCGAAATCGCAGCGAGCATTTAAACGAGCCGCAGATCGAGGGGACTGGCATTCGGAAACACCTTATGGATTCTGGTCGGCGAAAGTCCCCATAACTTGGAGAACATTCCCCCGAGCATGTCGCGGTAGTCCGTGAGAACAGGGTAGTCGCGGTTCTGGTTCAAGGTGCGGTCGCTCAACTGAACTCCCTCGCCGGCAACACGCCCGCCCTGGATATTTCCCCCCAGCACCCAGTACACGGTGCCATGGCCGTGATCGGTGCCATGGTTGCCGTTTTCGCGGAAGGTGCGACCGAACTCGCTGATTACCACCACGACCGTGTGCCGCCATGCCGGTCCCATCACCGTCGGCAGGAGCGCCAGTCCTTGGCCAAGTTCACTCAGTCGATTTGCCAGGATTCCCTGCGCGCCGCTTTCTGCGGCTTCGGCCACATGCGTATCCCAGCCACCGACATCAATGAACCCGATGTTGAAGCTGTCCCGCATCAGGATGCCCAAGCGCTGCGCCTCGGCGACAAACTTGCCGGGATAAGGCGCACCGCGGCTGGCGGCCAGCATCTCGGCAGCGAGTTTGCCGCCATCGGTCCCGCTTTGGGCGGCCTCCATGTCACGCCTCGAAATGGCCTGGACATCAAACCCTTCTCGCACAGATGGCCCCAGGCGCGTCCGATTCCACATCTGCTGCAGCAATGCCTGCTGCCGAGCCGGCAAGATCGTCTGGGCGCCGGCTTGAGCTGGTGCCACATTGGCCACGCGCGCGGGCCCGCGCAGGGACAGCGGCAGTTGTGCCGTCAAAGCGAGTGGCTGTGCCCGCCCCCCGAGTTGCGTCACCAGGCGGTTAAGGAAACCATCGTTGTAATCGCCGACTGTGCCACCCTGGCCCAGCTCGATGTGATCCTGGGTCTCGAAATGGCTGCGGGTAAGGTCCCGCGTCCCCGCAAATGGCACAAATGCAAGCTGCTTGCGCTGCCAGAGCGGGTACAAGCTGTCGCGCAACGCGGGATGCAAGGCCCAGTCGCCGTCCAGCGGAAGCGCACCAAAGTCGCCGTTGCCGGGTTGAGGGACAGCAATGTGCGGCCGCGATTCGTAGTAGAAATCGCTGGCGTAGGGAACCAGCACGTTGGCTGCATCGTAGCCGCCGCGCAGGAAGACCAGGACAAATCTGGGGCTGTCCTGTGCAAGCATGGGCGCCGCCCAAAGACGCCGTGCCGAGGTTGCGAGTACGGCGGCGGCGGTGGTCTGCAGGAAACGGCGGCGGTCCATGGAGGCTCCTATCATCGACTTGGCGGTTCAGCGCTGCATGAATTCCGGCGAGGAGAGGAACAAAGCGTTCCATTGCACGGGGTTCGCCGCCTGCGCCAGGGCCATAAGGGTTGGTGGGGCCGCTTGGGCCAGCATCATGTGAACAATCGGCATGGCCTGCAGGTTGGGCGGCGGCATGCGGGACGGGCCGCCTGTTGCGCCGGGCGTTCGAAAGAGGCCTGGCGCGCCGACCGCCCCGAAACGGGCGATGTCGAAACGCTCCGTCATCTGACCGGGGCTGTCCCAGGCGCCGGCGCTCAAAGGGTAGCCGTCCGGGGTTTGGCGGCCGTAGAGCGGTTCGCCTAGGCGGTTGAGCGCATAGACCATAGGCAGCGGGTTGCTCACGACGCGGCCCTGCGAGGTCAGGCGCACCATCGAGATGACGTAATGCATGGGGTCCTTGAAGCCGCCCCCCAGCGAGGCCGCGAACTCGGGCGACGTCAACAGCGTGCGCAGCACGGCAGCGATATCGCCATCGGTGTGTTTCCAGGTGCCAACCATGGCATCGATGAGGCGCCGGCCAGGCGCAGTGCCCATGAAATAGGTTGCAATCCGGGTGCTGACATGGCGCGCGGTGGCCGGATTGTCGGCCAGCAGGCGGATCACCTCACGGATTTCCTCCACACCCCGGCCCTGCAGAGTATGACCCAAGACGGTCTTGGGATCGGGATCGTGGCGCGCCGGGTTGAATACCACCAAACCGTCCCGCCAGACGTCGCCCTGTAAGGCGGCCGGGACCCGCAAAGGCTGGCCCGGCAGATCCACGCCCAGGCCGGTCAGGGCACGCGCCAGGTTTTGCACGTCGTCCTGGGTGTAGCCGCTGCCCACACCCAGGGTGTGCAGCTCCATGATCTCGCGTGCATAGTTCTCGTTGACATGGCCGCGCACGTTCTGAGCGTTGTTGAGGTACAGAAGCATCTGCGGCGAGAACACCGTGGCGGCCAGCAGATCGCGGAAGTGGCCCAGCGCGTGGGGTTTGACGACCCGGGAATAGTAATCGCCCATCATCGGGCCAAGGTTGCCGCCGCGAAACACATTGAAGTGGTTCATCCAGAACCACGTCATTTGCTCCTGCAGCTGGTAGGGCGAGTAGAGGGCATACAACAATTGTTGTGACGCCGCTTCCTGGGTCAGTTGATTGCTGCGCTGGTAAATCGTCTTCAGCGCCTGTTGTTTTTGCTCGGCATCCAGCCCGGGATCGGTACGTATGGCGCGCTCTGCCTTGATAATGGGCGGGATCAGTTGGTCGAGCAGCGCCTGGTTGATAGCCATCGCATCGAGTTGGGCGGCCACCTCGGCGGGCAGCTGCGGCCTCCTCGGCGGATGCAGCTGCATTTCCAGATAGCGTGCCGCGCCCATGCGCTGCAGCAACTCAAGGGACTGCGCATCTGCCCCCCAAGTCAGGCGATTGAGCAAGGCGACAGGCCGGCTGTGCGCCGCCACTCGCAGGCGGCTGTAATCCACCCCGGGTCGGGGAGCGACAGACATCGCCGATGCGGCGATGCGGGGGCTCTCGATATCCAGCACCGCCTTTGCTTCGGCTGACTGCGTCACCGGCGTGCAACCGCCCAGCACCAAGGCCGCAGCAAGCACGCAGAGAACCGTTCGTCTCGGCTCAAAGCCATGGGAAGCTGTAGTCCGGCTGGGTTTCACGGGCTAGCCCTATCACTCCCCGTCGTCGTCGTCGCCGTCTTCCTCGCGCGGGCCGGGCCCCATGCCAGGCTGACGGGGGGCGACTTCCAGATTGACGCGCAGCAGCAGCCAAGGACCCGGCGCGTAAGGCAGTCGTGCGGCAAATTGCCGACCTTGATATTGATAGGTCACGTCATACCCGATCATTTGCTGTTGGGCATCCTCCACGGTGTGGCAACGTTGCACGTCCTGGGGCCCCCCGCCATTGTTCCAGCGGTCTCCTATGACCGCGCCGGTAGCGGCGCCCACGGCACCGGCCGCCACCTTGCCCGTTCCCTTGCCTACCGTAGCACCCAGCAATCCGCCGGTAATCGCGCCGATGACCGCACCGGCGGTGTTTCCCCCGCCGGGGGGCTGGGCAGCGGTTTCGTTCCAGCATTCCTGGCGTGGTGTGCTCACCGTCTGATAAACCGGCGTGGCGGAAATCACCCGTGCAATCGCCATAAAATCCGGGCCGGCCCAGCTTGCAGAGGCATGTAAGCCGAGAAGAATTAAGGTGCCAAGAGCGAGAAATTTATCGTTGATCATGATGACTTCTAGAGTTTTGACGGTGACGGGGAATTTGCCCCGCTGTCTGGCGACGCTCGTAGCCGTAGCCGAAGCGGTCTGGTCCGTTCCGATGTTCAAAACGAGCATCTTTGCTGGGTCCGCCACGCTGCTCGCCTGCCCACGCGGGTGTGACCAGCAGGCTGCCAGTCAACGAACAGGCTAGTACGAGAGGGATGACGTGCTTCATGTCTGTCTCATTGGCCGATATGGCGGCTCACGCGGTTTTCCTGGCGGTTCAGACGAGCCTGCTCGGCCGGGGTGACGGACCCGTGATGACGCCGCGCAAAACGTCTTTCTTCCATGCGAATGCGGCGGTCGGCGCGATGCAGACGCATGGCCTGCCGGTGGTTGAGCTCGCCTTCCTTGACCTCGTGGCGAATGCGATGGTTCTGGGTTTCAAGACGGTCGTTGACCTGATCGCGGCGAGTGTGGTTACGTTCAAACGCCGTGTCGGCGAAAGCGCATACGCTCATGCCCCCCATCAAAACAGCAAGGGCCAGGGTAGCGAGTTTGATTGCGGTCTTCATTGTAGTCTCCTTGTCATAGCAGGCAAGCCGTTAATCGGCCACAGGCTCCACTCCATTAACGCCGCGCACACCTTCGTGTTGACCGGCATCTGTAAGGCCTCTGTTACCAGTTGTAACGGAGCTGTTTCAGGACAAGGTTTCGGATATTTTTTGGGCAATCGTGGTTTATAGTGGGGCTGCCCTGTGAGCAGCAGGGCCGTAGTTAAATCCTCCCTGATTCGCCGCCCCCGATGGGGCGGTTTTTTTGGGCGTTGTAGAAACTGCAGATTTGCGGCGCAGCAGTTCCACTCTCGCGTAGGGTCGGCCACGTCCCGAAAGATTAGAGAGAGCGGTACGTTCCTCACACGCCCTCGTGGGTAGATAGTCGGCCGGGTTGGCCGCCGACAAAGCTTGGTCAAAAAGTCTGGTAATGCAGCCGGACGCTCAGAAACGTGGCGGGACCGTGCCGTGCCTGGTTGTATCCCGGGTTGGCGATGACCTGGGCATCTGCCGATAGTGACCAGCCATGGCTGACCTGGTAGCGGTAATAGGTTTCCAGGACCTGCTCTGGGCCGTAATCGAGTTTCCCGTCCCCCAGAAAATTCCCCAGCCCGCCGTCGGCAAGATAGGTCCGATGAGCAGGGGATAGCCCATTGATGGCGTACGCCAGCCCCCAGGTGTCTTCCGGCCTCTGCCAGGCGTCGCCATTCAGGGCCAAGCCTGCTTGGGCCTGCTCGTCGATTTCGGTGAAGGCGTATTCCTCCTCGCCGCCGTCATTCTTTGACAGGCGCGCAAAGACCCCGAGGGAAGGCGTGACTTGCTGCTCCAGGTGGATGCCGATACCCACCTTGACGCGCCGCCGGCGCGTGGACGCAAGATTTGGCGTGCCACCCGCCGCAAGAGCTTTATCCACAGCCTCGGAATAGCTGCCCATGTTGGCCACGTTGCGGTAGAGCAGCAGCTTCACGAAGCCGGGGTTGCCGGCCAGCTCGTGGTCATGCTCGATCTCGATCTGGTCGCCGTGGTTCACAAGGAAACGGGTGTCCAATGAACTGCCATTGGAGACGACCGGTTCGAGAAAACGCCCGGCCCGCACCGCCCAGTTCCGATCGTGGAAACTTAGCGTCGCGCCCCAGGTATAGCCCCGCACATCAGCGGCATAATCCCAGGCACC
>JAJZSR010000149.1 GCA_021849595.1 Pseudomonadota bacterium | reverse complement strand
GCGGCGACGTGCCTCCTCATCTTCAGCGCTGTGCACTTCGGTCGCGCCGCTTTGCATCAGCAGGTGGCGCACGGTGAGGATGTCCTCGCTCACTTCCTCGTTGGTACCATCCACTTCCACCAGCAGAATGGCGGCGGCGTCGAGCGGGTAGCCGGCATGGACGAAGGCTTCGGCGGCCTCGATGGCCGGTGCGTCCATCATTTCCAGTCCGGCGGGCACGATGCCGGCGGCGATGATGTCGCCCACGGCGGCGCCAGCCTTTTCTACATCATCGAAGGCCGCCAGCACGACTTGCGCGCGCAGCGGCCGGGGCAGCAGCTTGACGGTGATTTCGGTGACCACGCCCAGCAGCCCTTCCGAGCCCGTGATGAGCGCGAGCAGATCGAAGCCAGGGGAATCGGGTGCGAGCGAGCCAATGTCGAGGATTTCGCCCTCCATCGTCACCAGCCTAAGCTTGAGCAGGTTGTGGGTGGTGAGGCCGTATTTTAGGCAGTGCACACCGCCCGAATTCTCTGCCACATTGCCGCCGATGGAGCAGGCAATTTGCGATGAGGGATCAGGCGCGTAGTAAAGTCCGTAGGGCGCCGCCGCCTCGGAAATGGCCAGATTGCGCACCCCGGGTTCAAGACGCGCCGTGCCGGCCAGTGGATCGACGTCCAGGATGCGGTTGAGCTTGGACAGCACCAGCAACACGGCACCCTCGCCCGGCAATGCTCCGGCGGCCAGGCCGGTGCCGGCCCCGCGCGGCACCACCGGCACGCCCAGGCCATGGCATACGCGCAGCGCGGCGGCCACCTGCGCCTCGTTTTCCGGCAGCGCCACCAGCCAGGGCGTGCGGCGGTAGGCGGTAAGTCCGTCCGCCTCGAAGGGTCGGGTGTCTTCGGGATCGCTGAGCAGGTTGGCCCGCGGCATCACCTGCGCCAGCGCGGCCATCACGGCGAAAAGATCGGGCGGGGCGGCATCCATGGGGCGCCATTATGACATCGGCCCGCCCCGACTAAACCCCGCGCCCGGGGTGGCTTTTCGCTCTCAGGTCGGCGACACTTGCACTCGACCATGCATGCCAACCGCTATGAAATCGCCGCCTGGGTGCTGATGGCCCTGGCGCTTTTTTACGTCCTCAAACTCCATCTCCTGCCCGCGCTGCTGGCCGGGCTGCTGGTCTACGAGCTGGTGGCCATGTTGGCGCCGCGCTTCGTCTCCGGCAAGCTTTCCCACAGCCGTGCCAAGCTCGTGGTGGTGGCGCTCGTCACCACTGTCATCCTGAGCCTGGCCATCGCCGCGGTTTCGGGCGTAGTGCTGTTCATGCGGGGGGAATACGGCAACCTCTCGGCCCTGCTCAATAAAATGGCGGAAGTGGTGGAGAACTCGCGCAACGCCTTGCCCGCCGCGCTCGCGCAATGGCTGCCGCAGGGCGACGAGGCGCAGGTGCGCGAGGTCATCGTGCAGTGGCTGCGCGGCCATGCGGAACAAATCCGCCAGTTCGGCGGCACGGCCGGGCGCGTGCTGGTGCATGTGGTCATCGGCCTCATCATCGGCTCCTTCGTCGCGCTCAAGGAAGGCCTGCCCAAGCACCAGTTGGGGCCGCTCGCCCACGCCATGACCGAACGCCTGGTCCATCTGGGCCAGGCCTTCCGCCGCGTGGTGTTCGCCCAGGTGCGCATCTCCCTGCTCAACACCACGCTCACCGCACTCTATCTGGCGGCCCTGCTGCCGGCCTTCGGCGTGGAACTACCCTTCCTCAAGACCATGATCATCGTCACCTTCCTCGTCGGGCTGTTGCCGGTGCTGGGCAACCTGATCTCCAACACCGTGATCGTGATGATCTCGCTGACCCATTCCTTGGGCGCGGCCATGGCCTCGCTCGCTTTTCTCGTCGCCATCCACAAGCTGGAATACTTCATCAACGCTAAAATCGTCGGCGGACAGATCAAGGCGGCGGCCTGGGAACTGCTCATCGCCATGCTCACCATGGAAGCGGCCTTCGGCGTGCCGGGCGTGATCGCGGCACCCATCTTTTATGCCTATGTCAAACGCGAGCTGAAAGAGCGCAAACTGATTTAGACATCATGGTCGCAGGTCGGTGCACAAGGGCCAGCCTCATTGACGTAGGTTGCGCAACGAGTGCGCCGAGCTACATGCTGTAACTGGAGTTATCAGCAAACGGAGGCTGGCCATGGATGAGCGTATCAAATATTTCGTCGGATTGGATGTGCATAAGGAATCCATTTCCATCGGTACGGAAGCGATTGAAGGCTGGGGCTTTGAGCCTGTGGTCAAAGCCCTCTGTGCTTTGCGTGGGATTGATATGGTGAGCGCGATCGGCCTGGTGGCGGAAATTGGCGATATTGGCCGCTTCGACCACCCTCGCAAGCTGATGGGGTACTTGGGTCTGGTTCCGTCGGAGCATTCGAGCGGAGACAAAGTCAGCCGAGGCTCGATAACCAAGTGTGGAAATAGCCATGCGCGACGTTTGTTGACCGAGGCTTCCTGGAGCTATCGGTTCCGGGCCCGGATTGGCTATCAGGCACAACGACGCCAAGAAGAACTGAGCAGTACTGTTCGAGACATCGCCTGGAAGGCGCAGCTCAGACTGACAAGCCGTTTCGCAAAACTGACGGCGCGTGGGCGTCAACGCCAACAAGGTCTGCATTGCGGTAGCGCGTGAACTGGCTGGCTTCGTGTGGGCGATCGCGCGTAGCGTGACTGTCCTGAATGCCCCTGCCTGAGCGAAGAGAGATCATCATGAAAAAGGTCGATCATGTGATGCGAAGTCAGCACCGAAGGAGTGGCCCTCGTGCCTGTTATGACGGCATTCCCTATGAATGACCCGCGGCTTTAGAGCGAGGCAGGCTCCGCGACGGATCGATGAAATGTGGTAACCAATCCACGGATACGAGCATGATTCATCGTCGTAGCTTTCACTTCGCATCACATGATCGATCTTTAATCGTTGACAATTGCGACCTTACGAACAGGGTGTCGAAAAACTACTGCGGGGCGATGATGCGGTGTTGGAAAACGGCTCAAAATGCTCATTTACTGTGTGTAAACTCCACTCTTTCGCCGTTTTCCGCCTTGCCTGATCGCCCCTCGCGACGTTTTTCAACACCCTGTTAGGACAAACACCATGACCCCGGAACAGCAAGACCTCATCGTCATCGCCGCCGGCGAAGACCGCGTCGGCCTGGTGGAGCGCATTGCCCAGGCGGTGACGGACGCCGGCTGCAACATCGAGGAATCGCGCATGGCCGCACTGGCCGGACAGTTTGCCCTGCTCACGCGCATCTCCGGCCCTTGGCACGGACTCAGCCGGCTGGAAAGTGGCCTGCCGGCCACCGGGCGCGAGTTGGGCCTGGATCTGGTGGTGCGCCGCGCCCAGGGCCGGCCGGCGAAGGCGCCGCTCATCCCCTATCAAGTGGACGTGGTGGCCATGGACCATCCCGGCATCGTGCAAAGCCTGGCCAACTTCTTCTCGCGCCTGGGCATCAACATCGAATCGCTGGACACGGAAACCTATCCCGCCCCGCACACCGGCACGCCCATGTTCGCCCTGCACATGACCGTGGGCATCCCCGCCGAGGCGCGCATCCCGCATTTGCGCGCCGATTTTCTCGACTACTGCGACGATCTCAACCTGGACGCCACCTTCGAGCCCGTACGCGGCTAATCGACAGGCGTCATCGGTCCCGCCGGGTATTCGCATGGCGGCTTTTCAACATCCCCGTCGGGCCGGTGCCGCGCGCGCCGGCACCCCATCGTGAGCCGGCGGCGGCCCGCCCGGCGCACGGGCTCGCACAGCCCGGCCCGGCCTGAACGCAGGCGCTGCCCACACCCACCCGGCGGCTGGCGCGCAATTTGCGAGCACCGACCTGAACGCCCACGGCCGATGCAGCAAAGCATGAAAGCAAACAATCCTGACTCCCGTTCTCGGCCGGCCCGCGCCTGGCAGCCCGCCGCATTGGGGGCAAACCTGCTGGTGGGCATCGCCTATCTGAGTCTCGACCTCCTGGCCTCATCCCTGTTCGGCTCCCTGGCCGATTTCCGGCCCGCCGCCAGCCTGGGCGCCCTGTGCATCCTGCTCAGCGGGGCACGCTGGCTACCCGGACTGTTCCTCGGCGCCTTCGTCGCCGGCTGGTATTTCCTTGGCACGGGCGCAGACGCCGCGCTGTTGGCGGCCTTGGGCAGCGTGCTGGGCCCCTTGGTGGCCCTGGGCGGGCTGCGCCTGCTCAGAATCGATCGGACCCGAATTTTCGACAGCGTAGCCGGCGTAGCGGCATTCGCGCTGCTGCCCGGCGTTCTGAGCGCCGCCATCGCCGGCCTGCTCGGCGCCGCCGCCTTGGCCGCAACCGCATCGGAGCCGGGAGGACTCTCCCTCGACTCGTTTTTGATTCCGGCCATCGCCCATGCCTGCAGCGTGCTCGCCCTCACCCCGGCGCTGTACATGTGGGCGCAGCCGGCGGAGCCCGTCCCATGGCGCAGCACTACCGAGCGGGTCGGCATCGCGCTGCTCGCCGCACTGCTGTGCCTGCTGCTTTTCTGGATGCCTACCCGCACCACCGGAATGACGCAGGGCGCGGTCGCCCTCATCGCCCTGCCGGCCATCTGGGCCGCCCTGCGCTTTTCCCGCCGTTATTCCACCACCCTGGTAGTGGCGGTGTTCCTGTTGGGTGTCAGCGGCCTCCTGTTTGGGCGCGGGGCGCTCGACCTCGCGCCCGCCCCCGACCACCCTCTTGCCGGCGCCCAGCTCAGGGCTTTCGCCCTGGCGATCGCCGTGCTCATCGCAGCGGCGCTGAGCAAGGAACGCGAGCACTTTGCCGGCGAACTGGCGCGCCTGAATGCCGGCCTGGAAGGCAAGATCAGGCTGCGCACGCGCGAACTGGAGAAAAGCCGCGCCGAACTGCGCCACCAACTGGCCTTCCAGCAGAGCTTCCTCGACTCCTTGCCCAATCCGGTGTTCTACACCGATTTGAACGGTGCCTATGTACTGTGCGGGCTCGCCTTCCAGCAGCTCGCCGGGCGCAGCCAGACCAACCTGCAGGGCCGCACCGCGCGCGAGCTGTTCGGCGCCGAGGCGGGCGCGCTGCACGAAGCCCAGTTGCAGCGCCTGCAGCAGGGCGGCGGGCCGCTGTGCTTCGCCCTGCGCCTGCCCCAGGGCGACCAGACGCACGACTACATCGTCAGCCTGGCACCGGTGAGCGACTGGCAGGGCCAAATCCTGGGCGTGGCCGGCATGATGCAGGACGTGAGCGACATGAAACGCCTGGAGCTGGCCCTAAAGGAAAACGAGGCGCGCTTCCGCCTCATGGTGGAAACCCTGCCTTCACCCATGCTGATGGCGCGCCGCAGCGACGGCACCCTGCTGTTCGCCAACGAAGCCGCTGTGCTCAGCCTGGGGCTGGATGCGCGCGCACTGGCCGAATATCGCGCCGCCGATTTCTGGCAGGATGCCTCGCAATACGGCGAACTGTTGGGCGAACTGGACCGCGTCGGTCTGGTGCGCGGGCGCGAGCTGCGACTTTTGCGCGCCAACGGCGAACCGCTGTGGCTGCTGGCCTCCCTGGCCCGCACCGAACTTGCGGGCGAGCCCGCGCTGATCCTGGCGTTCGAAGACATCACGCGCACCAAGGAACGCGAAGCGGAGTTGTACAGCCAGGCCACTACCGATGCCCTCACGGGCATGACCAACCGGCGTCATTTCCTAGCCCTGGCGCAGGGCGAAATGCAGCGCGCGGCGCGCGGCAAACAGCCCTGGGCTCTGCTGATGATCGATCTGGATCACTTCAAGCAGGTCAACGACAATTTCGGCCATCTGTGCGGCGACCGCGTGCTCAAGGAAGTGGCGGCCGTGCTGCAAAAGCATTTACGCAGCATCGACTTGCTGGGCCGCCTGGGGGGCGAAGA
>JAJZSR010000148.1 GCA_021849595.1 Pseudomonadota bacterium | reverse complement strand
ATGGCCTGGGCGGTGGCGTCGGCCACGGCCTTGATGGCCTCGGCCTCGCCCTGGGCGCGGTTGATGGCGGAGATTTTCTGACCTTCGGACTCCTTGATGGCAGCCTCGCGTTCGCCGGTGGCGAGGTTGATCTGCTCCTGCATCTTGCCTTCGGAGGAGGCGATGACCGCGCGTTTTTCCCGCTCGGCGGTGATCTGGCGCTGCATGGCGTGGAGGATTTCCGCGGGCGGCGTGAGGTCCTTGATTTCGTAGCGCAGCACCTTCACGCCCCAGTTGAGCGACGCCTCGTTGATGACCGCCACCACGTGGCGGTTGATTTCGTCGCGCTCCTCGAAGGTCTTGTCCAGTTCCATGCGGCCGATGACCGAACGCAGCGTAGTCTGCGCCAGCTGCGTGATCGCCGCGACGTAATCGCTGGTGCCGTAGGAGGCCTGGCGCGGGTCGGTGATCTGGAAATAGAGGATGCCGTCCACCGACAACTGGGTGTTGTCCTTGGTGATGCACACCTGGCTCGGCACGTCCAGGGGAATTTCCTTGAGCACGTGCTTGTAGGCGACCCGGTCCACGAAGGGGATCACCAGATTCAGCCCCGGCGCCAGCACGGCGTAGAACCTGCCCAAGCGCTCCACCACCCAGGCATGCTGCTGCGGTACAACGCGCACCCCCTGGGCGATGAGGATGATGACGGCAATCAGTAATACCAGCAATACGCTACCCATAACAATCCTCCGAGTTTTTTGTCAGTTGTCCACGATCAGCACCGTGCCGCGGATGGCGCGGATATAAAGCGGTTTGGCGGGGTCCACGGCGGGATTTTCCGCTTCCGCATCCCATTCCGTGCCGCGGTAACGCACCTGACCGCGGCCTTCGTTCCACGACTCCACCTGCACATGCTGGCCGATGTCCAGATCCTGCAACCCCAATCCCCCGGTGCCTGGATTACGCCAGCGCCGCAGGGCAAAGGTACCTGCCACGGCGATGGCGGCAGCGGTGAGCAACTGCCATTCCGCACCCAGCCCCAGCCAGCCGACCAGTCCGGCCGCACCGGCGGCCACGCCGTAGAGCAGCAGATAGAACGTGCCGGTGGTGAGCTCCAGCGCCACCAGCACGAAGGCCAATATCCACCAGAACACATGGGGCGGCATCGTATCGTCTCCGTGTTTTTTCGCAGTATACCGGCCCCGAAACGGATATCGCGTTCCGAAGCGCCCTGGGCCGGAACGGGCCGAACATGCGCCGAGTTCAGTTGACGATCACCGGCTGGTTGGGCAATTCGTTGGGGTTGGCCGGGCCGGGCGGAAAATGCGCGGCCAGCAAAGCCGAGACCGCCGCGACGCCGGCGAGACTGCCGGCACGGAAGTCACCCGCGTGGTAGGCAGCCTCCATCTTACGCGCGATGGCATGCCACTCCGCTTCATCGACCCTGGCGGCAATGCCGCGGTCGGCAATGATTTCGATGGCATGGTCGGCAAGCTGCACATAGATGAGGATGCCGTTGTTTTCTGCCGTGTCCCAGACGCGCAGGCGGGAAAAGCCGTCGATGGCGCGTTGCCGCGCGGAAACGCCGCGCCAGACTTCTGCGAGCGGCAGGCTGGCTTCGATGGCAAAGCGCAGCTCCGCGCGGTGGGTTTGCTCGGCATTTGCGATGGCGACCTCGATGTCCTTGAGCAGGGCTTTCGGGAAGGCTTTGCGCACGCGCCAAGGCATGAATAGCAGATGACGCGCGCAACGCCTGAGCTTCACCATGACCCCGAGGCGCCACCGCCGCCGAAACCGCCGCCACCGCCACGGAACCCCCCGCCGCCCCGGCCGAAGCTGCCGCCGCCGAAACCACCGCTGCCCCACCCGCCAAAACCGCCGCCGCCCCAGCCTCCGCCCAACGCTCCCGCAGCCACCACGGCGAGGACGAAGAACCCGGCCATGAGGCCGGCCAGCACGACGCCCGTAAGCAGTGCAACACCCAGCCCCGTGCCTATCCCCGCCACCACGCCGCCGGCGACCGCGCCCAGCCAGAGGCGCAGCAGCCGGCCGACGATCGCGCCCAGCACAATGCCGCCAACCAGAATCGCGCCAAGATCTTCGACCGCGCCGCTTGGCGCCGCCCTGGGCGGCGGCAGCGGTTCGCCGTCCACCAGCTTGATGAGCTGATCCACTCCGGCTTCGATGCCGCCGGCAAAGTCTCCCCGCCGGAAATAGGGCGCGATGACATCGCTCACCACGCGCTTGGCCACCGCATCGGGAATGGCGCCTTCCAGGCCGTAGCCCACCTCGATGCGCAGGCGGCGGTCGCTCTTGGCCACCAGCAGGATGGCGCCATCGTCCACCCCCTTGCGCCCGAGCTTCCAGGCCTCCGCCACGCGGATGCCGAACTGCGCGAGGTCCTCGCCCTCGGTGCTGGGAACGATCAGAACCGCGATCTGGCTCCCCTTGCGTTTCTCCAGGTCGGCCAGACTGGCGTCGATGCGGGCCGTAGCGGCAGGGCTAAGGGTGTGAGTCAGATCGACGACCCGGCCGGTCAGGGGCGGCACGGGAATTTCCGCGCTCGCCGCGCCCTGCCATATCAGCAGCAGCACGAACCAGAGCAGCCCGGCCATGCCGAGCGGGCGCTGTGCCAGGTTCACGTCAGGGCGCCGCCGGTGCCGGCGTGCCGAAATCCACCTTGGGCGGCGCGGCAAGCGCCTTCTCGTTTTCCACAGTGAAGGTCGGCTTGGTCTGGAAGCCGAACAACTTGGCCGTGAGATTGCTGGGGAAGGAGCGCACCGTCACGTTGTAAGCCTGCACCGCATCGATATAGCGCTTGCGCGCCACGGCGATGCGGTTTTCGGTGCCCTCCAACTGTGCCTGCAAATCGCGGAAAGCGCCGTCGGCCTTGAGATTGGGATAGTTTTCCGACACTGCGATGAGGCGTGAGAGCGCCGCGGTCATCCGCCCCTGGGCAGCGATGTACTTCTGGAAGGCTGCCGGATCGTTGATCAGTTCCGGTGTGGCCTGGACCTGGCCTATCTTGGCACGCGCTTCGGTAACTTGCGTGAGCACCTCTTTCTCGTGGCTGGCGTAACCCTTCACCACGTTCACCAGATTGGGCACCAGGTCGGCGCGCCGCTGATACTGGTTGAGCACTTCGGCCCACGAGGATTTGACCTGCTCGTCGTTGCGCTGCAAGGTGTTGTAGCCGCAACCGGACAGGCTCAGGGTCAACATCGACAGCACCAGCAGCTTCAGCCAATTGTTCATCTCTCCCCCTTCGCGCCCTGCCCCTCCCGTGAGTCCGGGAACGGTCATTGCATTATCGATTCGCCGTGCCCGGCTTGCAATCCGCCCGACCCTCAGGGTCCGGGGCTCGCCGCCGGCCTGGCTTCGGCCGCGACCCGCCGTGCCAGGCAAAGATCCTCCCAAGCCTTGGCCTTGTCCGCCGGATTGCGCAACAGATAGGCGGGATGGTAGCTGACCACAACGGGTATGCCGTGATAGCGATGTACCCTGCCGCGCAGGCGGCCGATGGGCTCGTCGGTGTCCAGCAGCGCCTGTGCCGCAAAGCGGCCCACGGCGAAAGTGATCTTCGGCCGGAGAAGTTCAATCTGGCGCATGAGGTAAGGCAGGCAGGCGGCGACTTCCTCCGGCGCCGGATTGCGATTGCCCGGCGGCCGGCACTTGAGGACGTTGGCGATGTAGACGTTCTCGCCCCGCGCCAGATCGATGGCCGCCAGCATGGCGTCCAGCAACCGCCCGGCCTGGCCGACGAAGGGCTCGCCCTTGGCGTCTTCTTCCGCCCCGGGCGCCTCGCCGACAACGAGCCAGTCGGCGTTGCGGTCGCCTACTCCGGGCACCGCCTGGGTGCGCGTCAGGTGCAGCGGGCAGGCCGTGCACTGTAGGATGGCGTGCGTGAGTTCGTCCCAGTCCATGCGGGCGATGATCTGGGCACGGCCTTCCTGCTGCGCCGGCGCGGCGGCGCGCTGCTTGAGCTGCCAGCGTGGCCACAGACCCAGCTCCTTCAACACAGTTTCGCGCGGCAGGCTCACAGCGCAAGCCTCATGACGATAGCATCCTCGCGGCCATCCGCCGCCGGATAATACCGCCGACGCACGCCCAATTCGCTGAAGCCCATTTGCTGGTACAGCGCACGCGCGCCCTGGTTCGAGGGACGCACCTCCAGGAACAGCACCTCGGCACGGTGGAAACGGGCCGTATGCGCGGCGTGCAGCAGCAATTCCGTAGCTATGCCGCGGCGGCGCCACTCCGGCGCCACTGTGAGGTTGAGCACATGGCCCTCCTCATAACCCAGCATGAGCACCATGTAGGCAAGCACCTGGTGCTCCTGCTCCGCCACCCAAGTGGAATAGCCCGCACGCAGGGAGTCGTGAAAATTGCCCGCCGTCCAGGGAAATTCGTAGCTGGCGCGCTCAATGCGCAGGACCTGGGCCAAATCGCTGCCCAGCATGGGGCGGATGCGACGCTGTGTCTCGGGATATGCGCTCATCGCCCTTGCCCGGTTCGCTCCGCCACGGTGAGAGCGACCTTGTCGCGCAGATAAAGCGGATGGGCCAGCGCGGCATCGACCCCCACGCCGCGCCGGGCCATGAGCCTAGCCAGCCGCGCCACGCCTTCGGCTTCTGCATTGGCCGCCGCCGTGCTCCATGCCAGATGCGCGGCCAGACGGCGCGACAGTTCGCCGTCTCTCATAGCGAAGGCCGAGCCCAAGCCGGCCCAGCCGCCCCCCTGGGGCTCGGGCAACGCGTCCAGCGTCATCAGGCCGGGCGCCAGGAGGCATTCCCAGCCTTCCTGGGCGCGCTGGTAAACCGCGGCATAGATTTCATCCAGACGCGCATCCAGGGCCGCGATGACGCGGTTGTGCCCACTCATCTCAGCGATGGCCTCCAGGGTGGCGACCGGATAAAGCGGCAAGCCCAGGCCGAGACCCATACCCTGGGCGACAGCACAGGCAATGCGCACGCCGGTGAAAGATCCCGGGCCGGCGCCGAAAGCGATGCCGTCGAGCTGCCGCCGCGCCACGCCCGCTTCGGCAAGCAGGGCATCGACCATGGGCAGCAGCACGGCGCTGTGCTGCTGCCCTGCTTTCGTCTCGCGGCTCAAGCAATCCTCCTCCGTGGCGAGCGCGACGGAGCAGAATTCGCTGGAGGTTTCCAGGGCTAGGAGATACATGAGCCAATTATATGAGGGCCGCGCCGGCCTAGCGCGCGCCCGTCCCGACCGGTGCGAGCACCTCGAAACGCACGCGCTCCCAGGGATTGCGGCTGGCCGTCAGCCGGCTGATGCGTGCCGCCAACGGCGCGCCACGATCCAGAAGGCGCGCCACATCGGCATTCTCGCGGCGCGGCACGTAGCCCAGTTTGTGCCCGCGCCAATCCACGCGCACGGCCCGAGGGTCGTGGGGATTGTCCGGCTCGCGTACCAGCGCCAACTCGTCGCCCACGCGCAATTCCTTCCACACCGTCTTGCCGGCATGGAATTGAAAGCCGGCCAGGGGCGAGTCCTGGATGAGGATCGCGCTGTCGATATCGGCCGCCCGCACCGCCCCCACCCACAGCGCGGCCCAAAGCGCCAGCCAGAAAACCAGCCAGAGCCAAAGACTTTTTGACCAGTTGCGCATGGAAGGAGCGATTCAGGCGGGTGTGCCGGCCGGCTTCGTGATACCGGCATCAGCCGCCCCACGTGCCGCCGTGGCGCATGACTTCGAGCAGCCCCGCCATGTCGCCGGGAATCTGCGCCTCCCACTCCAGCTTCTCGCCGCTGTAGGGATGCACTAGGCCCAGGCGATACGCGTGCAGGGCCTGGCGCGGAAAACGCATGCCGCGCCCGCGGCGCACCGAGCTATAGACCTTCTCGCCCACCAAAGGATGGCCGATGTGCGCCATGTGCACGCGAATCTGGTGCGTGCGGCCAGTTTC
>JAJZSR010000147.1 GCA_021849595.1 Pseudomonadota bacterium | reverse complement strand
CGGCGGGCCGCGCCTGGGCAGCTTGCCGCGCAGGAAGAACAACAGCGGCAACATCGCTATTACGCTCAGGGTGATGATGGCAAAGGTTTCGGTCAAGGCGACGATCTGAGCCTGGCGCGCCAGCTCGCGGGCAAGCAGTTGGATACCCAGCGGACTGTCGGGCGCCTGATGCAAGGTCTCCAGATAGGGGCGCAATTGCGGATTGTAGGGCTGTATATAACCGCCCAGGAGATTCCAGTCGGTCTGGATACCGCGCGTATAAAGCGTGGTGGCGACCGAAATGCCGACGGAAGACCCCAGCGTACGCATCAGGCTGAACAGGCCGGCGCCTTCCGCCGCCAGGCGCGTATCCAGCGTGGACAAGGCCACGGTGGAAATCGGCACGAAGATCATACCCAGCCCGAAACCCTGCACCATGGCCGGCCAGACGATCCAGAAGAGATCGATGTTGAAGTTGTAATAAGTCATGAAATGGCTGCCCAGCGCGGTCAGCAAGATGCCCGCGCCGACGATCAGCCTGGTGTCGACGCGCCCCAGCAAGCGTCCCATGAGCATCATGCTGAACATACTGGCAATGCCGCGCGGCGCCATGAGCAGGCCGGTGTCCAGCGTGGGGTAGCCCATCAGGCCTTCGAGGTAGAGCGGCTGGATCACCATGGAGCCGAACAGTCCCAGACCCATGACCAGGATCATGAAGCTGCCCGTGGCGAAATTCTTGTCCTTGAACATGCGCACGTCGAAGACCGGCTTGCGCGTCGTGTTAAGCGCGTACACCAGGAAGAAGATGAAGGACACCACGCCCAGCACAGTCAGGGACAGGATGGTGGTCGACCCCATCCAGCCGTCCTGGTTGCCGCGATCCAGCACGAACTGCATGCAGGCGATTGCCACGGAGGCGAGAAACAGGCCCAGCCAGTCCATGTCGCGCTCGCGCCTGGGCGTGTCCGGGATGTAGCGTTCGGCGAGGGCGAAGGACAGCAGGCCCACCGGCAGGTTGATGAAGAACGTCCAGCGCCAGGAGAAATACTCCGTCAGATAGCCGCCCAGGGTGGGGCCCAGGATGGGCCCCACCATGACACCCATGCCCCAGATGGCCATGGCCTTGCCGCGCTCTTCCAGCGGGAAGACATCGACCATCACCGCCTGCGAGAGCGGCACCAGGGCGGCCCCGAAGATGCCCTGCACGATGCGGAACAGCAAAATGCTCGATAAATTGAACGCCAGCCCGCACATGGCCGAAGCGAGCACGAAGCCGCCGATGCTCAAGAGCAGGAATCTGCGGCGACCCAGCTTGTCGCTCATGTAGCCCGTCAACGGCATCATCACCGCGGAGGCCACCAGATAAGTCGTCAGCACCCAGGATATCTGATCCGTGCTGGCGGAGAGCGAGCCCATCATGTCCGGCAAGGCGACGTTGACGATGGTCATGTCCAGCACCTGCATGACGGTCGCCGCCATGACCCCGAAGGTAATCATGAAGCGGTTCAAGGGTGCGGCTGCCGCACTCATGAAAACCTCAGCGGCTGCGCAAGTCCACCGTCACCGTGGCGCTGGTGGCGATGCGCAAGGGGTAGTGCGGATCCGGATCGAGGATGTGCACGCGCACCGGCACCCTTTGCGTGACCTTGACCCAATTGCCGGTGGCATTCTGCGGCGGCAGCAGGGAAAACGCCGCGCCGCTGCCGGAACTCAGGCTTCTGACCACGCCGCGGAAGGGGTGGTTGGGGTACATGTCCACCACCACCTTGGCATGCTGGCCGGGGCGGATGTGTTCGAAATCCGTCTCCTTGAAATTGGCATCCACCCAGTAGTCCCCGTTCTCCACGAAAGCAAACTGGGGCTGCCCGGCATTGACCATGGTGCCCGGCCGCAGGGTCAAGTTGGTGACGTAGCCATCCGCCGGGGCATAAACCCTGGTGTAGGAAAGGTTCAGCTCCGCCTGCGCGAGATTGGCCTGCGCCAACCTGATCTGACTGGTATTGCTCGCCCCCAGATTGCTCTCGGCCTGCGCCAGCTTCGCCTGCGCGGCGCGCAGCGCCGCTGCGGCAGTGCGCCGCTGGGTGAGCGCGTCTTCACCCGCCTGGCGCGAGAGGAATTTGTCCGCCTCCAGTGCTTCGGTACGGCGCGTATTGCTGATGGCGTTCTGCAGTTGCGCCTGCATCTGCGCGACCTGGGCGCGAGCCGCCTGCACTTCCGCACTCGCGCCGCCGGTGTTCTGCTGCGCCAGGGCGAGTTGGGCACGCGCCCGTTCGACCGCAATGCGGAAAGGCGCCGGGTCGATTTCGAACAGCAGCGCACCCTTGCGCACGAACAGGTTGTTCACCACCGGTACGGCGATGGCCGGGCCGCTGACCTGGCTGGATATCTGCACCACATGGGCACCCACGTAGGCATCCTCCGTCTCCGCATAAAGCTGATGAAAACGCCAATACCAAGCCCCGCCCGCCAGCACCGCCAGGGTCACCAGCGCGATGATCACCCGACTGGCCCAGACGCCGGCACGGTTGTTTTTCGGGGCGGCCTGGACCCCGCTTGGCTCAGTGGCCACGGGCTTCTTCCCCTTGCTGCCCGCCCGCCGGCTCCTGCATGCGCTCGCGCAGCAGCGTCAACACACGCATGCAGGTAGTCAGTTCCTCACGGCTGATTCCTTTGAGCAACTCCCGCTCCAGATCGAACGCAATGTCCTGGATATGGCGCGCCGTTTCACGCGCCTTGGGCAGGAGCACGACGTCCTTGCAACGGCGGTCGTCCTGGTCCTCGCGGCGTGTCAACCAGCCTTCGCGCCCGAGCCGATCCAGCAATCCCACCAGCGTAGGGCCCTCCACTCCAAGCAGATTGGCCAGAGTCTTCTGGTTCAGAGGGGCATCGTGCATCTGCAGGTAAAAAAGCGTGCGCCATTTCGCCTGGCTCAGCCCGAGGGGCTTGAGCCGGGCATCCAGCGCCCCGCGCCAGCGCCGCGCCACCTCGTGCAGCAGCGCGCCGAAGCGCTCTTCCGGAAAGCCCTTTGCCGTATTTCCCTGAGATGTAGTGGTCTTCGCCATTACCATTATGATCCAACTAATAATCAATTAAACTAATAGTAGACTATCTATTTGCCTAAGGAAAGACTGTCATTCCGAGTCAAGGTTCTACCAGGCGTATTGCGCGCAGAATTGCGGCAGGCGCCGCACCATCTCCTCGCGCTCGAAAAAGCGGTCGGCACGGTTCAGCCGCGCGGCGTCGCGCTCGTCGGCACTGCCGCCGAAGCAGAAAATGGGCAAATTGAGCATCATGTCCATGCGCACCGTGCGTATCTGGTCCTGCGGATCGAAATCCTCGCTCAAGGCATCCAGGTCCAGCAGCATGAAGCGGTAAATCAGGATGTCCTGGAATTCGCCCAGGCTCGCGAGGTCCAGCGCCTCCACCATGGTCCAGCCTTCCGGCAAAACCTCGCGCAGGCGCGCTTTCAGCGCCTCATCCCGGCTCATGAGGACGAGCTTTTTTTCCAGCCTGGCGGCGATGGTGATGGCGCTCATGCATCCTCCTCCAAATGTGCGCATTCGAGGATGCGCAAGGCCCATGCTCGTGCCGCCTCCGCATCCAAACCGGCGGCGAGCGCGGTAGCAACGTCGTCCGGCCGCGGGGACACCTCAGCCAACAAATCCTGTGCCACGTCCGCACCGCTCAGCGCCAGGCGGACGATGCGCCCTCCCCGCGTCAAAGTGCGCACCCATCCCCACGTGTCCGCGCGCTCTGTGAGGTACACGCCATGGCTGATTTTGACGCCATCCGGCACCAGCCGCGCGCCCTCCCCCGCCTCGGGCCGCAACTCTTCGCGCCAGGCCCGGCGCGCTTCCAACTCCTGCGCGGTCAGCCGGTCCTGCATCCAACGCCAACCCAGGGCCGCGTTGGACGCCCGGCGCAAGGCGCCCGCGAGATCCGCTGCGGCGGGCACCGGGCCTTCGCGGCGCCAGCAGGTCAAGTGATCTTCCAAAGCATCCTTCAACCATGCCTCGAAGCCGACCGAGGGGCTGGCCAGCGTGCGCGCGAACGAAGTGACCGGAAACTCCATCATGAAGCTGCTCGCCACCACTCCGGCATGTCCCAGGGTCGCCGCCCCGCTGCCCGCAATTTTGCGCCCGCGGCAATGCAGGTCGCGCCCTGCACGCACCACCTGTAAGCCGGCTTCGCGATAGACCTGCATCATGGGTTCGAGCAGCAAATCGAACCAACGCGCCGGCCTATGCGGCAGAAGCTCCAGAGGCGCCACCACAGCCAGGCAGCATTGATCCTGATCGAGCCATACCGTGCCGCCGCCCAGCGGCCGTTGCAGTACGGGCACCTCCATGGACTGCGCCAGTTCCGCCGCCGCGCTTTGGCTTTGGCCCAGACATAGATGCGCCGTCGGCTGTCCCCAGATCAGCAGCGGCGCATCGTCCGGTTGAAAACCGTGGGCGAGGGCTGCATAGGCGGCGTGGTATTCCCAGGCCTCGCAGTGCCCCAGATCGATCCAGCGCGCCTTGACGAGACGGATCGTCGCCTCCTATTTGGGATCGGCGCCGGGACGCTCAGGCGCAGCCTGAAAATATCTGCCGAAGTAGAAATCGCGCCTATCGAGCGCCTGCAGTTCTTCGGCGCGCTGCGTGAGGCCCTGGCGCATAATGTCGGCGAGATGCCGCCCCTGCTCGCTGTCGAGGATATGGATCTGGTTCAGCACATCCTCGTCGACATCGATGAAATGCGCCGCGAACCCCTCCGGCGCGCGCACGTGCAGCAGCCAGGCCAGACACTCGGGATCGTCCGGATCCAGCGGGCTCAGGGTGATGAGCCCCAGCCAGGCCAAACGCGCCGCCTGGTTAAATTGGCGGATATCCAGCTTCTTGCCGCGTTTGTATTTGTTCAGCTCGTTCTTGAGTTGGCCGATGTCGGTGACTTTGATGGATTTCATGGCGGCTCCTCGCATTCGGTTGGAAAACGCCGCAGCAGCGTGGTTCAGCCATTATCCAATAAAAAAGGCCGGGCAATGCCCGGCCTTGCGGCTTGTGCAAGCAGGCGCTTACATCTTCCAGCCGTAGGAGATGCCGATGGAGTTTTGATACATCGTGATGGTTTCGTTACCCGATGGAGGAAACATACCCCCACTCGCCATGGGCGGTAGCATGGAAGCACCGCTCACGCTGTTCTGGAACGCGTGCATATAAGCGAAGGTGAGTTCTCCACCGCTAGGCATGTGGTAGGTGGCGCCTAAAGTCAAATGATCTTCGATAACGCCCGGGGCCAGGATGTTGAAAGTCACATCGCGCGACTGGATGGGGTTGTCGCAATGGTTGTAACCGGCGCGGAAAGTCCACTGCTGGTCATAGCGGTACTCTCCACCCAGCTTCCAGACATTGATATCCTTCCAGCCAAACCCGGGACCACCGGCGGCCCCAAGTGGCGCCTGGTTCGTACTGGGATTACCGATTGAGGACACCCCGCCATAGTTGATGCGCTGATAATCCGCTGCCAGGGTCAGATCGGGCGTTGCCTTCCAAGCCACACCGGCACTGTAATTCTCGGGAATGTCGAACAGGCCGCCATCAGCAAACAGGCCGGAATACTTGTTGAATTTGGTCATGCGCATCTTGGTGGCGTAGCTCACACCGATGGAGAACGTAGGCGTCAGCTTGCCCAAGTAGCCGATGCGCACACCGATGCCGGTGGAATCGTCCCAACCGTTGTTGGTGACATTACCTGGGGTCTGCGACAAACCCTGGAAAGCTTGCAGGCCGTAAGCCTCAAAACGCTGATAGCCCAGAAGCGGAGCGATACCGATGGAGTTGTCAGCATTGAGTTTATAGGCCATCGTGGGAGCAACGATCAACTGCATGAGGTTCACGCCCAGTTTGCCGTTTCCGCACAGCATATTATTGACGGCGCCCGCAGCGCTACAAGTGAAATTATCCTGCCGATAATTGGTATTCATGCCCCCATTAGA
>JAJZSR010000146.1 GCA_021849595.1 Pseudomonadota bacterium | reverse complement strand
GCGGGATGCAGGCGCTCCGCGTCGCGGCCGCCGGCATCTCCTCCGCTGTCCGATCCCCGCTGCGCGGGGCCCCTCGGACGACGCTCCGGAGCGCCATGCCTGCAAGGACGAGCGACAAAGCCAGGCACCCGGCTGGGCGTGCCAGCGGGTGCGTAGCGCGCTCACCCGAACGGTGAGCTTTGGCGAAGACAGAAAACTTAGCGTCCATGGGCTCCCTTTAGACGCGACTAGCGGTCAACTGCAGTTTCTAGGTTGAGTTCAGGCAGCGGCGATCTGCTTGCGGTAACGGTTGAGATCGCGGGTGGAGGCGAAATTCTCACCGAACAACAGGGACAGGTTTTTCAGGATCATGCTCTGCACCCGCCCTTCCCACTCGGCATCAAAGCAAATCTGCTGGTCCAGCCAGCGCGGGAGCCATTCCGGATCGGGCAGGCGGCTTTGCACGGTGTCGCGCGGGAACAGCGCCTCGTTCACGTGCAGATTGGTCGGGTGCAGCGGCTTGCCGGCGCGCCCCGCACTGGCCATGAGAAAGCCGACTTTGGCAAAGGCCGCAGCGGCGGCCTCGCCCTTCTCTTTCTCGGCAAGAAAGTGCTTCATGTACTGCAGGTAGGCGCCGCCGTGGCGCGCCTCGTCGCGCGAGATGGTGGCGTAGATGTGTTTGATCACCGGCTCGGTATGCCATTCCGCCGCACGCCGGTACCAGTGGTTGAGACGCACCTCGCCGCAGAAATGCAGCATGAGCGTCTCCATGGGCGGCGCGGAGTCGAAAGGAAAACGCACCGCATGCAGCTCTTCTTCGCTGGGCACGAGTTCGGGACGGAAGCGGCGCAAATACTCCATGAGTACGAGGGCGTGTTTCTGCTCCTCGAAGAACCACACCGACATGAAGGCGGAAAAATCGCTGTCATGGGCGAAATCGCGCAGAAACATCTCGGTCGCCGGCAGGGCTGCCCATTCGGTGATGGCGTTCATTTTCACGGTGAGCGCCTGCTCGTCGCTGAGCCGGGCCGCATCGAACTCGGCCCATGGAATGTCGGTTTCCATATTCCAGCGCACCCGTTCCAGGGACTTGAAGAGTTCGGGGTAAAGCATGCTTGAGCCTCGAAAAGGGTAGAAGTTAAACCGCCATTATGACAGCCTGACGATTCTCCCATAGCTCGCCCTACAATAAGGCGATGCCTGTGCCCCTGGTCGACACTCATTGCCACCTCGACGCCGCCGAGTTCGACAGCGACCGTGACGCCGTCGCCGAGGCCGCGCGCCGCGCCGGCGTGGCGGCCATCGTGGTGCCGGCCGTGGAATTGGCAAACTTTCCGGCCGTGCGGGACTGCTGTATCCGCGAACCCGGCTGTTTGGCGGCTTACGGCCTGCATCCCATGTACATCGACCGCCACCGCCCCGAGCACATTGCCGAACTGCGCGCCTGGGTGGAACGCGAGCATCCGCTTGCCGTGGGCGAGATCGGCCTCGACCTGTTTGCGCCCGGCTTGGATTACGCCACCCAGGAATCCTATTACGTGGAACAGCTCAAAGTGGCGCGCGATTTCGACCTCCCGGTGCTCTTGCACGTGCGGCGCGCCAATGACCAGATCCTCAAGCATCTGCGCCGCCTGGGCATCACGCGCGGCATCGCCCATGCCTTCAACGGGTCGTTGCATCAGGCGCGCGAATTCCTCAAGCTAGGCTTCAAGCTCGGCTTCGGCGGCGCCGTCACCTACAGCCGCTCCACCCATCTGCAGCGGCTGGCGCGCGAGCTGCCGCGCGAGGCCCTGGTGCTGGAAACCGACGCCCCAGATATTCCTCCAGCCTGGATCGCCAAAGGCCGCAATACCCCCGAAGAACTGCCGCGCATCGCCGAGGTCATCGCCCGGCTGTGGGATTGCGACAGCGCCGAAGTGGCGCGCCAGACCACCGCCAACGCGCGCGCCGTGCTGAACCTTCCCGCCGACGGTGAGGCCGCCTTATAAACGCAGAATTTCCCCCAGACGCACGGGGCGGAACACCGATTCATCCAGCCCGGCCGCCTGCATGGCGCGCGCCAAATCTTCCACGGGCTGATGCAGCGGCTCATCGGCCAGTTGGAAGCTGCCCCAGTGCACCGGCAGACCGCGCCGCGCGCCGACATCCTGCAGGATCTGCACCGCCTGCCAGGGATCGACGTGCTGCGGCTCCATGAACCAGCGCGGCTCGTAAGCGCCTATGGGCAGCGCCGCCAAATCGATGGGCGCGAAGCGGCGGCCGATCTCGGTGAAGATGCTGCCGTCGTAGCCGGTATCGCCGGCAAAATAGAAGCGGAAATCGCGCGCCCCCGCAACCCAGCCGCCCCACAGCGTCTTGTTGCGGTCGAACACCAAGCGCGTGCTCCAATGCTGCGCCGGCACCAAATGGAAATCGACGCCGCGCCAGGAAGCGCTTTGCCACCAATCCAGTTCCGTGATGTTGTGTATGCCCAAGCGCACAAACCAGGGCTTGAGACCCAATGGCACGAAAAAGCGCGTGGCCCCGCCGCTGCGCCGATGCAGCGCCCGCACGCTGGCGCGGTCGAGGTGGTCGTAATGATTATGCGAAATCAGCACGGCGTCGATGTCCGGCAGTTCGCCCAATGTGACACTGGGCGGCAGATAGCGCCGCGGGCCGGCAAAGGCCAGGGGCGACGCGCGCTCGGAAAATACCGGGTCGGTGAGCACATTGAGTCCGCCCATCTGCACCAGCACGGTGACATGGCCGATCCAGGTGGCGCTGACGTCGCTGCGGTTCTGCACCAGCCATCCGAGATCGGGCGACGTCCGCCAATCCGCCAGCCAGGGCGCGGGCTCCGGCGGCGGGCCCTTGAGGCGCCGTTCGCGCTGCCAGCGCCGGAAATCGCGCAGCCGACGCGCCGCCGGATCGAGATTCTGGAAGCCCGTGGGCGTGTGATGGGGCTGGGCGGCATCGTAGTGCGGGTTGGGCCGGTCGCGCCAGGCTGCCGTCCCCAGCAGGCGCATGAGCGCCAGCACCCCCCTCGTCAGGCCGCCCGCGGACCAGGCATGCGTTCTTGCCATGCTACAGCCAGCGCCTGACGCGCGCCCGATACGCGCGGTAAGCTTCGCCGAATTTCGCTTCCAGATGGGCTTCCTCGTGGCGGATGACGCCGTAGCGCACGATGAGCCACACCAGTGGCGCAAACACCAGAGGCCAGAAGGTCTTGAGCCAGATCATGAGACCCAAATAGATACACCAGTCCCCTACGTAGATGGGATTGCGGGAAAACGCGAAAGGCCCGTTGGTGCAAAGCTCGGTAGCAGCCCTGTAGGGGTTCACCGTGGTGTGGTGGCGCCAGAAGGTGTAGAGCGTCCAAAGGAACAGCACCAGCCCTGCGCCCACCAGCAGCCCCGCCAGCGGGAACGTCGCCTGCCCCAGGCCAAGCCCCAGGGCATGGCCCTGCCTCTCCAGCCACCACGAAGCAAGCAGGGCAAGGGCATAGGGCACCGGCGGCAGCACCAGCGTGTGGGGGCGGTCGAGTTCGGATTTGGCGGCGGGCATGGGAATACCTGATTGCAAACTACAGCTTACCAGCCGGCGGCCATCCCAAGGCCCCGAAAGGCTGGCACGCGGCTTGCTGCACTCTGAGCGTAAAGTTTCGGGAGTAACAAAAAATGCGCAAACTCTCTTTATTCATGGGCCTGTTGGCCTTGGCCGCCGCCCAGGCTGCGCACGCAAAGACTTATAACTTCAACACGACCGTCAACAGTTCGTCAGTCAACGTGGCCACGCTGGACATCACCCAACAGGGCACGGATACGCTGTTCCAACTGGCGCCCGGTGCCGATTTCGCGTCCTTGGGCAGCAACGCTCACTTCGTTTCCTTCAGCTTCGGCTATGCGACTCCGACACGGCTGAAATCCGGGTTCAGTTTCCCCGGCAACTTGCCAGCGAACAATGTCCAGCCTTCAACCAATTTCAGCAGCAAGTTCAAAAAATCCAGCCAGGATTACGTCAACAAATGGGTAGTTGATTGGAAAAACGCCAGTTTCGGCAACACCCAGACCTCTACCTGGATCACCACAAACAGCGAAGCCAACTTGTTCGGCCATACCTTTCTCCTGAAGATTCAGGGCCTGACCGGCACCAGGACGCCGCTCAAGCTGACAGCGCTGAATGCCGCACCCGTACCCGAAGTCAGCGACTTCAGCATGTACGTCACCGGCCTGGGCTTGGTGGGCCTGGTAATGCTGCGCCGCCGCCACGGCTCGCGCGCGGCGGGCCGATAACCCCGCCCGCCGTAAGGCGGCAGAGGCAGCGCCAGGACCGGCCCCAGATCAGAAATCCCGCTCCACCTGGAAAGCGTTAATGAGGATGTCCCCCGCCACCATGCGGGCGCCATGATTGACCGCGTCAAGGATATCGCTGTCGCTCCAGCCCGCAGCACGCAAGGCGGCCACGTCTCCGGCGCTTACGCTGGCGGGAGTCTTGACCGCTTTCAACACCACCCCCAGCAGCGCTTTTTCGCGATCGGCAAGCGGGCTGTTCATATAGTTGGCGCGGGTGTCCGCCACCTGGTCTGCAGTCCAACCCATCCCGTTCATCAGCATGCCGGCGTTTAGGTCTATGCAATAGGCGCATTGGCCATCCTGGGAAACCAGCATGCGGATGCAGGCGGTAAGCGCGGGACTCAAAGTGGGGTGCTGCATGATGCTGCCGTAGTATTCCCATTGATGCCTGAGCAGGAAGGGATTGGCGCTGAACAGGCTGATGGCGTTGGGCACGCCGCCCCAGGCGCCTTTGATTTGTTCGTAGACGGCCGCCACTTCGCCGGTGGCGTCATCGGGGGAAACGGTTGATAGAGTAGCCATTACATCTCCTTGGTTGAGTGGGTTGAGGCAAAGCGAAAATCGGCACAGGCGGCGGGTGGCCGTCAGGCTTTTTTGCGCAGGTAGAAGACGAACTCGCCGTCCGTTTCGCCGCTCGCAGCCAGCACGTTTCCGGTCTGGTTGGCGAAGGCCTGCATGTCCTTGACCGAACCGGGATCGGTAGCGACGATCTTCAGCACTTGACCGGCGGCAAGCCCGGCCAGCGATTTCTTGGTGCGCAGTATGGGCAGCGGGCAGTTGAGGCCGCGGGCGTCGAGTTCCTGATTGAAGTCCATGAGTTGCTCCTTGGAAGCTACCTTGGTGAAAGCACGGCTGACTGGTAGCGCGCCAACAGTGCGTGGTCGTCGATGGAACCGTGGTGATGCACCTGTTTCCACTGCCCATCGAATCTGCAAAAAATCCGGCTGGTGCGTATGGCCAGCGCGATCTCCTCCTGCCCCAGCCGGAACCAGCCGCGCTCGCGTCCCACGGCATAAAACAGGTCCCTGCCAATGTGCAGGCTGTAGTCGTAGAACTCCACGTAGACCCGGGCAGGCCCGGTGAATAGCTTTTCATAAAGCGGGCGGATTTCATCCCAGCCCCGGCGTATGCCGCCCAAGGGATTGCCCAGGATGCTCTCTTCCGTCGCGAGCCAGTTGTTGCTCATGAGTGCCAGGTCCCGGCGGTTGAAGGCGGCATAGAATTGCGCGAGCGCCGCGAGCGGCTCCGCTTGCCCCGATGTGTAGTCTGTGCCGGTAATAGGTGACGGGCTGATGGTCATGTTGATTTGATTCCAACTGGTTGGTATGTGCGAGATAAAAATTTTTGTGCCTAAGCCCTCAACCCTTCCAGATAACGCCCGAGCTGCGCGAGGCAGCCGCGGTATGCGCCCGGAGACTGCGTGTTCTTGCTCATCCCCAGACAGCCCTCGATGGAGGCGACGATGAAAAAAGCTGTCTCCTGCACATCGATATCCCGCCGCACCTCGCGCTCTTTCTGCCCTCGGCGCAAGGCTTCGGCGACAACCTTGACCCAATCCTGCAGCAAACGGTTGAGACTCTGGCGGAAATCCTCGTCGATGGGGCTCATCTCCTGCATGAGATTGTTCAAGGGACAGCCCAGGGCAATTTCCTCGCCCTTCGTGTTCTTGGCCTTGCGTCGCAACAAATCAATCATGGCGGCGAGCGG
>JAJZSR010000013.1:5151-29812 GCA_021849595.1 Pseudomonadota bacterium | reverse complement strand
TCATCGAGAAGGATTCCAGCATCAACGAGCATATCGAGCAGATGCGGCTCTCGGCCACCAAATCGCTGCTGGAGCGGCCGGACTGCGTGATCGTCGCCACCGTGTCGGCCATTTACGGCATCGGCGATCCGGTGGATTACCACAGCATGATTCTCCATCTGCGCAAGGGCGAAAAGCTGGAGCAGCGCGAGATCATCAAGCGTCTTGCCACCATGCAGTACGAACGCAACGAGTTCGATTTCCATCGGGGCATCTTCCGGGTACACGGCGAAGTGATCGATGTGTTTCCTGCCGAAAACGCCGAACAGGCCTTGCGCATCACCTTGTTCGATGACGAGGTGGAGCGCCTGTCCCTGTTCGATCCGCTCACCGGCAAAGTCCTATCGGACGTGCCGCGCTACACGGTGTTTCCTTCCAGCCATTACGTCACCCCGCGCGAAACCACCCTGAAGGCCATCGAGGCCATCAAGGCCGAGTTGCGCGAGCGCCTGGATTTCTACTACGCCAACGGCAAGCTGGTAGAAGCCCAACGCCTGGAGCAGCGCACTCGCTTCGATTTGGAAATGCTCAATGAGTTGGGCTTCTGCAAAGGCATCGAGAACTATTCCCGCCACCTCTCGGGCCGCAAGCCCGGGGAGCCGCCTCCGACCCTGATCGACTACTTGCCGCGCAACGCCTTGATGTTTATCGACGAATCCCATGTGGCGATCCCGCAAATCGGCGGCATGTACAACGGCGACAAGGCGCGCAAGGAAAACCTGGTGCAATACGGCTTCCGCCTGCCTTCGGCGCTGGACAACCGCCCGCTCAAGTTCGAGGAATTCGAGCATCTCATGCCCCAGACCATCTTCGTCTCCGCCACCCCCGCGACCTATGAAGAACAGCACCAAGGGCAGGTGGTCGAGCAGGTCGTGCGCCCCACGGGGCTGGTGGATCCGGTGGTCGAGGTGCGGCCCGTGTCCACCCAGGTGGACGACCTGCTCTCCGAAGCCCGAAAGCGCGTGCAGGCCAACGAGCGCGTGCTGGTGACCACACTCACCAAGCGCATGGCCGAGGAGTTGACCGATTACCTCGCCGAGCACGGCGTCAAGGTGCGCTATCTGCACTCCGACATCGACACCGTGGAGCGCGTGGACATTATTCGCGACCTGCGCCTGGGCGTATTCGACGTGCTGGTGGGCATCAACCTGCTGCGCGAGGGCCTGGATATCCCCGAGGTTTCGCTGGTGGCCATCCTGGACGCCGACAAGGAGGGCTTTCTGCGTTCCACCCGCTCGCTCATCCAAACCATCGGCCGCGCGGCGCGCCACCTCAACGGCATGGCCATCCTGTATGCCGACACTGTGACCGCGTCCATGCGGCGGGCCATCGACGAAACGGAACGGCGGCGAAAAAAACAACTAGCCTTCAACGCCGCTCATGGCATCACGCCGCGCGGCGTGCAGAAACGCATCAAGGACATGATCGAGTCGGCCATCGATCTGGGCGAAGCGCAACTAGACCTCAAGGCCGCGCAGACCGTGGCCGCTTATAAGGTGATGAGTGAAAAAGACCTGAACAAACAGGTGAAAAAGCTGGAGAAGGAAATGCTGGAGGCGGCAAAAAATCTGGAATTCGAAAAGGCTGCGGAACTTCGCGACCGCTTGCGGGCACTCAAGGAAGTCTTGTTCGGCGTGGAACAACATGATTAAGGTGTTGATGGTCTGCATGGGCAATATCTGCCGCTCGCCCATGGCAGAAGGGGTTCTGCGGCGCACGCTGCAGGATGCCGGGCTCGATCGTTGGGTGAGCGTGGATTCGGCCGGCACCCACAGCTACCATATCGGCGACCCGCCCGATCCGCGCGCCCAAGGCACGGCGCGCCTGCGCGGCGTCAGTATCGGCGAGCTGCGCGGCCGGCAGGTGGCGGACATGGATTTTGAAAAATTCGACTACATCCTGGCCATGGACGGCAGCAACCTCGCCACCCTCAAGCGCCGCGCTCCCGCCCGCAGCCAGCACAAGCTGCGCCTGTTTCTTTCCTTCAGCCGCAAATACCCCAATCTGGACGTGCCCGATCCCTACTACGGCGGTCCGCAGGGGTTCGAGGATGTCATGGACATGATCGAGGACGGCGTTGCGGGCCTGCTCAAGGAGCTGCGCCTAGCGCTGGAGGGCCGTCAGGGCGCTGCGGGGTAAGCCGACGAGTTCCTCAAGGGAACAGTTCGGCAGGGCTGACCACGGCGGTGCCCAGCTTGCCGACTACGATGCCGGCCGCCCGATTGGCCAGGATCACTGCATCATGGTAATCAGCCCCGGCCGCCAGAGCCGACGCCAGCACCGCGATCACGGTGTCGCCCGCACCGCTCACGTCGTACACTTCGCGCGCCACCGTGGGTTCGTGGAATATCTGCTCTTGTCGGAACAGCGTCATGCCCTCTTCGCTGCGCGTGATCAGCAAAGCTTCCAGGGCGAGCCTTTCGCGCAAGGCTTCCGCCTTGAGCGCCAATTCCTGGTCATTGCGCCAACTACCGGCCACCTCGCGGAATTCGCTGCGGTTGGGAGTGAGCAGCGTGGCGCCACGGTAGCGCTCGTAGTCTTCGCCCTTGGGATCGACCAGCACCGGCTTGTGATGGCGGCGCGCCAGTTCGATCATGCTGGCCACGTGGGCAAGCCCGCCCTTACCGTAGTCCGACAGCACAACAACGTCGCAGTTTTCCACCAAGTTTTCATAGTCCTTCAGCTTGGCGGCAAGCACCTCTTGTTTGGGAGGCGCTTCGAAGTCGATACGCAGCAATTGTTGCTGGCGGCCGATCACGCGCAATTTGAGCGTGGTCTGGTAATCCGCGTCCTCGTGCAGGCGTGCGGTAAACGCCTCGGCGGCGATGCGCTGGGCCAGTGCCCGTCCCACTTCGTCCGTGCCTACGACGGAGAGCAGCGTCGCCTGGGCGCCCAGCGCGGCGGCATTGCGCGCCACGTTGCCGGCGCCACCAATGCGATCCTCGCTGCGCGAAACCTTGACCACCGGCACCGGCGCTTCGGGAGAAATGCGCGACACATCACCGAACCAATAGCGGTCCAGCATGATATCTCCCACTACGAGGAGGCGTGCGCCGTGGAAATCCTCGCGGCGTATCATGCCCGCCCGATGGGGAAATGCTCGAAACCCTGGGCGCGCACCAGGGCCGGTTCGTACAGATTCCTGCCGTCGAAGATCACGGGCTGCTTGAGCAAGCTCTTGAGCGCATCAAAGTCGGGGCTGCGGAACACCTTCCATTCCGTCAACACCACGAGCGCGTCGGCACCCTTGGCCGCCGTCATCGGATCCTCCGTCAGCGCGAAGCCTGCCCGTTCGCCATAGATGCGCCGCGTCTCTTCCATGGCCGCCGGGTCATAGGCCGACACCTGCGCGCCGCGCTGCCACAGCCCTTCAAGAATGACACGGCTGGGCGCTTCGCGCATGTCGTCGGTATTGGGTTTGAAGGCCAGACCCCACAAGGCGAAACGGCGGCCGCTGAGGTCCTCGCCGAAGCGCCGCGTGATCTTGTGCAGCAGCAGGCGCTTCTGCGCTTCGTTGGCGTCTTCCACCGCGTCCAGTACGCGCAAGGGAACGCCGCTCTCCTGCCCGGTACGCCGCAGCGCCTGCACGTCCTTGGGAAAGCACGAGCCGCCGTAGCCACAGCCGGCATACAAGAAGTGGTAGCCGATGCGGGGGTCCGCCCCTATGCCTTGGCGCACGTGTTCGATGTCGGCACCCAGTCCTTCGGCCAGCACCGCCAGTTCGTTCATGAAGGAGATGCGCGTGGCAAGCATGGCGTTGGCGGCATATTTGGTCAGCTCGGCCGAGCGGATGTCCATGCTGATGAGGCGTTCGTGGTTGCGCTGGAAGGGGGCATAGAGCTGGCGCAGCAGCTGGGTGGCGCCTTCGCTGTCGGTGCCGATGACGACGCGGTCGGGCTTCATGAAGTCTTCCACCGCCGCCCCCTCCTTGAGGAATTCGGGGTTGGACGCGACGTCGAAGGGCAGGGCCAAGCCGCGCTTGGCAAGTTCGTCGGCCACGGCGGCACGCACTTTGTCGGCGGTGCCGACAGGGACGGTGGATTTGTCCACCACCAGCTTGTATTCCGTCATATGGCGACCGATGTTGCGTGCGGCGGCCACGACGTACTGCAGGTCGGCGGAGCCGTCTTCGTCCGGCGGCGTGCCCACGGCGATGAACTGAATGTTGCCGAAGGCGACGCTCTCGGCTACGTCGGTGGTGAAGCGCAGCCGTCCGGCGGCGACGTTGCGCTTGACCATGTCTTCCAGCCCGGGCTCGTAGATGGGTATGCCACCGTTTTTGAGTATCTCGATCTTGCGCGGATCCACGTCCAGACACAGCACCTGGTTCCCTACCTCAGCCAGGCACGTGCCCGTGACCAGGCCTACATAGCCGGTGCCGATGACGGTGATTTTCATTTTCCTTCCTTGCGGGATTTGAGATTTCTGTTGAGTTCCTCAAGCGCGCCGATCGGATCGGCCGCAGTGGTCACGGGGCGCCCGACCACCAGATAATCCGCCCCCGCGGCCAGCGCCTGTGCGGGAGTCATGGTACGGTTCTGATCGTCCGGAGGGCTGCCCGGCAGGCGTATCCCGGGCGTAACCAGCTTGAAGTCCGTGCCCAGCGTCTTGCGCAAATCCGCCGCCTCGCGCCCGCTGCACACCACCCCGTCCATGCCGCACTCCCGGGCCAGCGTAGCGAGATGGCGCACCTGATCGGCCGGCTTGCGCTTCACGCCCGTCTCGGCGAGACCTTCCGCGCCCAGGCTGGTCAATACCGTGACAGCCGTGATGAGCGGTCGCTGCGGCAGATGCGCGACGGCGTCCCGCGCCGCCTCCATCATGGCGCGCCCGCCGCTCGCATGCACGTTGATCATCCACACACCCAGTTTGGCCGCCGCCTGGCAGGCCCCCGCGACCGTGTTGGGGATGTCGTGGAATTTCAGATCCAGGAACACGTCGAAGTCGTGCAAGGCCAGGCCGCGCACCAGATCGGGTCCGGCAGCGGTGAACAGCTCCTTGCCGATCTTCAGGCGGTAGCGCCGCGGATCGAGCCTGTCCGCGAGTTCCCAGGCCTGCGAAGCCTTGGGAAAATCCATGGCGATGATGAAAGGCGTCTTCATTCTTCTCTGCGTTCCGGGTCGAAGCTGTCCCACCGTCCGCACGCCGGACAGCGCCAAAAAAACTGCTTGGCCTTGAAGCCGCAGCTCACACACTGATAGCGGGTAAGGCGCTGACTGTGTGCCTGGATGAGGTCTTTGGCACTTTGCATGACATCGCGCCGCTCGCTGGTGGTCTGCAGCATTTCCGCTTCGATGAGCTTGTCCAAGGCCCGCAGGCTGGGGTGGCGGCGCAACTCTTCCTTGGCCAACTGATAGGCCGCCGCGGTGCCCTGCACTTGCAGCACGGCATTGTATAGGCTGTTGAACAAATCCAGCGACGGCTGGCGCGTGAGCAGCCCGCGCAGCCAGGCGAGACCCTCTTCCATGCCGGAGGTCGCACTGAACGCCTGCAGCAGCTTGTCCACCACCAGCACCATATGCGGCGCGCTTTGTGCCTCCACCTCGCGCCAGCGCGCAATAGCGGCGCGCGGTATCCCGGCCGAGGCTTCCAAGTCTCCCAGCATCATGGTCGCGCGCACGCATTGCCGATTGATGTCGAGCGCCTGCTGCAGGTGCTGGCGCGCGTCGTCGTTGGCGCCGCGCACGGCATCCAGGAGCGCCAGTTCGCAATGAAAGTGGGCGATCTCGGCATTGAGCGGGCGCGACGAAAGTTTGTCCAGGACAGCCGCCGCCTCGACGGCTTTGTGCCAGTCCTTCTCCTGCACGTAGATTTCGAGCAACTGGCTGCGCGCCAAACCTTCCATGGGCGTGTCGAGGAGGCGGTTGAAGACCTCCTCCGCCCGATCCAGCAGGCCCGCCTTCAGATAATCGGTGCCCAACTCGGCCAGGGCCTTGAGGCGGTAATCCTGGCTCAAGCCCTCGCGTTCGAGCAGGTTTTCGTGCATGCGGATGGCGCGGTCCAACTCGCCGCGCTTGCGGAACAGCCCGCCCAGGGCGAAGTGGAGGTCTATGGTTTCGGGCTCCAGCTTGACCACTTCGATAAAAGCCTCGATGGCCTTGTCCGGTTGCTCGCTGAGGAGAAAGTTAAGCCCCTTGAAGTAGGAATTCGGCAGCGCGCGGGATTCCGTCACCACCTGTTTGATGTCGATGCGTGCCGCCAGCCAGCCGAGGGCGAAAAACAGAGGGAAAACGAGCAGCCACCAGGATCCGAATTCCGTCATTGCGGCGGCCCGCTGGGCGGCAGTTCTGCTTGCCCTGCCTTGATCTGACGCCGCAGCAGCGAGATTTCGCGGCGCATGCGGATGAATGCCGGTATCACTGCCAGGATGCCCAGCGCTGTGCCCAGCGCAAAGCACAGGAGTATCACGACCACCAGGGGAGCCTGCCAGGGCGCGGGACCGAAATATTGCACCGCGACGACCTGGCTGTTTTCGAGCGCAAACGCCAGCACCAGCAGGAAAAGGGCGATGCGGACGATCCAGGCGAAATAGCGCATGCGCAGGCGTTATATGGACACAAACCGTGATTTTAACGCCTCACTCCTTAAATCCGAACCAAGAGGCGCGGAACCAATTCCATCTCCCCAGGCTCTCTCCGCTATCGCGCCCGTCGAGGACGCAGCCCAAGGAGTAGCGCCCATGCTAAGCATCGATCTCAGCGGCAAGCGTGCCCTGGTCACCGGCTCCGGTTCCGGCCTGGGTGAAGCCATGGCGAAGACCCTCGCCCAAGCCGGTGCCCGCGTCGCGGTGCATGATCGCGGCAAGAGCGCGGCGGCCGACGCCGTGGCGGCCGCGATAAGACAGAACGGCGGCGACGCCCTGGCCTTTGGCGGCGACGTGTCCAGGCTCGATGACATGGACGCCCTCTTCGGCGCCATCGACCAAGCGTTCGGTGGCCTGGACATCCTCATCAACAACGCGGGCATGGATGGCGCGCGCGCCGACTGCGCCGCGAGCGATCCAAGCGCGTGGGAAAAAACCATCGCAGTCGATCTATTCGGCGCCTACTATTGCGCTCGCCTGGCTTTGCAACGCATGCTGCCGCAAAAACGCGGCGTCATCCTGAATATCACCTCAGTGCACGAATTCATCCCCTGGGAGGGTTATAGCGCCTACACCAGCGCCAAGGCGGGACTGTCCATGTTCACCAAGACCCTGGCCCAGGAAGTGGCGGGTGACGGCATACGCATCCTGGCGCTCGCGCCGGGTGCCATCCGCACGCCTATCAATGCCGATGTCTGGCAGGACCCCAAAGGATTGGCGGACCTCGATGAGAAGATCGCCATGGGCCGCCTGGGGGAGCCCGCGGAAATCGGCAACGTGGCCGCTTTTCTCGTGAGCGACCTGGCAAGTTATGTCACCGGCACCACCGTGGCGGTGGATGGCGGCATGCTGATCTACCCGGAGTTCCGCCATGGCGGTTAGCGGCATCGGGCAGGCCACGTCCACGAGTCGGCAAGCCTGACATGGACGCCGATGTGCTCATCATCGGCAGCGGTGCGGGCGGCGGAACCCTGGCCCGCGCCCTGGGCAATTCGGGCTTGAAGATTCTGGTCCTGGAACGCGGCGACTACCTTGTTCGGGAGAAAGCTAACTGGAGCGCAGAAGCCGTTTTCCGCGAGCACCGCTACCACGCGGCCGAAGACTGGCAGGACGCCGCCGGCAAGCCCTTCCGGCCCATCACCGGCTATCACGTCGGCGGCAATACCAAGCTTTATGGCGCGGCGGTGCTGCGCCGGCGCGAAAGCGATTTCCGTCGGCGCCGTTACCCGGAGGGTGAGACCCCCGAGTGGCCCATCGGCTATGAAGATTTGCGGCGCTATTACGATCAAGCGGAGGCCTGGTACTACTGTCATGGCGAAAAAGGCCGGGATCCTTGCGAGCCACCCCGTGGCGATTTCCCCTACCCGGCGCTGGCTCATGAACCTTACGTTGCCCAAGTCGCCGAAGCACTTGAGGCCCAGGGCCTGCATCCTTTTCCCCTGCCGCTGGCCCTCCACCGCAATGAGACGGAACCCAGGCTCGCGCCATGCATCCGCTGCGATACCTGCGATGGTTTTCCCTGCCTCATGCACGCCAAGGGTGATGCGGAGCTATGCGGCATCGCACCCGCATTGGACTCGCCCGGAACCACGCTCCTGACCGGGATACGCGCGCACCGACTGCTCACCGGCCCTGACGGACGCCTGGTCGCTACGGTGGAAGCGGACACGCCAACCGGCCCCAGGAGCTTCAGTGCCCGCGTGGTGGTGCTCTCTGCTGGCGCCATCAATTCGGCCGCCCTGCTGCTTGCCTCGCGCCAAGCCGCATGGCCGCAAGGCCTGGCCAATGCCAACGACCTGGTGGGGCGCCATTACATGTGCCATCGCAACAGCGTCTGCGTAGCCGTGGATCCGCGGCGGGTGAATCCGACGGTATTTCAGAAGACCATCGGCATCAACGATTTTTACGAAGACTCCGGCGACGCCGATTTTCCTTATCCCCTCGGCCACGTGCAGAACCTGGGCAAGCTCACGCCTGAAGTTCTAGAGGCCCAGAAAGTCCATTGGCCCGAGGAACTGGCCAAACTGGTAGCGCGCCATTCCCTGGACTGGTGGCTCACCACCGAAGACCTACCCGATGCCGACAATCGCGTGCAGGTGGACGAAAGCGGCGCCATCCGCCTCGCCTACACGCCCAACAATGTGGCCGTCCACGACCGCCTCCTCCGCAAGTGGGAAGGCATCCTGCGCCAGCTCGGCTACCCTCTGGTGAAGACGCAGACCATGGGCATCGAAGCGGTGGCCCATCAGGCCGGTACAGTGCGCTTCGGCCACGACCCGGACCGCAGCGTACTTGACGTGAACTGCCGCGCCCACGGCGTGGACAACCTCTATGTCGTAGACGCGTCCTTCATGCCTTCCATCGCCGCGGTGAATCCCTCCCTCACGGTGATGGCCAATGCACTGCGGGTAGCGGAACATTTGCGCGCGCGCTTTTCGACCGGCCTCAGCCCTTGAATCGCAGGCTGGTCATCGGCGCGGTCTACGCCGCCGGCATACTGCAGGGCGCCGCCTTCGTATTGGTGCCTTCCCTGGGCCGCATCCTTACCACGGCGCCTTATGACTTCAGCGCCTCGGCTTACGGTCTGCTGTATTTTCCCGAGGTCGGCGGCGCCATCGTGGGCGCTCTGGCCGCCCCTCTGCTACAGCGGCGCACAGGCAGCCAGGGAGTCCTGCGTGTAGGCCTGGCAGCCAATCTCGCCGGCATGGCCTTGCTGGTCGTCGCCTCCCGTGCAGCGGGGACGACTGCCTACGCGGCCATCATGCTGGAAACCCTGGCCTTGGGGCTGGGGTTTGGACTCACGCTGGCGGCGGTCAATCATTATGCCGCCCTGCTGTTCGCCGCCAGCGAAACTGCCGCCGTCACCGTCCTGAATGGTCTGGTGGGGGCCGCCACCGCACTATCCCCCCTGCTGCTCGATGCCGCCCAACGCTACGCCGGCTGGGGGGCCTGGCCGGCCTTGCTGCTGGCCGGTTTTGCATTGCTGCTTTTCGCACCCTTGCCGGAGCACCGCCCCGCGTTGCACGGCCTAACCTGGCAGCCGGCCATGTTGCCCTTCGCCCTGGCGGTGCTGTTTTACGCGCTGTGCGAAGGCACATTCAGCAGTTGGGCGTCGGTTTACGTGGGCCGGGACGCCGGTTCTTGGGGCACTCTCGCCTTATCCGCTTTCTGGGCCGGCATGACGCTGTTCCGCTTGCTGCTTGCTTTCCTCCCGCAGCGGCTGGTGTCCCGCGCGACCTTGCTCACGGTTTCGGGGCTCGCCGTGGGCTCCACGTTTCTGCTGGTGGGAAGTCTGCACGGTCAGCCCGTCGCTCTGGTCATCGCCTTCGCCTTGGCCGGAGCGGCCTGCAGCATTTACTACCCCTACCTCATGGCCTTGGGCTTGGCCGTCTGGCCGGAGCGCCAGGTCGCGCTGGCGGGCCTCCTGGTGGCTGCCTTGATGATAGGCGAAGGCCTGGGCTCCACCGCGCCTGGAACGCTGCAGCGCTGGATGCCTCTGGAGCAAATCTACCGCTACTCCGCCTTGTGGGCCCTGCCGCTTGCCGGCCTGGCCTACGCCTTGGCGCGGCGGCGCGGCTGACCGCCCAGACCCGCAGCAGGCGAAAAAAAGCCCCTTGCAGGCAAGCCTTGCAAGGGGCTGTCACACTATTTGATGCGCCCTACTGGCGATAGTCCACCCGCTCGCGCAATTCCTTGCCGGCCTTGAAGTGCGGCACGTGCTTGGACGGCACCAGCACCTTCTCGCCGGATTTGGGATTGCGCCCTTGGCGCGCCGGACGATGGCTCAGGCTGAAACTGCCGAAGCCGCGAATCTCGATGCGCCCGCCGGACACCAGCGCCTGCACCATCGCATCCATGATGGTGCGCACGGCAAGCTCCGCGTCCGCCGGAGAAAACTGCGGGTGGCGGGAGGCCAACTGGTTGATCAGTTCCGATTTCGTCATCGTCGCCCAACCGGCTGCTTACTGGCCGCCTCCCTTGTTGTCGAGCTTGGCTTTCAGCAAGGCGCCAAGGTTGGTCGACCCGGTGGCGGCAGCAGCGGCTTCGGCGCTGTATTTCTTCATCGCCGCATCCTGTTCGGCGGAATCCTTGGCCTTGATGGACAGGTTGATGACGCGGTTCTTGCGGTCCACGTTGATGACCATGGCCTCCACCTCGTCGCCTTCCTTCAGGTGGGTACGGATATCTTCCACGCGGTCGCGCGACACTTCGGACGCGCGCAGATAGCCCTCCATATCGCCACCCAGATCGATCGCCGCACCCTTGGCGTCCAGCGACTTCACCCGGCCTTTGACGACGCTGCCCTTGTCATGGCTGCCGACAAAGGAGTTGAACGGGTCGCCTTCCATCTGTTTGATGCCCAGGGAAATGCGCTCGCGCTCCATGTCGATGCCCAGCACCACGGCTTCGACATCCTGGCCCTTGCGGAAATTGCGCACCGCCTCCTCGCCTGGCAGATTCCAGGACAGGTCGGACAAGTGCACCAGGCCGTCGATGCCGCCGGGCAGGCCGATGAAGACGCCGAAGTCGGTGATCGACTTGATGGCGCCGGAAACCTTGTCGCCCTTCTTGTAGTTCATGGCGAATTCTTCCCATGGGTTGGGCTTGCACTGCTTCATGCCCAGGGAAATGCGGCGTTTGTCCTCGTCGATGTCCAGCACCATGACTTCCACTTCGTCGCCCAGCGCCACCACTTTGGCGGGGTTCACATTCTTGTTGGTCCAGTCCATTTCGGAGACGTGCACGAGGCCTTCGATGCCCGGCTCGATCTCGACGAAGCAACCATAATCGGTGAGATTGGCCACCTTGCCGAACATGCGCGTGCCCTGGGGATAACGGCGCGCGATGCCCACCCAGGGATCATCGCCGAGCTGCTTGATGCCCAAGGAAACGCGGTTCTTCTCCTGGTCGAACTTGAGGATCTTGGCCTCCAGTTCCTGCCCCACCTGTACCACCTCGGAGGGATGACGCACGCGCCGCCAGGCCATGTCGGTGATGTGCAGCAGGCCGTCGATGCCGCCCAGATCGACGAAGGCGCCGTAGTCGGTGATGTTCTTGACGATGCCCTTGACGACGGTGCCTTCCTTCAGGCTTTCCAGCAGCGCTTCGCGATCGGCGCCCATCGCCTGTTCCAGCACCGCGCGGCGCGACACCACCACGTTGTTGCGCTTGCGGTCCAGCTTGATGACCTTGAACTCCATTTCCTTGCCTTCGTAAGGCGTGGTGTCCTTGACCGGGCGCATGTCCACCAGGGAGCCGGGAAGGAAGGCGCGCAGGCCGTTCATGAGGACGGTAAGGCCGCCCTTCACCTTGCCCTGCACCAAACCGGTGACGATGCGGCCCTCTTCCATGGCGTGTTCGAGGTCGAGCCAGGCTGCCAGGCGCTTGGCCCGGTCGCGCGAAAGTTTGGTGGAACCGAAGCCGTCTTCCAGGGACTCGATGGCGACCTGGACGAAATCGCCGGCCTTGACTTCGATTTCGCCGCGGTCGTTCTTGAATTCTTCGGTGGGAATCAGGCTCTCGGATTTGAGGCCCGCGTTCACCACCACGAAGTTGTCATCCACGCTCACGACTTCGGCGGTGATAACCTCCCCCTGGCGCATTTCCTGCCGCGTGAGGGATTCCTCGAACAGGGCGGCAAAACTTTCCGGGGAAGACGTGGACTGGGAGATTTGGGTTGCAGACATAAAAACCTTCATTCCGCCCGCGGGCGGGGTTGGTTGAACATTGCGCCGGACATCGAGCCCGGGGCACCTAGAGCCGCGTGTTGCGATAATGTTCCAGCACCGCCTCCACCGCCTCGTCTATGGTGAGGGCCGTGGTATCCAGCAGCAGGGCACCTGGCGCGGGCCTGAGCGGAGCCACGGGGCGATGCATGTCGCGTTCGTCACGCGCGCGCATTTCGCTCACAAGGGCCGTGAGATTAGCAGATAAGCCCTTTTCCATCAACTGCTTATATCTTCTTTCGGCGCGTGCCTCGGGACTTGCGCTGAGAAACACCTTGGTGCGCGCCGCCGGAAACACCACCGTACCCATGTCGCGACCGTCGGCCACCAAGCCGGGACTGCGGCAATAGGCATGCTGGCGCGCAAGCAGGGCCTCCCGCACGCTGCCCAGGGCTGCCACCCTGGAAGCCGCCTCGCCCACGCTTTCGCTGCGCAGTTCGTCGCTCACATCCCGGTCTTCCAGGAACACCCTGTCGCCCTCGAAACGCGCCGGCAGGGCCTGCGCCAACGCAGCCAGTTGCGCCTCGCCGGGGTTTTCCAGCTTGCTCGCAGCCAGCGCGACCAGCCGATAAAGCGCCCCGCTGTCCAGATAATGAAAACCCAGCCGCGCCGCGACCCGCGCCGCCACAGTGCCCTTGCCCGATGCGGAAGGGCCGTCGATGGTGATCACTGGGATGAGTTTCATGGAAGATCAAAAACGGTAGCGAAGGGGAAAATTTTACCGGTTGACCGAAATCTTTCTCGCCGCCATTAGAACTTTTCCCGGCCAGGGCATGCCAGGGTCCACCGGACGTGGCTTATGCCGCCGTTTGCGGCCCCGCCCCTCGCCCACGTGCAACGACAGGCGAAACCGGCAAGATAATGCTTTGCAGGCTCCTGGGGTTCATGGTATAAATAAGAACGTTTCTCATTTATTGTTTGCGGATCATGGACACTCCCCTGGACCAGCTCCTCCCCCGCCAGACGGCGGAGATTCAATCCATCCAGGCGGAAAAGGAATTTTCCCGTCGGCTTTTCGCGCTGGGTCTGCGCCCCGGCCAACTGATACGCGTGCTGCGCAGTGGGCCGCTCAAGGGGCCGCTGCATGTCCGCGTCGGACATACCGACATCATGATCCGCCGCCAGGATGCCCGCCGTATCCAGGTGCGCTTGGCGCCCCAAACTTGAGTTCCCTGACTTCGCAGCCTGAGGCCGCGCCGGCCGTTGCCCAGGCGCGGGCGCAACCCAAGCGCCTTGCGCTCGTAGGCATGCCCAATACGGGCAAATCTACCCTCTTCAATCGCCTGACCGGCGCCGCGGCCCGCATCGGCAACTGGCCCGGCATCACGGTTGACCTGCTCTCCGCCAAGGTTCTGCTGGCTAGCGCCATGGTCGAAGTGGTGGATCTGCCGGGCATCTACAACCTGCATGGGTTTTCCGACGATGAGATGGTGGTGCGTCACTTTCTGGAAACCCAGGCGGTCAACGGCCTTGTCGTGGTCCTGAATGCCACCCAGCTTGATCGCCAGCTCTCGCTCGCCTTGCAGCTCAAGCGCCTGGGTCTACCCCTGGTGGTCCTGCTCAATATGGTGGACGAAGCCAAGCGCCTGGGCATACGCGTCGATACCGAAGCGCTAGCGCGCAGTCTGGGTGCGGAAGTCGCCCTCCTGAGCGCAAAATACGGCCAGGGATTCGAGCGCGTGCGCGGCCTCATCGAAAACCTCCTGCGCCGGCATCCGGCTGCGCAACGTGGTCATGCGGAGGCCTTCCGCGAGGACGAAGACATCGAGGCGGAACTCGCCAGCCTGGTCGGGCAAAGCGTGCACGCCCCGGCGCTCCTGGACGATACTCGCGTGCAGGCATTGGACCGCTGGTTGCTGCACCCCTGGCTCGGTCTGCCCATCTTCTTCGGCGCCATGTTCCTGCTCTTCCAACTGGTTTACGGCGTGGGCACGCCGTTGCAAGACCTGATGGAATGGCTGCTGGTGCACTTTCAACGCCTGGCGCTGGATCCGTTGCTGGCCGGCGCGCCGCCGCTGCTCAAGAGCTTCGTGGAAGACGGGCTGTTCAACGGCGTGGGCACGGTGCTCACCTTTCTGCCCATCATCGTGGTGTTCTTCCTGTTCATGGCGGTCGTGGAGGACAGCGGCTATCTCTCGCGCGCGGCCTTCCTCATGGATGCGGTAATGGCCCGCCTGGGCCTGGACGGACGCTCCTTCGTCATGCAGTTGATGGGTTTCGGCTGCAACGTGCCGGCGCTCATGGGTACGCGCGTCATGCGCTCGCGCGCCCTGCGCCTGCTCACCATGCTGGTGTTGCCCTTTTCCCTGTGCTCGGCGCGCCTGCAAGTGTTTTTGTTCCTGACCACCGCCATCTTCTCGCCCCGCGCCGCGCCGGTGGTGATGTTCAGCCTCTACCTGGCCAGCATCGCCATCGCCTTCTTCACCGCCCTGCTGTGGCGCAAGCGCTTCCGGAGCCACGAACCCCTGCTGCTGGAGCTGCCGCCCTACCGGCTGCCCACGCTGAAGCAGTTGGTGCTGCAGGCCTGGCAGCAGTCCGGCCATTTCCTCAAGGGCGCTTCCGGCTTCATCGTCATCGGCGTCATGCTGGTGTGGCTGCTCACCCATCTACCGGTAGGTGTGACCCCGGCCAGCGAGCAGAGCTGGGCCGGCGCCATCGCGAACTGGATGGCCCCGGCCTTCCAGCCCCTGGGCATCGATGCGCTGCAGTCCATCGCGCTGCTCTTCGGCTTCGTCGCCAAAGAGGTGATGATAGGCGCCCTCGCGGTCATCTACGGAGTCGGCGAGGATGCCCTCAAAGCGGCGCTGGCGGCGCGCATGGACTGGGTGTCCGCTTACAGCTTCATGCTGTTCACGCTGGTCTACACTCCCTGCCTGTCCACCGTGGCGGTGCTCAAACAGGAATCCAAAAGCTGGGCTTTCACCGCGCTGGCGGTGGCTTGGCCGCTTGCCCTTGCCTGGGGCGTCAGCTTCGGCTTCTACCAGACGGCCAGGGCACTGGGGTTTTGACAGCCCTCAGCCCTTCCAGGGCTTGAGCTTGGCACGCAGGCGCGCCACGGCCTGGGAATGCAACTGGCAGACGCGCGATTCCGAAACCCCCATGACCGCGCCGATTTCCTTCAGGTTCATGTCCTGCTCGTAATACATGCCCATGAGGTTTTTTTCGCGTTCGGGCAGTTCCTCGATGGCATCCACCAGGCCATGGCGGAAGCCGTCGTCTTCGAGCAGCGCGAGCGGATCCGCCGCGCCGTCGACGAGATAACGCTCCAGAAAATCGGTGCTTTCCTCGTCGTTGAAATCCTCGTAATAAAGCAGTTGATTGCCCTTCACGTCCCCCAGCATGCTCTGATATTCCCCTAGCGCCACGCCCATTTCCGCGGAGATTTCCGACTCCGCGGGCGAACGACCCAGGCGCTGCTCGAGGCGGCTGATAGCAGTTTCGATCTGGCGGGATTTTTGCCGGATATGGCGCGGCAGCCAGTCGGCATCGCGCAAATCGTCCAGCATCGCGCCACGTATTCTCTGCGTGGCATAGGATTCGAACTGCGCGCCCTGATTGCCGTCAAAGCGCTCCAGCGCATCCATGAGGCCGATGAGCCCGACTTGGATCAGGTCATCCACCTCCACGCTTGCGGGCAGGCGCGCCATGAGGTGATAGGCAATTTTCTTGACCAGCGGCGCATGCTGGCGAATGAGATCTTCCTTGCTGGGTTTCTTCTTAGGCATGTAGGCGAACTCGGCTCCAGATTTGCCCTCCGTCGTGCATTCTAGCGGCTAAGGAACGCGCGGCACAGGCCGGATCGGCACCCGGCAAACAAATTTCGCCGGCAATTTCGGCACATAGGAAACGCCGCGCCGCCTCGGCCAGACGCAGGTAGCCTGCCTCCGTGCCCAGCCAGAACAGCGGGACGCGTCCGAGCAGGCCATGCTGCGCCAGCGCTTTCAGCCAGGCGTAGGCCCGTTCCGGCGCGCTTTCGATCCCCAGCACCACCAGCCTGGGCGTCCCTGCTACGGGCACCAGATCGACGGTATCGCCGGCCACGAGATAAAGCAGCGCCCGACTGCCCATGCGCTCGGAAAAATGCACGAGCGCGGCGTGGCTTGCGCCTTCTGGGGGACACAGCAGGCGGCAGCCGGCGGCCTCCGTGACGGCGCGCGCCTCCAGGGCCGCAAACAGCGGTTTGATCCCGGCCTGTGAAAAACAAACCCCCGCCGGGTCTGCCACGAGAACATCTCCCCAGACCTGCGTACATCCTTGCGCCAAGGCCAGCGCAGCCGCAGCCGTCGCGGCATGAGTGCCCAGGACCACGATCTGCTCACCAGACGTGGCGGCACGGCGCAAGCCCGCGGCCTGATCTTGGGCCGGGGACTCAGGAGACATTTTCCAGCAGGAACATGTCGTCCTCTCGCAGGCGATGCGGCTCGGCCACGCGCTGCCGCAGAGCGCGTTCCACCAGCCAGGAAATGCGCGGAGGAAACAAGTCCTCGGGCACACGCTGCCCGAGGCTCAGCCGCGCCAGCGGCAATCTCCAGCGCAGCAAGGTATCCAGCGCCGGGGCGGTAAGCATGGCCTCGTCCAGCTTGCTCAACACGCAACCGGCGAGCTCCGGGCCGCCGAAGGCATGCACCACGGCATCCGCCACGGCACCTTGCAGCGTGGCCGGCAATACCAGCCAGCGCATCACCTGCAAAGCGGCGAGCTTGTCATGCTGCAAGCGGATACGCTCGTCATGCTGAGCGTGCCCCGGAACATCGATCAACACCAGCGTCCCCTGTGGCAGCGCCGCGCACGCGGCGCGCCAGTCCGCGCCGCTGTCCCAGGCCCGGAATTCGCAACCCAGGAGCTGGGCATATTCGACCAACTGCGCCCGCGCACCGACGCGATAATCGTCCACCGAAACCATGCACACCGCGCCCGGGCCCCAACGCGCCACGGCCTGCGCGGCCAGCTTCGCCAGGGTGGTGGTCTTGCCCGCGCCGGTGGGACCTACCAGGGCAAGGCGCCCGCCCGGTCGGGGTAGGTCGTCACCCAACGCAGCGAGATTCTTCAACAGTACTTGGCGTACCCAGCGCAATGCCTCGCCTTCCTCCAGACCACGCGGGCTATGGGCCGCCAGGGCGCGGGCCAACTGCGGGCTGAAGCCCGCCTGCAGCAGCGTGCCGGCGAGGAGCACCCGCGCCGGGTCGCGGCGTTTCCATTGACTGAACGCCAGCCCGCCCAACTGCCGGCCGACCAGGCGACGCAGTTCCCGCAACTCTTCCAGCAACCCGCGGGCGGGCGGGGGCTCCTGCGTCTCCACCGCTAAGTCGGTGTAGGCGCTGGCGAGAAATTCCACGCCCTCCGGCACCGCCCGGGAACCCAGCACCACCGCGTCTTCGCCGAGTTCGGCACGAATGCGCGCCAAGGCTTCGGCGGCATGGGCGGCGACATAACGGCGCGGCGTCATTCGGGAAGCCTCAGTTCGTTGCCGATTTCAACCGTCTTCTCCAGCGGGATTTCGGCATAGGAGATCACGGCGAGGCCAACCTGGCCGCGCCGCACGATACGCGACACCACGGGCCGCAGAGCCGGCTGCACCAGCAGCACGGCCGGGTAACCCTCTTCCAGTTGCTCGGCCAGCGCCACTTGGGCGCCCTCGATGATCGCTTCGCTCAATTGCGGCGATATCAAGGCCTCGCCTTCCTCGCCCATTTCCTTGACCAGGCGTTGCTCCGCCGCGTCGGCCAAGGCGATGACGTGCAGCGTTTCCGCGCCCTCGAACAGCCGGTCGACGATGGCCCGGCCCAGCGCCGCCCGCACGGTTTCCGTCAGCTCTTCCAGGTTTTGGGTGCGCGTCCCTTGCGCCGCCAACGTTTCCAGGATGGTGCGCACGTCGCGGATGCTCACGCCCTCGTTCACCAAGTTCTGCAGCAAGCCCTGCACCAGGCTGAGGGACAAGACTTGGGGCACCACTTCTTCCACCAGGCCCGGCGTGGTGCGCGAAACGCTTTCCAGTAATTGGGCCAGCTCACTGCGGCCCAACAGTTCCCCGGCGTGGGCGCGATAGACCGCCTCCAGATGGCGCGCGATGACATCCGCAGGGGCCAAAGCACCTTCCTCGCCCCGCGCGTCTTCCTCCACCACCCAAAGGCCGGGAACGCCGCTCAGCGGATCCCTCCCGGCGCGCCCGCTTTCGTCCTCATCTGCATCAAGTACCAGCAGCCGTCCGGGAAACACTTCGCCGCGCACCATTTCCACGCCTTTCAGGGTGATGCGGTACTGGTTGGGCTTGAGTTGCAGGTTGTCGCGCACGCGTATGGGCGGCACTACCACACCCATCTCCAAAGCGAAACGCCGCCGCCCTTCGGTGATGCGCTGCAGCAGCACACCGTCCTTCTGCCGATCGAGTAGCGGGACGAGCCGGTAGCCGACTTCCAAGGCGAGCACATCGACAGGCGGCACGTCATCCCAGGTCACCTCGGTGGGCGCCTCTTCTTCCGCCTCGGGAATTTCCTCCTCTGCCACGGCCGCACGCCGCAGGCCGTTCTGCTGCCACTGCGCCGCCGCCAGCAGCAGCGCGCCGATGAGCAGGAAAGCCAGATGCGGTGTGTTCGGCAGGATGCCGAGCAAGGCCAGCACGGCGCCGGCCACGTAGAGTGTCTGCGGGCGGCCGAAAACCTGCAGCAGGAACTCCCGGCTCAAGTCCTGGGCATAAGTGGCGCGCGACACCACGATGCCCGCCGAGGTCGAAATGATCAGCGCGGGAATCTGCGCCACCAGCCCGTCGCCCACCGTGAGCAGGCCATAGCGGTTGAACGCTTCGCCTATGCCCATGCCGTACTGAAACAGCCCGAGGCTGACGCCGCCCACCAGATTCACCGCCATGATGATGATGCCGGCCACCGCATCGCCGCGCACGAACTTGGAGGCGCCATCCATTGCGCCGTAAAAATCCGATTCCCGACCCAGGTCCTCGCGCCGCGCACGGGCCTCATGCTCGCTGATGAAGCCAGCGTTCATATCGGCGTCGATGGCGAGCTGCTTGCCCGGCAGCGAATCCAGCGTGAAGCGCGCCGCGACTTCCGCGATGCGTCCCGCGCCGCGGGTGATGACGACGAAATTGATGATCACCAGGATCACGAACACCACCAGGCCCACGGCGTAATTGCCGCCCACGAGAAAATTGCCGAAGGATTCGATCACCTTGCCTGCCGCGGCCGGGCCGGTCTGCCCCTGCATCAGCACCAGGCGCACGGAGGCCACGTTGAGCGACAAGCGCAGCAGAGTGGTGAGCAACAGCACTGTTGGAAATACCGAGAAATCGAGCGGCCGCGAGGCGTTGAGACTTACCAGCAGGACGATCATGGCCAACGCGATGTTGCTGGTGAACAGCACGTCCAGGGCAATGGGTGGTAGCGGCAGCACCATCATCGCCAGGATGAGCAGTACCAGCACCGGGCCGGCGAGCCGCCCTACCGGATGGGTCCAGGCCAATGCCCCCTGAACGGCGCTCACGCCTCATCCTCCAGCAGCACAGCCCTGCGTTCGGCGGCGCGCTCGCGCAAACGCGCGAGCACTTGGGGTGATAGTTCGGCCTCGCGCGTTTCCGCCAATATTTCCGCCGGACTCATGCGCAACTGCCGCCAATGGCGCCACCATTGATCCAGAGCATCGAGGATCGCCGGCAGTGCCAAGGCTGCTGCCAGGATCAAGCCAGCGTGCATCAGCATGGCCGCAGCCGCCGTCATACCCTGTGGCGCGGGCACGCCGAACCAGAGCGGCAGCGCGGACAAGCCATGGCCCAGCCACGCCAGCGCGACGCCCAGCACGGCCAATTTGACGACTGCCTTGGTCAGATCCGCCAAGCCCGCCCACTGCCAGGGGCGCAAGATGCCGCGCCACAAGGCGATGCGGGTTGGCTTGAATTCAAACTGGGCGGGAGCGAAAACCCAGCCGGACAGCAGCATGGGTGCGGCCAGTTGGCCTAGGAAGATCAGCAGCACGGGCGGCAGCGTCAGCGCCGCGCCGGCGCGCAGCAAATCCGTCCAAACCATTTGGCCGTCCCAGGCGTCGACAAGCAGGGCGCGTAGCCGCTCCAGCCAGGCGGCACCAAAGAAAAACGCCACCCCCGCCGCGAGCAGCAGCACGCAAAAGACGGTCAGGTCGGCCGAACGCGGCGTGATGCCCTGGCGTCTGGCCTCCAGCAGACGGCGCGCGGTCGGCGCCTCGCTGCGCGACGATGCATACTCCTCTGCCATGCTCCCCTCGGCGGTTTTGGCCAGTTTAGCACAGAGAAAATGTTATCTGTCCACTACTTAGGCGGCAATTCTCGAAATCACCTTCGCCGACGACCCTATTTCGCCACAAAAACCCTCGAGCCAGCCCGCCGCGGCATGGACAAAAAAACCCCGCCGCAGCGGGGTTATGCACAGACAACCGCCGTTCAGGCCATCTGGATATTCGAAGCCTGTTTTCCCTTCGGGCCCTGGCTTACCTCGAAACTGACTTTCTGGCCCTGCTTCAGGGTTTTGAAGCCATTCATGTTGATGGCGGAGAAGTGCGCAAACACGTCCTCACCGCCATCGTCGGGGGTGATGAAGCCAAACCCCTTGGCGTCGCTGAACCACTTGACGATACCCGTTGCCATGAAAAATCCTCCCTTGGCGTAAGAAAAGTCGCGAAAAAAAGCGCGCGACATTGCGCTTGCGGGCACTGCCGTCGTGCGTACTCTTGCCGCGACTGCCGCGGGAGACCGGATTCCGACTTCTAGCTACCCACACCCCCCGGCACACTTAACAAATCATTAAACCGAGGTTATAGTCCCCAGATGCTGGATTAACGCTTTTTCTACACGGCCCATCCAGCTTTGACAAGCACCCGGGCGGCTTGCCGGGGCGTTTGCGCTACACTTGTGGTTCCCGCCCAACTCAAAGAGGAGATGACATGAAAAAAACCCTGCCCGTCCTGCTTGCCGCCGCTGCCCTGTGGCTCACGGCCCCGGCCCATGCCGAGTCCGCCCAGCAGACAAAAATGAAAGAATGCGCCACCCAAGCCAAAGGCAAGACCGGAGCCGAACGCAAGGCCTTCATGAAAGAATGCCTGGCGGGCAAGGCGACCGCCGCCAGCGAGGCCGGCAAGCCTGCGGAAGCCCCGGCCGGGGAGAAAAAACTTACCGCCCAGCAGATGAAGATGCGCGAGTGCAACAGCCAGGCGAAGGGCATGAAGGGTGAGGAACGCAAAAAATTCATGAAAGAGTGTCTCAGCAAAAAGAAATAATCGCCCACACCAATCGCGAGGAAGGCCGGGCAACCGGCCTTTTTTCTTTGATGGCGCTACGCACGCTGGATCTTTTCTGCCGGGTCGTCGACAACTATGGCGACGCCGGCGTGGCCTGGCGCCTCGCGCGCCAGTTGGCCGACGAACACGCCCTGCAGGTACGCCTGTGGCTGGACCGGCCGGACGTGCTGGGAAAGATGGAACCGCGCCTGAATCCGGCCGTGCCGCAGCAGCAAATCGATGGTGTCGAGATACTTCGCTGGCAGGAGGACTTTCCGGAAACGGAACCCGGCGACGCGGTGATCGAGGCCTTCGGCTGCCCGCTGCCGCAGCGCTTCCTTGATGCCATGGCCAGGCGCCGGCCGACGCCCGTGTGGATCAATCTGGAATATCTGAGCGCAGAAACCTGGGTGGAAGGCTGCCACGGCCTGCCTTCGCCCCATCCGCGCCTGCCCCTCACGCAGTATTTCTTTTACCCCGGCTTCACCGCGCGCACCGGCGGGCTGCTGCGCGAGCGGGACCTCACGGCCAAACGGGAGGCTGTGCAGCGTGACCCGCAGGCATTCTGGCGCAGCCTGAAACTCGCCGCACCGCAGGAAAGCACATTGGTCGTCTCGCTCTTCTGCTACCCCGATGCGACCCTCCTCTCCTTGTTCGAGACGTGGGCGCAAGGCGAGCGGCCCATACTGGCGCTCACGCCCGGGGGCGAGAACAACCCCGCATGGCGGAACGCCGGCATTCGCGACCCTTGGCGTCAAGGCAAGCTGGAAGTGCAACCGCTGCCTTTCCTAAGTCAGGAGCAATACGACCGGCTGCTATGGGCCTGCGACCTCAATTTCGTGCGCGGAGAAGATTCTTTCGTGCGCGCGCAGTGGGCGGCGCGTCCCTTTGTCTGGCATATCTACCGGCAAGCGGATCGGGCCCATCTCGTCAAACTGGAGGCCTTCCTGCGCCGCTACACCCAAGCCCTGCCTCCCTCCGCGGCCTTGGCGCTCGTGCGCTTTCATGAGGCCTGGAACGAGTCCGCCTCGCCGGCCGCGACCTGGCCGGCCCTGGCCGGTGAACTGGAGGTACTCCGTCGACATGCCGCGGCTTGGGAAAGACAGTTGCGCAGCCTAGCGGGCCTAGCAAGCCAACTGGTGATTTTTATCACCGGCAAGATATAATTTCGGGTTTATTTCTCCAGGCAGGCAGTATGAAAACCGCACAGGAACTCCGCACCGGCAACGTCTTCATGGTTGGTAGCGAACCCATGGTCGTGCAGAAGGCCGAATTCTCCAAATCCGGCCGCAATGCGTCGGTGGTGAAGATGAAGATGAAAAATCTGCTGACCGGCCAAACTTCCGAAACCGTGTACAAGGCGGATGAGAAATTCGAGGTGGTCACCCTGGATCGCAAGGAGTGCACCTACTCCTACTTCGCCGATCCCCTCTACGTCTTCATGGACGCCGAATACAACCAGTACGAAGTGGAAGGCGACAGCATGGGCGACGCCCTCAACTATCTGGAGGACGGCATGCCCTGCGAGATGGTGTTCTACAACGGGCGCGCCATCTCCGTGGAACTGCCCACCACCGTGGTGCGCGAAGTCGAATACACCGAACCCGCGGTACGCGGCGACACCTCCGGCAAGGTGATGAAACCGGCAAAGCTGAAAGGCACGGGGCTGGAAATCCCCGTTCCCGCCTTCGTGGAAATCGGCGACAAGATCGAGATCGACACCCGTACCAACGAATTCAAAAAGCGCGTGAGCTAATCCTTCCGAAAATCCACCCGGCGGGTGGATTTTTTTCTTGCATTATTTTTATATTTATAAAATAATGGAAACGTGGATTCCAATATTGCCGTCCTGGCCCTCGCCGCTCTCGCTCAATCCTCCCGCCTGGAGGTGTTCCGCCTGCTGGTGCAAACGGGCCCTGCCGGCAGGGCCGCGGGAGACATCGCGCATGCCCTGGATATCCCGCCGGCGACGCTGTCCTTCCATCTCAAGGCGCTGGCCCACGCCGGACTCGTGGAATCGCGCCAGGTAGGCCGCTATGTCATTTATCAGGCCCGCTTTCAGGCCATGAACGCTCTGCTGGCCTACCTCACGGAAAACTGCTGCGGCGGGACCGGCTGCGAGGCGTCCGCCACCTCCTGTCAACCCGAAGGGAATGCCCATGAAACGACTGCACGTGCACCTCGGCGTAGCCGATCTTGAAACCAGCATCCGCTTCTACAGCGGCCTGTTCGCCGCCGCCCCCACGGTGGTGAAAGACGATTACGCCAAGTGGATGCTGGACGATCCGCGCGTCAATTTCGCCATCTCCACCCGCAGTGGCAAAGCCGGGCTGGACCATCTGGGCATCCAGGTGGAAAGCACCGAAGAACTGGCGGAAATGAACGGGCGCCTGGATGCCGCCCATCTCCCAAAACAAAGCCAGATGGGCACGGCCTGCTGCTATGCCCGTTCCGACAAGCACTGGACCCTGGATCCCCAAGGCATCGCCTGGGAGTCCTATCACACCCTGGACAGCGCCCCCACGTTCGGCGGCGACGAAACCGGACGCTCGGCCTGCTGTGCCACCACCCCGGACGCAGCCGCCATTGATTTCGCCCCTTTCAAAGCCAAAACCAAATGAACGACAAGACCTACAACGTGCTGATCCTTTGCACCGGCAATTCCGCCCGCTCCATCCTGGGCGAGGCCCTGGTCAACCTGCTGGGCAAAGGCCGTTTCCGCGGCTTTAGCGCAGGCAGCCAGCCCACCGGCAAAGTGAACCCCGGCGCCATCCGCCTGCTGCAGGCCCAGGGTATGGATACGACCGGATTGCGCAGCAAGTCCTGGGAGGAGTTCTCCACCCCGGATGCACCGCAGATGGATTTCATTTTCACGGTGTGCGACAACGCTGCCGGGGAGGCCTGTCCGGTGTGGCCGGGGCATCCCGTCACCGCTCATTTCGGTGTCCCCGACCCGGCCAAAGCGCAGGGCACGCAAGAACAGATCGACCAGGCGTTCCACCAGGCCTGGCGCACGCTGCGTCATCGCCTGGACTTGTTCATGCAGTTGCCGCTGGAC
>JAJZSR010000013.1:0-5141 GCA_021849595.1 Pseudomonadota bacterium | reverse complement strand
AGGAAATCGGCCAGTCCCAGCCCGGCTGACGCCCGCAGCCGACCGGCGCGCATTTTCGCCACTCCCCATGTTGACTGCCCTGGCGGTATTCGCCTTCACCCTGGTATTGGTCATCGTCCAGCCGCGCGGCCTGGGCATAGGCTGGGGCGCCCTGCTGGGCGCCGCACTGGCTCTGCTGTCGGGTGTCGTGCAATGGCAGGACATCCCGGTGGTGTGGCACATCGTGTGGGATGCCACCTTCACTTTCGTCGCCCTCATCGTCATCTCCCTGCTGCTCGACGAGGCCGGCTTCTTTCATTGGGCCGCCCTGCATGTGGCGCGCCTGGGCCGCGGCAACGGCCGCGCCCTGTTCCCTCTGGTGATCGTACTGGGCGCGCTGGTGTCGGCCTTTTTCGCCAACGACGGCGCCGCCCTGATCCTCACTCCCATCGTGCTGGCCATGCTGCTGGCCCTGGGGTTCACGCCCGCCACCGCGCTGGCCTTCGTGCTCGCCACTGGCTTCGTGGCCGATGCCACCTCGCTGCCGCTGGTGATTTCCAATCTGGTGAACATCGTTACCGCCGGTTATTTCGGCATCCCTTTCGATCGCTATGCGCTGGTCATGGTGCCGGTCGATCTCGCCGCCTTGGGCGCTACGCTCCTTGTGCTGTGGCTATATTTCGGCCGCCATGTGCCGGCACGCTATGCGGTGGAAACGCTGCCCGCCCCGCGCAGCGCCGTGCGCGATCCCCTGGTGTTCGCCTGGGCCGTTCCGATCCTGCTGGTGCTGCTGGTCGCCTATTTCGTCACTGCCGCCTACCGCGTCCCCATCTCCCTGGTGACGGGGATCGCGGCGCTCTTCATGCTGGCCTTGGCCGGGCGCTGGTGGCGGCGCGGGCGCGGCGGCCATATCCCCGTGCGCAAGGTGCTCAAGGAGGCGCCCTGGCAAATCGTCCTGTTCAGCTTGGGGATGTACCTGGTGGTGTACGGCCTGAGGAATGCCGGCCTCACGGGCTATCTCGCCCAGGCGTTGCAATGGCTGGGCGGACAGGGGCTGACGATGGCCAGCGTGGGCACCGGCTTTCTGTCCGCGGCCTTGTCGGCGGTGATGAACAACATGCCCACCGTGCTGGTCGGCGCCTTGGCGCTGGACCAGGCCCACGGCCTGGCGCCCGGGGTGCGCGAAGCGATGATTTACGCCCACGTCATCGGTTGCGACCTGGGCCCCAAATTCACTCCCATCGGCAGCTTGGCAACCCTGCTCTGGCTACACGTCCTGGCGCGCAAGGGCGAGGTGATCTCCTGGCGCCTTTATCTCAGGGTCGGCCTCATCGTCACGCCGCCGGTGCTGCTCGCCACGCTGCTCGCGCTGGCCATCTGGCTGCACTTGCTGGCAGCCTGAGCGGCCATCATTCCCCTGCGACCGCCTCGCCCGCGGTCTCCGTACCTGCGTGCAGCTCGTAATGGCGGCGGAAGATGATTTCCAGTTCGTCGATCACCGCCGTGGCGGGTACGCCCTGCAGGATATGCCGCGTCATCTGCGTGGACGCCTCGGAAAACAGTTTGCCCCGATCCAGCATGGGATAGGTGCCCATGAGGCGCTGGATGGCTTTCACCACGGTCTCTTCCGCCGGGCGCTGGATCGCAACGGGCTGCATGGCCAGGTCGGCGCTGCGCCGCTCTTCGCGGCCGGCGAGAAACTCGGCGTATTCCAGCAAAGCGCTGCGGCGCTCGACGCCCATCTGCCGGAACAGGCGCAACAGTTTCTTGCTTTCCAGGCTCATGATTCTTTCGGCTCGGCAGGGTTAAGGGAAAAGACAGGCATCTTGCGCCGCTCGGTCATGAGATCCAAGGCGGTAACCAGAGCCAGCGCGATCTGCGCCGTGGTCTGCTGCATCGCCGGCCAGCGCTCGCGGGCCTGCTGCAGGAGGTCGCCGATATGGTCCGGCAGGGGCCGGTTGTCTTCCATGATCATGTCCTCGATCATGCCCGGCTTCATTTCCGGACGGAACAACACACCATAACTCGTCGCGTCCGGCCGCACGGCGAGCCAGCGGCCGTCGTCATCGGTCAGGATGGGATCGAGCCCCTGCGGCAGATCGACCCGGCCGTTATACATGACCAGCACCTCGCGCCCATCGACCGCGGCGGCGAGCGGGTCCTGCGCCCCCGCGGCGGTTTTCCGCGCCGTGGTCCAATAAGCGTTGAAATAAGGCTCTTCATGCGCCTCGCCGCCGGCAAGCCGGGCCACCAGGAGGCCGCCGAAGCCGATGCCCACGGTGGGCCGGCCGACCTTGCGGAAGTATTCCATCAGCCGGTACTCCTGCGGCAGCCAGGGGCAGGCTTCGGTCTCGGTGATGGGATAAGGGCCGCCCAGCAGCCACAAGGCATCGTGCTGGGGCGCCGAGGTCGGCAGGTCGTGGCCCAAAAACGGGCGCAGGTACTGGAAGCCGATGCCGCGCGATTCCAACTGCTTTTCGATGGGGCCGAGAAATTCCGCGTAGCTGTGCTGCACCACGAAGAATTTCTTCATGGCCGGTATGTCACGCGGCGTGCGCCTTGCTGCGGCCGCGCCGGCTGGGTGCCACGTCCTCGTTGCATTGACGGAACTTCGCTTCGACGAAATCGATGAAGGTGTTGAGCAGCTTGCCGCGGAATTTCTCTGGCGCGTACACCAGCGTCAGGGGCCGATGCAGGGCCGGATCCAGCCTGACCGCCACGAGATCGCCGAGCTTGATCTCCTTCGTGATGGTGGACGCCGACAGGATGGCGATGCCCAACCCTGCCTCTACTGCGCCTTTGATCGCCTCGCGGCTGCCCAGTTCCATTTCGGTGTGCAGGTCGTCCGGATTCACCCCGTTGTTGCGGAAATATTCATCCACCACTTCGCGCGTGCCCGAGCCCATTTCGCGCGACACATAGGGCTGCTCGGCCAACACGCGCGGCGTCACGGCGCCGCGCTTGGCCAGGGGATGGCTGGGCGCACAGATCATGACCAGTTCATCATCGCAACAGGAATGGGTGGTGAGTTCGGGATGGTGCGAGGGCGACTCGATGAGCCCGACGTCCAGGGAGTGATCGGCCACCTTGTTTTCGATGGTTTCCGAATTCGCCACCACGAGGCGCGCCTGCACCTGCGGGTAATGCTCCTTGAACTCGCCCAGGATGCGGGGCAACTGGTATTCGGCAATGGTGGTCGAGGCGCCGATCATGAGCGGCCCCGCCATCTGGCCGGTGAGTTCGCCGACGCGGGCCTCCATCTCCGCGCCCATGGCGAGTATTTTTTCCGCATAACTCAGCACCAGATCTCCCGCCGGCGTGAGTGAAATGCGGCCGTGGCTGCGCTCGAACAAGCGGGTGTTGAAGTGTTCCTCCAACTGCTTGACCTGGAAGGTCACGGCGGGCTGCGTCATGTACAGCGTTTCCGCCGCCTTGGTGAAACTGAGCTGTCTTGCGACCGTGTAGAATACTTGGAGCCTGCGATCTGCCATATCTCGGGTAGGCGTATAAGTCGTGTTTCAGAAATACAGAAGTTTGATTTATTGAACCATAAACCGCCTTGTTAGCCAATGCCGGACGCATGGAAACATCTGAATCTTCAGGGCCAGGGCCTGCAAAGCCTCAACCTCAGACTGATCCGGCAACTCAGGCGGCCGCGCCGTGCTTATGCCCTGATGCTGCCGTTTCCGCTGGGCCTGCATCGCGCCTATCTGGGTGATACGCGCGGGGCTTGGGCCTGGCGCCTGGGCTGCCTGGCGGCGGCCGCCTTGCTGCTGTGGACGAGGCCTTGGGGGCTCCTCGTGCTCCCTCTGCTGGTGATCGCGCTGCTCGCCGATGCCCTGCGCATCGAGCGGCGCTGCGCCGCGTACAACCGTGCGTTGCGCCGGCGCATGTACTTCAGCCCGCAAACGGAGCCGCCCAAGGGTTTTCGCGGCCGCTTTGGCGACGATGCGACAGACGAGCTGCAAAATTATCTGACGCAGAAGGGCGGCGAAAGCGCCGTCCCCCACGTCCCGGTGACGCGCGCAACCGGTTCCCGCGCACCGTCCTTCAACGAACAAGAGGCGCTGCTCAAAGAGCTTGCGCGCCGCCCAAACGGCGCGCGCGGCAGATCCCGATAGGCCCCTCCGATTCCCGTCCACCACCCTCGTGAACATTTCCTTCTATCTGGTTCTTTGTGCCCAATTTCTCTCCGCCCTGGCGGATAACGCTTTGCTTTTCGCCGCCATCGGACTGCTCATGTATTTCAATGCCCCGGATTGGCACGTGCCGGTGCTGCAGCAATCCTTCATTGTCGCCTACATCCTGCTGGCCCCCTTCGTGGGGCCTTTTGCCGACGCGATGCCGAAAGGGCGCGTCATGTTCATCGGCAACGGCCTGAAATTCCTGGGCTGCCTGGCCATGCTGGCCGGTGTGCCGCCGCTCGCCGCTTACGGCATGGTCGGTATCGGGGCGGCCATTTATTCGCCGGCGAAATACGGTATCCTCACCGAATTGCTGCCCCCTGCCAAACTGGTTGAAGCCAACGGCTGGGTGGAAGGTGCCACCGTGGCGGCCATCGTGCTAGGGGCGGTACTGGGCGGGGCGCTCATCAATCCCGGCTGGGCGGCCAAGGGCCTCAGCCTGCTGGATCTCGCGGGGCGCCTGATCGAACCCAAATTCGCCATTCTGGTCATCACCGGGCTGTATCTCTTCGCCGCCTTGGTCAATCTTTTCATTCCGCGCCTGCCCATCGACCATCGCCTGCCGCAGCGCCGCGCCGCCTTCGTGCTGCGCGATTTCTGGCATGCCTTCGTCCTGCTTTGGAAAGACCCTCTCGGCCAGGTTTCACTGGCGGTAACCACACTGTTCTGGGGGGTCGGGGCAACCCTGCGCCTGGTCATCATCGCCTGGGCGGGGTTCAATCTGCAGTTCGGCCTCGACCAGGCCACCCAGATCACCGCCCTGGTTGCTGCGGGCGTGGCCGTGGGCGCCTTGGCGGCGGGCTGGCTCATTCCTCTGGAAAAATCGGTGCGCGTGCTGCCGGCAGGCATCCTCCTGGGCGTCTTTCCGGTGCTGCTGATCTGGGTGCATCACTTCTGGCTGGCGGCGGGAATGCTGTTCGCCATCGGCGTGCTGTCGGGCTATTTCGTGGTGCCGCTCAACGCCCTGCTGCAGCACCG
>JAJZSR010000145.1 GCA_021849595.1 Pseudomonadota bacterium | reverse complement strand
TCCGATCTGTCTGTTCTTTACGCGATGCGAATTACCCAGGCAGCGCATTACCAAGTACCTAGAGCTAGAAATCAGCATCGCCTTTGAAAAGCAGCGCTTACATGGCAGGTTCCCTGGACACCACGTCACGCGCACGGTGGGCAAATCCTGCCGCAGACCACATTTGGGGTGTTTACAATCTGAGAAGCTGTTCATCCGTGCCGACTCCTGGCGGCGGGATTTGGATGCGGGGGCTCTCTTTATAATTCAGTGAATATTAATAATATGTAACGAATTGTCACGGATTGAGGGCGGGAATTTACTGACCAACTCCACGCGTTTGTAAGTGTAATGTAAGCCTATTCGGTTATTGTTTAACAGCTCCAATTCTTGGAGCATTTCTTCTCCGTGACATCCTTTTTAGCCCGGCCTCGCGCCGGGTCTTTTTATATCTGTGACGCCAAGGGGACGGCTGTATGGAACGACAAAACTTGTTGTCATCACCAGTTCTGGAAATTAAATTTATTCAGCATATGATAAGCGTACGGCCAATTGGGGCCGGGAGCTGTTGACCAAAAAAGTTGACGGCCTTTTTTCAGCACACACTTGGGGCACGAAATGGAAAAATCCGATTTCATTAATGAAAAAGTAAGTAGAAGAGGATTTCTGAAGGGAAGTGCTTTGTTGGCCTCGATTGCCGTCGTCTCTGCCGCCGCAATCCCATCTACAAGCTATGCGGGAGTGCCCAAGGCAGCGATGCAATATGTCGATCATCCTGATGGCGATAAGGAATGCAGCAATTGTCTTCAATACATCCCTGGCTCCAACGCCAGCGCCAATGGGACGTGTAAGCTGGTAGACGGCGACATCAGTCCACACGGTTACTGTGCGGCATACTCCCGCAAGTGACGAGAGGGCGCCTCCTTCCTCGCGACCAGCTGGGTTGCACGGCTGCCCAGCTGCTCATTTCTTTGTCGCTGGCCCGGGCATAGTAATCCCGCCAAGTCTGCGACCAACCGCGACAGCTCGGGTAGGTCGGTCAACCACCCAAGATGGGACTCTAGGCTATTAGTTGGCCTTTTGACTTTAGACGTCAGATTTGCGCAACTGGAGTATGAGCACCCGCATCAAATATCGATGCGGGTACCTCCGTGGATGCCCTCGCGCAGTCTCGCTTCTGAATATCGAGGACGGTGGGGTTGCCCTGGCAGTCGTGGGCCGTAGTTAAATCCTCCCTGACTTGCCACCCTCCTGGGCGGCTTTTTTTGTCCACGAAAGTTGGTCGCTCGCCGCGCAGCAGTTCCGCTCTCGTGTAGGGTTTGTCGCGTCCGGAAAGGCGAAGCGCGATTCGCAATTCCCATAGGCGCGTGGGCAAATAGTCTGCAAGGGAGCCGTCGACCGACAGCGCGAGCAGCAGCATCACCACCAGCCAGGCCCAGCCTGACGAACGCACCGGCTTGCGCAGTGCTGGCATGGCGGCTAGGCTCACTACGCTGCCCAGTAGCCAGGCGGTCACCACTTCGCTTTCGCTATGGGCGCCCAAGGCCAGCCGGGACCAGCCCACCAGTGCTCCCACGCCCAGGCCCAGCGCGACGCCGAAAGGCGCGAGACGTGCACTCAAGGCGGCGAACAGCCAACCCAGCCAGACCGGGAAGATGGCAGACGCCAGCATTGTGTGTCCGCTAAACCCCGTGAAATTCAGTCGTGCCGAGCCGATACCCCAACCCATGAAGGCGATCTTGCTGGCGAGCACCACCGCAACGCCGAGCCCCAGCGCCCCGCCCCAGGCCAACACCGCCACCCTCTTGCCGGCGAACCACAGTCCGACAACTGTCACCAGCGCCACGGGGAGCATCAGCCCCGCAGCGCCCAGATGAGTGAAGTCAAACCAGTACTGCGGAAAGGCAGTGGTCATCACCGAGAGTGGGCCGAACCGGTTGCGTGTAACAAGTGGCCGCGCAGTTTCATCCCAACACCAACCAGAGCCCGCTCGCCAGCGTGACCAGCAGCAGGCCGATCAGGGCGACCCGGGATTGCCGCACCGGCGGCACCGCGACCACCAGGAAGACTGCAATGGAAATCTCCGCGATCGCCACCTGGGTGATGGGGTCATTCATGAACGCTACGCTAGCCATGGGCGGATTCTGGAGGCGACGAGGTTTGCATCACATACCGGAGCAGCGTCCGCAGCGCTCCCACGACAGCCAGGCTCAACAGCCAGCCGGCCAGGACATCGGCCGGGAAGTGATCCCCCAGGCTAAGGCGAGAGATCCCCACCTAGAAGACAAAAGCCACCGCTGCCGCCCGCCAGCGCTTGTCGAGGACGGGCCAGAGGCTCGCCGCCACCAGCACCGCAAAGGCGGAATGGCCGCTGGGCAGGCTGTGGTAATACTCCGGCCGACCCACCACCACGACGCTGCCCGGAGGCAGCGCCAGGAGCGGGCGCGGGAAATCGAGCCAGGGCTTGAGCCAGACGATCAAGCCGCCGTCGACTAGATAGCCCAGGCTGAATACCGCGAGCACGCCCAGCCAGGCCATGGCCAGGCGCCCGGCCGCCTCATGCCCGGCGTGGAGGTTTGCGCGTACCGTCAGAAGCAGGCCCGCCAGCACCGCCAGCGCCAAATAGACCGGGAAGTTGGCGTGATTCCCCAGTGCAGTGCCCAGCCGCATGAGGGCGTCCCAGAACGGCGCATGCCATTGGTTAACGCGGTGGAACAGCCAGACGTTCAGACCACCCCAGTCGTACAGGACGGCCTTCAGCATGCCGGCCTCACATCAGCAGGACGCTGGCCCAGAGCCCGACGCCGCCAACGGCGGCCAAGCCGGCGAGGGTGAACAGCCAGCGCTTGCGCGTGAGGACGGTAATAGAGGCGAGCGAGATGGCCACCTGGATCAAGGTGAGCGCCTGCGCTAGGCGGTGGTGCGGGCGCAGCAGGCGCGCGCTTTGGGCGTTCGCCTGGGTGGACGCCGCTTCCAGCGCATCGGCCTGGGTTTTGATGGCGACTTTCTGGGCCTGGTACTTGGCGAGTTTCTGCGCGTAGTACGCCTGATTTCGGTCCGGGGCGATATCCCTGGCCAGTTCCATTAGATGTTGCTTGGTGCTCAGCGCCTGGTAGAAATTCCACTGGTCGGAGGCCAGGGTCTTCTTCAGCACCGCCTCGTTCTTGTAGAGCATGGCCTCGTTCTGGGTGTTGCCGCCCTGATAAGCGACGACCGCGCCTAGGGTGGAGAGGATGGCAGTGAAGATGGCAACCCATTGAGCCAACCCGGGCCCATGGTGGGCCGCGTGCTCGGCGGCGTGCTCATGCGCGCCATGGACATGGAAACCGCTTTCGGACATTCGGTGTCTTGAAAAATTAAGATAAAAATCCCCGGCGCAAGGCCGGGAGGATTCTGTGGCCAGAGAAGGCAGATCGCGGAGACACTTGGGCGACCAGATTTTAGTAGGATTTCCTGACAGTTGACTTACGGCGGGGCGATAACCCAACTTTTTCGCCCTCTTTCACCCGCAAAGAGCAACGCCTGCCGAGGTCGGCATCCCTTCGAGAGCGCCGACCATCGTCTTAAGGATGCCGCCAGTCCAGATGATTATCCTCCTGCCACTAGGACGTCAAATGTCCCAACTAGAGTAGGAGCGCCCGCATGTAACTCCGAGGCGGGCACCTCAGTTGGATGTCTTTGCCCGGCCTTGCGCCGGGCTTTTTTTTCACTAGCTTCCGAGAGACTTGCGGACGGCAGCAATTAGCCGGAACCCGCAGCGGAAGCCTAGCCCAGCGACGGGCAGCAACAGGTTCGCAGGACCCATTTGGCATGGTGCCCGAAATCGGTCGGCCACACCCCAGCCCGTCCACGCTCATCCGAAGAAGCAGCAGTGGTCATCGGCATCAACTACCGTTAAAAACTCATCGATGGTCTTCGTCGTCGGGTGTGGTTCATATGAATGCCACTTTAGGTCAGCGCGCTTCCAGAATACCTTCCAGAGGTTCCGGCATCTGACGTAGGTTGCTTTGGCGATAGGGTACTGTCGGATGATCAAGGGGTCGTCCCACTGCGGACGAATTTCCAGGAGTTCGACGCTCTGATCAGACAACCGATAGCCGAAATCTAGCTTGGGACGGATATGCGCTGGTGGGCGGCGTTTGGCCAGAAATGCATCTACTGCATTCTCGACTCGCCTCCGCTCAATATCGTTGAATGCCATAGCCATGACGTTGGCAACTAGAGCATTAAATTGTACCGGCCGCCTTCGTCTTTGGGTCGATGGCAAGCTGTTCGGGTTCGTCAAACAATCAGATTCCCTTCAACAGCCAAGGAGTCTGACATGGAAACCACCCAGAAGCGCGAAGCATGGAACAAAGGCAAGCTGGTTGGCCAGAAAGCACCCTTGAAACCAAAGGATATCTGGGCCATCCGCATCCACCTGCAGAATAAACATGCAGTCCGAGATCTTGCCATGTTCAACCTGGCCATCGACAGCAAGCTACGCGGTTGCGATCTGGTCAATCTCCACGTACGCGACGTGACACACGGAAGCCAGTTGCTCTCTCGGGCCATGGTCACCCAGCGGAAAACCCAACGCCCGGTCCAGTTTGAACTGACAGAGCCGACACGGAACGCTGTCGCTGCCTGGATTGAGAAGGGCCACCTGCGAGGCGATCAGTACCTCTTCCCGAGTCGGGTCGGGAAATCGCCCCATGTCTCTACTCGCCAGTATGCACGGATCGTTCATCACTGGGCAGAGGTGGCCGGCCTGGATGCGTCTGCTTACGGCACCCATTCCATGCGGCGCACCAAGGCCACGTTGATCTACAAGAAAACGAAGAACCTGAGGGCTGTCCAATTGCTGCTAGGCCATTCAAAGTTGGAAAGCACCGTCCGATACCTGGGCATCGAGGTTGATGATGCCCTGGAGATTTCCGAGCAGACGGAAATCTAGGGAGCGGAGTTGGCGGCCAGTCATACTTGACTGGCCGCTTTCGGCCATACTGCGCTAAGGCGTGCCGGCGGCACCGAACCTGTTGCTGCCCGTCGCCGGACTAGCCTTCCACTTTGGTTCCCGCCCGAGCGACCCTCCACATGTCGAAAAATCTCTGTGGGGGAGAGACCGACTCACCTAAGAGCGAGACATCGGCCGCCGCCTGACGCCGTGCTCTTCGTACCAACTTTTATGCTATGTGTGCGCCGATGAGGGCGTTTCGTAGGGCCATCCCTCCTAGCACCACGAAGATAGCGGCAGCGAGGATATGAATGGCCTTAGTCGGCAAGTGGTCGGCGAAGCGGTGTCCAAGGTAGATAACGGGTACATTGGCCAACATCATCCCAAGGGTGGTGCCCCCGACAACCCAGAAAAAATCATGGTATCTGGCAGCCAGCGCAATGGTGACGATCTGGGTCTTGTCACCCATTTCCGCCAAAAAAAATGTGACTACCGTTGTACCGAAGACACCCATGGCCTTATTGGGCATGGCTATCTCATCTTCATCGAGTTTATCCGGGACAAGAATCCAACCGGCCATGAGAACAAACGAGGCGACTACGGCCCAGTTCAAGACGTTTGGGTTTAACAGACCGGCAAGTAGGGTGCCGATACCACCTGCGCCGGCGTGATTGACGAGCGTCGCCACCAGCACCCCAAGAATGATGGGTAGCGGCTTGCGGTAGCGGGCGGCCAGGACGAGAGACAGCAGTTGGGTCTTGTCGCCGATTTCGGCTAAGGCGACCAAGCTGGAGGAAACTAGGAACGGTTGCAGCACTACGAGACTCCCAGGCCGGCATGAACGCAATGACCACACTGCGTCCCCGGCCCAGCGGACGCAATATGGTCAAAGGTCTCACCAAATCCAGGAATCACTTACACCATGCCGAGAACGGCAAGTCTGTTGATGTAAGTCCCTTTCACAATGAAGGGCGGTTACTCCCCAATGACGGTCGCAAGTATACCAGTGCTCTCTATGCCCAGATGAAGCAGTTAAGGGGGGCTAAGGAGTTGTGCCCCACTAGAATCCATGCCAAGCAACGCTAGGCACTTCTTGGCGCAAACATGATGATCGCCATTCCGGCCAGGGCTACTGAGGCCCCAACCAGATCCCAAACAGTGGGCCGTATGCCTTCGACGCCCCAAAGCCAAAG
>JAJZSR010000144.1 GCA_021849595.1 Pseudomonadota bacterium | reverse complement strand
ATCTATTCGTGGTTTCTTAGGCGTCTTACTGTTTTATATATGCGCCCGAATAAGCAAGGGCAGCGAGCGGCGTACTGGGAGCCCCGGCGCTTCCATCAGCCGTCTATATCAAGCATGAAATTGCGTTCCGAGGCCATGTGGTGGCAAAGGAATAATTCTGTTTGTGCATGAGTCCCATGCAGACCTTTACGCTATCGGGCCGTGCGAACCACGGGATCTCCGGCCGGTTCTTCTATCAGATGCGCGAGGAACAGGGCGTGCAGCCGCCTGGGCTGACGCTGACGCGCAGCAGCGGTTCCTGCCGCGACTTCGCTGCCTTGTTCATGGAGGCATGCCGGCAACGCCTAGACCCACGCCTGGGCCGAGGTCTACCTGCCCGGCGCGGGGTGGAAGGGATTCGATCCCCCCAGCGGCCAGGTGACCGGCACATCGCGGTGACCGTGGCACGCTACCCCGAGGCCGTACCGCCGGTAGCCGGAAGCTTCATCGGTCCGCCCGGCCTGCTGCCGTCGCTCAGCGGTGCAAGTCATCGCGCTCGCGGCGTGAGTGCAGTCCATGAAATAGAAAATATATCGCTTGCTTATCCGCCGGATTGCGCGTAGCCTGTGCTGGCAGTCAATTCAAGCAGTGTAGCTTCAGTCCCGCAGTCACAACCGGACGCAGTCATAACAGTAGCCGGCACCGTCACTTCAGTACCTCCCTACAGTCCTTGATGCCGCCGCACCCAACCGGGCGCGAGCCCGGATTACTTTTTTTGTAAAGGATTGTAGATGTCTCAAGGTACAGTTAAATGGTTCAACGACGCCAAGGGCTTTGGCTTTATCACCCCTGATGAAGGGGGCGACGATCTGTTCGCCCACTTCTCCGAAATCCAGGACAGCGGCTTCAAGTCCCTGAAAGAGGCGCAGCGCGTCTCCTTCGAGGTCAAGAACGGACCCAAGGGCAAGCTGGCCGCCTACATCAAGCCCGTGTAACACACTCGCCAGCGGCGACCCGGAAATAATGGGTATGCCATCCAGGCAGGGCGCAAAAGGGCCGGTTCTTCGATCCGGCTTTTTTGGTTTGTCGATCCGTCAAAGCGTCCCGATCAACAACTCCTCGGCACAGGCCGGGTGTATGCCGTTTGGGGCGAGCATCGGCGGCTCAAGCCAATTCAGACAAGAAGCATACACAAGGGGAACGTCATGCGCCCATCATGGAAAGACAGCATCTATTTGCAACGCGAGCAACTGGCGCTTGCTGCGAGAACCGATCGCCCACCTGGCCGAGCGATGCACGCCGGTGTGGGGCGCGCGCGAACCCTTGAATGCCGTGCTCCTGGACGGCTACGCCGGCATTCCACACTGCACCTCCCTGTACTGCATCGGGACCGACGGCGTGCAGATTTGCGACAACGTGGCGCAGGCCGCGCTGGTGCCCGGTGACTTCGGACGTGACCGCTCCCAGCGGCCATACATGAAGGAGCCTGTGCCAGATCGGGATTTCTGCTGGCGGACGCTATATCAGCCTAAAGCGACAGTGTCCTTGTCTCACGGCCCTGCAGGTCGTGCGCACGGATGCCCGGGTCCTGGGCTATCTCGGCGCGGATTTCGACCTGCGCGACCTGCCGGTGACGGCGGAACTGTACGAGGAGCCCGGTAGCTGGCGTCAGGTGAGGGGTGACCCGGCGATACGCAGCCACGTCATGGAGCAATGCCGCGCCGAGAGCCCGATGGATGAAAACCTGGAACGGGCGCTTTCCATCCTCGATGAACTGCTGACCGAGCGGGGCGTGTTCCAGTGCCTGATCCACTTCTCCAGCAGCCAATTCACGATCTGGACGGTCGCCGATCCGTTTCGCTACCGTATTCTCGATCAGGAGGCCCTGGTCGATCCGGATATCTGCCTGGTCTATCCACCCCAGCCCTATCCGTCCGACGCGGCGATCCCGTTGCAAGACGTTGCCCGCGTCCTGGACACCCTGAAGGCGTTGCGCATGGCCGACGAGAACATCTACCTGCGCATGGCTTCCATCAACACCTTCAATGGCATGATCAGCCTGACCTTCTCGTGCGATGGGACCCACTACATGCGCTACGATGAATTCCTCGGCAAGAGCATCCAGTTCTGGTTCGGGACCGCCACCTGAGGGAATCCCGGCGGGATTTGCGGGGTGCGCCAAGCAACCACGCCCAACGATTCCAGACGGTCTGCCAGGCTCCGCCTAGGATCGCGTTGTCGCTATCGTTGCCTGCCGGCACCGCGGGCATGGGTGTCCTGGCGAGCGGCACGATCACCGCAGGCGATGGCAGATAGGCCGTGCCGTCTAGACCATAGTTGTACCACGTGGCACTCTAGAGACCGCATGGAGGGCAAGGATGAGAGAAGAACTTGCGGCGTTGCAGGCCGCTCTTCAGGAGCTGAAAAGGGCGAGCGTGTTCAAGAAGGCGATTGCAGCCGAAGCGGCGTTGACCGTAGCCGTTGATCTGTTAGAAAAACTCGTGGAAAAAATCGAACAACTGGAAACGCGTTTGAGCAGACCAGATGACAAAACCGAACTTCGGTGACTGTCTGGTTTGAGATCGATCATCCGCGTACGGTCATGGTGGGTCAGCTGTAAGGTCAGTCGGGTCAAGCCCTACGCAGCAGACCTAACCGCCCGTCCAAAATAGCCGAGTTGCATCCATTGGCCAAAGGGCGGGTTTGGGAGATCTTCTGTCATACAAAAGACTGACAAGCCAATCCTGTGAAGGACGGCTTCAGGTTCGATGCTGTCGGTACGACTTATGCCAGCAATGGCTGCAACTGGCCAGGAGCAGCGCTTCAAGATGACCGTCAGCGGTCATCTCCGAACGACTTCAATATGGAGCGGCTCAATGGCGGCAAGGGCCGTAAGCCAGGCCGTGCGGCGCGCTGCGCAAATGATCAGACCATAAAGGATGACTCCGGCTGCTGCAATTTGGCATCCGGCTCCAAAGCGCAATAAAAATGCGTGTCCATATGAGCGCGCCACGAAACATGGCATCAACGGTCCGCCCAACGTTCCGATCGCAAGGCGGCGGCGATGGCCATGGCCCTGGCCTCCCGCAGGGTTTCGGCATTGTCCGCACTCACCCCTTCACATGCCCTGAGAGCGGTCCGCAGCAGCTTGGCCTTGGGGTAATTCTGCGTGATGCGTCCGGGATAGGCGCCGTAATCGCAGGCGCACAGCGTCATGAATTGCGCGAAGCGGCCGGGTTGCGTGAAGGCGCCCAGACGCTCCAGCATGAGTGCGACCGGGCCGGCGCGCATTTCCGTTACCCGATGTACCCGCTCGCACTCGGCAATGGCCAACAGCGCCAGGTCTCGACACTCCTGCGACACGCCCAGGCGCTCGCACAACGCCTGGATGCGCGGCGTGCCGCGATCGACATGCCGGTAATGGACGGGCAGGTGTTCAGGAGGCGAATCTGCCTTGCCGATATTCATGACCAGGGCGGCAAACCGCACCGCCAGCGGCGCGTCTGACAATGCCGCCTCATCCAGCACGCGCAGGGTATGTTGCCCGATATCCACCTGCAGCGGATCGTCTGCGATTTGCGGCACACCAAAAAGGGCCGCGACCTCAGGCAGCACGACAGACAACGCGTCGCTGGCATAGAGGGCGCCAAACATGCCCGAAGGCATGGGCATCATCAGTCCGCGCGCGAGTTCCTGCCACACGGCAGCAGGGGCCAGAGCGGACAAGACGCCGTCTTCGACCCGCTCGTACATGATATCCAGCGTCTCGTCGTCGAGCAGAGCGTCCGGGCTGGCATACTGCACTGCGAGTCGCAGTACGCTCAGCGCCGGGTCGGTTTGCACCAGGCCGAGGGTGCGCTGCAGCGGTTTGGCCGTCATCAGCCTTGCTCGATTTCCACTTCCGGCACCTCCGCTTCGATCAGGTCCAGGCCGTCTTCCTCAGCCAGGTCGACTCCGGTAACGCAGACGTCGCCATCATCGATGACCAGCGTCACCGGCGTGAGGTTCTGCCCGCGGCAGGGGCCGATGAAGCAGTTGCCGGTATCCGCGTCGAATTTTGCGCCATGCACACCGCAGCTAAGGAAATTGCCTTCGTCATCCAGAAACTGGTTCGGAACGCTATCCAGGCGATTGCCGGTATGCGGGCAGGCATTTTCATAGCCGAAAAAGCGGCTGCCCTTGCGCACGACGATGATCGGCCAAGGCTTCACCGTTCCGTCCTCGCCCCGCACGGCCAGCCAGAAACCGCGCGGCTGCTCATCTTCTATCTCGATCGTGCGGCAAATTGCGAATAACTCGTCCATGGTTTATGCCGTTTCCCTGCTCGATAACTATCCATTGCGTCCGAACGGTGTTTCCGCCACGGCGCAATGCCTTGAGCGCGTCAAGACGGAGCTACTGCAACACCTCCATCTGCCCCACCGCCCCACATTCCAGACAACGGTCCTCTACACTGAAGGCCTGGTTGCTGCAGGTGCGGCCGCGGTTCTGCTTGCAGCCGGTGTGGCCGCACTTGGCGCACTTGTACAGCGTGCCCCGGCAGGCGAGGCCGTAGCCGGTGCGCGTGCCGGTGCACAGGTTCATGTCGGATTTGAGTGCTTCGTAACGCATTTGCTGCTCCTGATAGAGTGCCCCCGCGCGCTCAGCGCTCGGACGGGCTGAAATTGCTGAGATGGCCTTCGCGCGCCGCCTGGGCACGGGCCTGTCGAATGACCTGCTGACTCTTGCCGGGCGCGGCGGGCAGGGACACCCGCTTTTCCAAAACGGTGCTGCCGCAGGCCGGACACACCGGCGCGGAGGAAGATGTCACCAGGGCATCGAAGTCGTGCCGGCAAGCGCTGCAGCGGTATTCGTAGATGGGCATGGGGTAGCCTTTGTAGTAAAGACGACAAAAAAACGTTCATTGCCCATAGATGCAAAAACGGTGCCTTCTGCGGCGGCAGCCGCTGCGGTCGCGCCGCCCTCAGATGAACCAAAGGTTGCTCAAGCGCCGTTCCGCGGCCGGCGCAGGCGCGGGGGCCGCATCTAGGGCGCGGAACACCGCGCAGCGCCGAAACGCGTCCAGGCTGGGCGCAATGGCCTTGTGGCGGCAGTATTTGGCGACCAGCTTGGCCAGCCCTTTGATGTCGCGGCCGCTCGCCGTGGGAAAGCGCTCCACTAATTCATCCAGCAGCGTCGCCTCCAGATCCAGCCCGAATTGTTCCGCCATCACCTGCCAGATGCGGCGGCGCGCCGCGCCGTCCGGCGCCGTGTATTTGATGAGGGCGATGCAGCGCGAGACGATGGCCTCGTCGATGTCGTCCACGCGGTTGGTGGTGAGGAACAGCAGGCCGTTGAAGTATTCCAGCACACGCAGGAAAACGCCGACCACTGCGTTCATGGCAATGTCGTCCTCGCGCCGCTTGATATAGACATCGGCTTCGTCGATGAGCATGACGGCACCCCAGCGCTGGGCGCGCACCAGCACGTCCTTGAGCGCGGTTTCCATCGCCCCGACGCTCAGGCCCAATTGCCCGGAATGCACCCGATAGAGCGGCCGACGGATGATTTCGGCATAGACTTCGGCGGTCAGCGTCTTCCCCACCCCGGGCGGTCCGGCGCACAGCACGGTGGTGCCGCCCGACTTGCCGGCAACGATGTCGTCCGCCAGCACCTCCATCTCCGCGGTGAGGATGTCGATGAGCTCGGTATGGTCGCCCGGCAGCACGAGCTTCTGCTTGAGCGCGGGCTGGTATTCATAGGGGCTGATGTCGTCCACGTGCACCCACAGGTAGTGGTGCAGTTCCAGATGGAACATGAAGATGTAGCCGTGCACGGGCAGCTCGCGGAACATGCCCTCCGGCAGACCGGCCGCGATTTCGCGCATCTCTGCTTCGGCATCGTAAAGATTGCTCTTCGCCGCCTTGCGCAGATAGGCGCCGAGAATGTCGCCGCTGGCATCCAAGCTGGCCGTGCGCGGCGGCAGGATGCCTTCGTCGTTCACCAGCCGGGCGGCTCCGCCGCTGCTCGACAGCACCACCACGTCCTTGCGCGCCCAGTCGGTGTCGCGGTGGGTGGCGTTGGGATCCTCGGCATAAAAGCCGGTGCCGTGCGCGGAAAACTGCTCGCCGTAGCGCCCACGCCATTCGAAGTAGCGTTCGGCGGATGCCTCATA